>NZ_BAAAEL010000005.1:0-12866 GCF_039522995.1 Sphingomonas molluscorum | reverse complement strand
CTCATCCCGGTCTCCTTGCGGAGCCTGAATCAGATCGCGACGCTCACATCAATGGGTCCTGACCCTAAACAGCAGCATGCCAAGTCGCCGATGGGAATGTTTTTCAAGCATCATCATTGATGGTTCTGCGAATCATCGCTCTCGCAACCAGCATCGAGCGCCCGTCCTGCCTACGACGGGCGCAGACTTTCAGCCACACGCAACCATTCTCGCAATCGTAGAGTCCCTCTCTACGATTGCGGCCCCCTAGCGGCTGTCACCACCCGCCGCCGACATGGCCGGCGATGTCCACCGCCCCCGCCAGCTCCAACGCGATCGACCTGTCGCGCTTCCCGGCGCCGACCATCGTCGAGCAGCTGACGTTCGAGCAGATCCTCGCCGAGCTGGTCGAGTCCCTGCGCGCGCGCCTGCCGGCCTTCGATGCGCTGGTCGAAAGCGACCCGGTCATGAAGCTGCTGCAGGTGGTCGCCTACCGCGAGCTGCTGTTGCGCCAGGGCGCCAACGACGCCGCACGCCAGCTGATGGTCGCCTACGCGCTCGGCACCAATCTGGATCATCTCGCGGCTCTGGTCGGCGTCATCCGCCTGCCGGGCGAGGCCGACGACGCCCTGCGCCAGCGCGCGGTCCTTGGCCCGGAAGGTTTCTCGGTCGCCGGCCCTGAGCTGGCCTATATCTACCACGCCAAGTCGGCGGACCCCGGAGTGCTAGACGCCAGCGCCATCTCGCCGGCTCCCGGCGAGGTTCTGGTCACCGTCCTGTCGCGGGAAGGCGACGGTGCAGCCTCGGCCGCGCTGCTCGATGCCGTCCGCGAGCGGGTAAATGCGCGCGAGGTCCGCCCGCTCGGCGACCTGGTCACCGTCGCCAGCGCCGAGATCCGCACCTTCGCAGTGCACGCCACCCTCTACACCTTCGCCGGCCCTGACCGCTCGCTGGTGCTGACCGCTGCCCGCGAGCAGCTGGACGCATACCTCGCCGAATGCCGGCTCCTGGGCCGCGACGTGACCATGTCCGGCCTCTACGCCGCGCTGACCGTCCCCGGCGTCCAGCGCGTCGTGCTGGCCGCGCCCACTGCCGACGTCGTCTGCGACTATACGCAGGCAGCCTGGTGCACCGACATCGTCATCGCTCACGGCGGCTATGACGCCTAGCCTGCTGCCTCCCAACGCAACCCCGCTGGAACGCGCGGCCGAAACGGTGACCGCGCGCATCGGCGACGTGCCCTTTCCGGTCGAAGCGCTGGGCGATCCGCAGCGGATCCCGCTGCGGTGGTTGCCGTGGCTCGCCTGGGGCCTGTCGGTCGACAGCTGGGACGACGATTGGAGCGAAGCGGAAAAGCGTGCGGCCGTTGCCGGCTCGATCGCGCTGCACCGGATCAAGGGCACCCGCGCGTCGGTGGAGACCGTGCTGGGCCGCTTCGACCGGTTGCTGCACCTGGTCGAATGGCATCAGGCGGCGCCGCGCGCGGATCCGCACACCTTCGAGGTTCGCCTGCCGATCGCCGGCGACGGCGTGGAGCCCGGCGGCCGCCGCGCCACCGCGGCCTTTGCCGAAGCCATCATCCGCGAAGTCTCGCGGGTGAAGCCGGCGCGCGAGCATTTCCGCCTGGTGCAGACGCTCGGGCTTGAGGGCGCGATCGGCATCCAGGGCGTCGCCCGCCTCACCGGCGCCGTCCGCCAGGACATGGCCGCCAACTTCGACACCTCGCCGGCCTGGGCCGCCTTCCTCCAGACCGAGGATGGCGAGCCGCTGCAAGACGATGCCGGCGCCTTTGTGGACACCGCACCATGAGCAAGCTCGCCCTCACCATCACCCAGGCGGGCCATTCCCGCTTTACCGCGGCCCAGGTCGACGACGACATCGACCTGTCGATCAGTGCGGTCGGCCTCTCCGATCGCGCGTTCGTCGCCGCTCCCACGCTCACCGCCCTGCCGGGCGAGTTCCGGCGCGTGTCGACGATCTCAGGCGAGGCCATCGGCGACAACGTCGTGCACATGGTCGTGCGCGACGCGGATCCGCTCGCCTACACCGTGCGGAGCTTCGGCCTGTTCCTGGCCGATGGAACGCTGTTCGCCACCTACGCCCAGGCCGATCCGCTGTTCGAGAAGTCGGCGCTGTCCGACATGCACCTCGCGATCGACATCGCCTTCCCCACTGGCAACGTCGAGCAGCTGACGTTCGGCGACACTAACTTCCTCAACCCGCCCGCGACCACCGCCACTCGCGGCGTCGTCGAGCTGGCGACGCAGGAGGAAGTCGACACCGGCGAGGACACGGAGCGCGTCGTCACCCCGCGCACGCTGGCACAGCGGCTTGCCGGTTGGGCGGGCGGGCTGCTCGGCCGCCGGATCACCGGCGCTGGCCTCGCCACCGGCGGCGGCGACCTGACTGCCGACCGCACCATCACCGTGCCTGCGGCCTCCGCTGCCGAGGCGGATGCGGGCACGATCGCCAGCAAGGCGCTGACGCCCGCCAGCATCGTCAACATCATCGCCTCGATTACCGCGCGTGTGCCGCTCACCCGCCGCATAGACACCGCAGGCCTGGCGCTCGGCGGCGGGGCGCTCGGCACCGACCAGACGATCTCCGTGCCGGCCGCGACATCCGAGCAGCTGCTCTACGCCACCGCCGCCAATGTCGCGGTCACGCCGCAAAGCTTTGGCGGTCTGGCGCACCTGCTGGAAGCGAACGGCTACTGGACGCTACCCGGCGGGCTCATAGTCCAGTGGGTAAACTACCGCGCGGTTCTCGCCGACGAACCGGCAGTGACGGTCAACTACCCGCTCGCCTTCCCCAACCGCTGCCTGGTCGCGAGCGCCACCGCCTTCATCAACGCGCCGTCCGCGGCTCGGGACTCCTGGGCGCAGGTCGCCGGCAATCCCGGCCGCACCTCGTGCGTGATCCAGCTGCAGGCCGACGACCAGAACGATCGCGTGGTCGACGGCTTCACCCTCCTCCTGATCGGTTACTGACATGGCGAAGATCTCCGAACTGCCCCCCCTGGTGGAGCCCACCGGCAACGAAACCGTGGTAGTCCTGGATGGCGGCGCGACTAAGCGCGTGCCGATCGCCGGACTTGCCAGCGCTGCGGTGGCGCCCCAGGTCGCGCGTGCACTCGCCGCTCAGATTGCAGCGGAAGGCGCCGTCTCGCCGTTCAAGGCGAAGCTGGGTGCAGATCTCAGCGACGTGACGACGCTGGTTGCTGGCACCACCGCGCCCGACAGCCAGACGGCCGGAACTCCGATCTTCATCTCCGAGGCCAGGACGGTGCGGGCTGGGCTTCCCACCGAGATCAGCTTGCGCATCGCTGGCGCGGGCACCGGCGAGCTGGCCCTGCTCGCTCCGGTCGGCGATGCCTTCGACTTGCGCGTGGTGCGCAACCTTGGCGTCGTGACGGTGGCTGCAGGCGTAAACACCTTCCGGCTGCCCGCGGACATGCCGATCCTGCCCGCCGGATCAGTGGCCGTCTACAAGCGGCTGACGGGAAGCCAGAACCTGCGCGATGATCCCGGCGGAGTAGGTATGCGCGGGATTCCCATCACGACCGCTCTCTCTGAAGGTGCGGTTATCACCCCTGGCGCAGTCGTGAGCTTCACCCTCGCGATCGCGCTGAAGATCCTCGCCGCCCCCGCACCGATCGAGGGGCGCCTTGCGAACGCGGAAGCCGCCGTGGCTGACGTCCCGGACGTGAAGAACAAGCTGGGCGAGCCCGGCCGGGTCACTGCCGCCTATGGGTACAGCATCGACCCGCAAGCGCCTCTCAAGGAGGTTGCCCGCGGCCGAACGAACTACATCAATCGGCCGCTGAAGGCTGGCGACCGTTTCCTCGGCTTTGAAGTTACGGTCACTCAAGCCGGCGGTGGCTCAATCATAGTATCTACCCCGGTTTACGATGCTTCCGGGGCATTGGTTCAGGCCCGCCCCATCGCGATCTATGACGTGATGCTTGAGGTGGGGACGAGCTTCCTCGCCCACACGGGCGATCCGGCATTCCCCGATTCCCGCTACCCCGCCGGATCGCTTGTCGGATTCTTCTGCGACACGGCCATTCTCGCATATGCTGAGACACTTGCTCCCGAGGGGCCGGTCTACCGCCACCAGAGCGGCAAGCCTGTTCTAGCCGTCGCCAAGGCGGTCGACACCCTGACCTATTCCCCGGCGATCAAAGCCCGCATTGACGGCATCGCCGCGGTCGCGCCCCGCCTCGCCAAGGTCGAGCAGCGGGTCGCATCGCTTGAACAGGCCGGTGTCGGAACGTCTCCGCAGCCGCTCCCGATCGGCGCGGGCAAGTATCCGCCGTTCTCGCCCGGCAACGCCTATTTCCGGTGGCTGTTGAAGCGCGCTCGGATCGAACGGAATATCACGACCGCTATTGGTCGCATCGTCATGATCGGCTCTTCGTCGGTAGCGCGCGCCGCCATGCCACAGGCGCTTGCGGACCGGCTTGTCCCCCAGCTCGGCTTGTCGGGGCAGGGCTGGCTCAGTGTGTCGGGCGTTGCGGCGCTGTCTCAGCCGATCAACGGCGGCACCTTCGCGCGGTCTGCGGGATGGACGCAGGTCGAGTTCGCGGGCCAGCTGGGGCTCGACGGCTTCGCGGTCACGACGAGCGCGGCGGGTGAGACGCTGGAGTGGGGCAACATCCCGTGCCGCTCCTTCGCGATCTATTCCGACGACGCCAGCGGCGCCTACGAATACTCGATCGACGGCGGCGCGAGCTGGACGCAGGTAGCCAGCGGCGGAACCGCTTCGCGGCGCAAGACGGTCACGCCCGCGCTTGCATCCGGCGCTCACCGGCTGATCGTGCGGTCCGTTGGCGCGGCCCCGCTGCGAATCCTGGGTGTCTATGCGCCCGGAACCGAGAAGGGGGTCGAGATCAGCCAGGCGGGGCACGGCGGCAGCGACAGTCTCAACTGGCGCGCGTTCTTCCCCGGTGTCGCGCCGATCCTGACCGAGATCGACCCCGACGTGGTGTTCATCGCGCTCACCTCCAACGACATGCGCGCGAACCGCTCGCCTTCGGCGTTCAAGACGAACATGCAGGAGTTCGTCGCAGGCGTCCGGGCAGCTGCGCCGACCGCCGCCGTGGAGCTGTTTGCGCAGCCCGACGTCTCCGGGACGTTCGCCTATGATCCGGCAGCCTATCGCGACAAGATGCGCGAGATCTCCGACGCCGACCCGATGGTCGAATACTACAGCGGCGCTGACGTGTTCGCCGACTATACGGTAATGCAGCCGCTGGGCGCTTTCGAGGACACCCTGCATCCCAACGAGTTGGGCAGCGCAGCGCTGATGCGGCGCTACGAGCGCGAGCGCCTCTAAGGCTCGGGCAAGTCGCAATCGTAGAGTGCGTCTCTACGATTGCCGCCCCCGTGACGCCGCAGCCCGGCCGCGCATGGTCGTTTTCGTGGCCGAACCTGTCGACACCCCCCGCCTGATCGGCGACCTGCTGCGCGAAGGCGTTGTGATCGAACGCGTCGGCGCGACGTGCCGTGTCGCCATCGGCGATCTCGAAAGCGGCCCCATTCCCTGGCTCGCCGGGCGTGCCGGCGACGCGACGATCTGGTCGCCGCCGAGCGTGGGCGAACAGGTCGCGGTGCTCTCGCCCGAGGGCGACATCGAACGCGCGATCGTCCTGCCCGGCATCTTCTCCGACGCGCACCCGGCACCCGGCGACGACACCACTCACATCGCGTTCTCGGACGGCACCTGGATCGGCTACGATCCCGGATCGGGCGAAGCCATGGTGGCACTCGGCGACGGCACCAGCTTGTCGATCGCGCCCGGCAAGATCCGCATCAACTGCGACGTCGAGATAGCCGGCAAGCTGACCGCAACCGACGACGTCGTCGGCGGTGGCAAGAGCCTGAAGGATCACGTTCACACCAAGGTACAGGCCGGCGGCGCCATCTCGGGGCCGCCGCAATGATCGGGATGAACGCCGCCACCGGCAAGCTGCTGGAAGGCATCGAGCATCTGCGCCAGTCGGTGCAGGACATCCTCGGCACGCCGCTCGGCACCCGCGTCGGCCGGCGCTGGTACGGCTCGCACATCCCCGAGCTGCTCGATCAGCCGATGAACGATCGCACGCGCCTGGCGCTGGTCGCCGCCGGCGCCCTCGCCCTGCAGCGTCAGGAGCCGCGGATCCGCGCCACGCGCATCACCGTCGAGACCGGCGCCACCGCCGGCGCCGCCGTTCTCCGCATCGTCGGCAAGCGGCTCGATGGCGCCCGCGCCGGCGCCCCGCTCACCCTCGCCATCCCCGTTCGCTCTGCCCGCGCTTCCTGAAAGGACCATCCATGGCCGACCGTTACCACCACGGCATTTCCCTGACCGAGATCTCCAACGCGCCGCGAATCATCGCGACCGTGGCCACCGCCGTCATCGGCCTGGTCGCGACCGCGCCCGCTGCCGCCGCTGACGCCTTCCCGCTCGACCGGCCGGTGTTGGTGCGCGATCTCGACGCCGCGATCGTCGCGGCCGGCGCCGGCGGCACGCTCGCCGCCACGCTGTCCGCAATCGCCGCTACCGTCCGCGCGCCCGTCGTCGTTGTGCGGGTCGCACCGGGTGCGGATGCCGCCGCTACGCAGGCAGCCATCATCGGCGCCGACGCGAACGGCCTGCGCACCGGCATGCAGGCGCTGCTCAGTGCCGAGGCGGTCACCGGCGTGAAGCCGCGGATCCTCGCCGCGCCTGGTCTCGAAAACCTGGACGTGACCACCGCCCTTGCGGAGGTGGCCGAGAAGCTGCGCGGCATGGCCTATGCCAAGGCGCTGGGCGAGGACGTCGCTGCCGTCGACGCCTACGCCTCCGGCTTCACCTCGCGCGCGCTCATGCTGCTGTGGCCGGACGTCACCGTCCGCCGCGCGGACGGCACCAGCGTGCCCAGCTTCGCCGCCGCCCACGCCGTCGCCATGCGGGCCCGGATCGACCAGGAGCAGGGCTGGCACAAGACGCTGTCCAACGTGCCCCTGCCCGGCATCACCGCCGGGACCGGCGTCATCGGCATCACCCGCGACGTCACCTTCGACATTCAGGATCCCGACTGCGACGCCAACGTGCTGAACGCGGCCAACGTCACCACCCTGGTGCGGATCAACGGCGAGCTGCGCTTCTGGGGTTCGCGCACCACCTCCAGCGATGCGAACTTCGCCTTCGAGTCCGCAACCCGCACCGCCCACATCCTCGCCGACACCATCGCCGCCGGCCTGGTCTGGGCGATCGACAAGCCGCTGACCCCTGGCCTCGCGCGCGACATCGTTGAGCAGTGCAACGCCAAGTTCCGCGCGATGAAGCTGGAGGGCGTCATCTACGGCGCGAAGGCGGTGTTCGATGCGGCCAAGAACCCGGTCGACAAGCTGCGCAGCGGCATCCTGACCATCGGCTATCGCTACACCCCGATCCCCCCGCTGGAGCGGCTGAACCTCGTCCAGGAGATCTCGGACGAGTTCCTGGCCGACTTCGCCAGCCTCGTTGCGGAGGGCTGATCGATGGAGATCCCCAACCGACTCCTGATCGTGCTCCTGGTCTTCGGCATCGTCATCGCCGCCCTGCTGTGGGGCTTCGGCATCGTACCCTGGTGGGCGGTCCCGATCATCGTCGTGGCCGCTCCCGGCGCCGCGATCAGCATCCTCGTCCTCCTGTTCTACGCGGCCTGGGTCGCGTCGGGCAGTCACTGACCCAACCGAAAGGACCGCCACATGAGCTTTCCCGAAAAACTGAAGAAGGCCGACCTGTACGTCGACGGCCGCTGGGTCGCCGAACACACCTCGGTCACCCTCCCCAAGCTCGGCCGCAAGCTGGAGGAGTTCCGCGGCGGCGGCATGGACCGCCCGGTCAAGATCGACATGGGCGGCGAGGCGCTGGAGGCCGAATGGGCCTGCGGCGGTTGGGTGCGCGATCTGATCATGGGCTTCGGCCACGAACGGCTCGAAGGCATCCAGATGCGCTTTACCGCAGCGGCCCAGGACGATGCCACCGGCACCGTCCACAGCTGGGAAGCGATCCTCGGCGGCCGTCACGAAGAGATCGACCTGGGCGAGAGCAAGGCCGGCGAGGACACGGAGATGAAGGGCAAGACTGCCGTCGTCTTCTACCAGCTCACCCGCGACGGCGAGGAGCTGGTCTACATCGACGTGCTCAACGCGATCGAGCGCATCGGCGGTGTCGACCGCATGGAAGCCCAGCGCAACGCCCTCGGCCGCCTCTGATCTCCGGCCCCGGCCGCGCGCCGGGGCCACCCCGCCCCCACGAAATCTAGGATCGTCCCATGTCTGCTGTCTTTTCCCGTTTCGCCCTCCAGGCCGCCATTTCTGTTGCTGGTGTCGTCGCGCACGAAGCCGGTGCCGAGATCGAGGTACGCAAGCCCGGTGCCGGCGAGATGCGCGGCCTTTCCGTCAACCCGCTCATCCAGGGCGACTACACCTCGCTCGAAACGCTCGCGGGCCGCATCACAAAGCCGGCGCTGACGAAGCCGCAGTTCGCCTCCATGGATCCCGCCGATCTGACGCAGTTCCACCTGGAAGTGCTCGATTTTTTGCTGCCGTCGAGCGCGAAGCAGGCCGTCTCCCCGACCGAGTAGAGCCCGTCATGGCGGACATCTGGTGGGTGCTGCGCGGACAGCCCGACCTGCAGGCGATGTCCGCCATGTCGCTCGCCGAACTGATGGACTGGCATCGCCTCGCGATCGAGCGCGCGCCCAAGAAGGAAAAATGACGTGTCCGATCGCGAGCTGAAGATCCGCATGCTGCTCGCGGCCAGCGATCGGGTGACGCGGCCGCTGCGCGACATCGCCGGCGGTTCGCGCGCCGCGACCGAGGCACTGCGCGGCACCCGCGAGCGGCTGCGCGAGCTGGACCGTCAGCAGGAGCAGATCCGGGGTTTCCGCGCCCTCAAGCTGGGCATGCGCGAAACCGAGCAGCAGATGCGCTCGGCACAGGCACGCGTTACGGCGCTCGGCCGCGAGATCGCCCAGACGGCCAATCCGACCCGGGCAATGACCCGTGAGTTCGAGAAGGCCCAGCGCGAGACCGCCCAGCTCGAACGACAGCACCAGAGCGAATCGAACCAGCTGCGCGAGCTACGCACCCGCCTACGTGACGCCGGCATCGAGACCCGCGACCTCGCCCGTCACGAACGCGAGTTGCGCGAGCGCTCCCGCGAGACCAACCGCGAGCTGGCCGAGCAGGAACGTCTCCTCGAACGCGTCGCGAGTCGCGAACAGCGCATGGGCGCCGCGCGCGAGCGGTTCAGCCGCACCATGGGTACCGCCGGCAATGTCGCGGGCGCCGGCATGGGAATGCTCGCCACGGCCGGCGCCATGGCGCTGCCGATCGTCGCCGGTGTCCAGGCGGCGCAGGAATACGAATCGAAGATGACCGACATCGGTCAAAAGGCGAACCTCGCGCGTGCTGCGACGGGTCGCATGGGCGCGGATTTGCTGAAAGCCGCGCGCGCCGCAAACCAGCTGCCGGAGGCGATGCAGGGAGGTGTCGACACCCTGTCGGGCTTCGGCCTCGATCCACGCCAGGCGACCGCGATGATGGTGCCGATTGGCCGCGCCGCCACCGCCTATAAGGCGGAGATCGCGGATCTCGCCGCCGCCAGCTTCTCAGCCCACGACAACCTGAAGGTGGCGCTGAACGACACCGGCCGCATGATCGACGGCATGGCAGCGGCCGGCAAGGCAGGCGCCTTCGAAATGAAGGATATGGCGCAGCACTTCCCGACGCTGACGGCAGCCTATCAGGGGCTCGGTCAGACCGGCGTCGCTGCTGGTGTCGACCTGTCGGCCGCGCTCCAGATCACGCGCAAGGGCGCCGGCGACAGCGCGACGGCCGCCGGCAACCTCAACAACGTCCTGCAGAAGATCACCTCGCCCGCGACGGTGCGGGCGTTCAAGAAGCTGGGCGTGGATCTGCCGAAGTCGCTGAAGAAGCTCTATGCCGAGGGCAAGACGCCTATCGAGGCGATCTCCGAACTGACGAACAAGACGCTGAAGGGTGACCTGTCGCGCTTGGGCTACCTGTTCGAGGATGCCCAGGTGCAGGCAGGCTTGCGCCCGCTCATCCAGAACATGGAGGAATATCGGCGGATCCGCAGCGAGGCGATGAATGCCAGCGGTACCACCGATACCGACTTTGCCGAGCGCATGCGCGACAGCGCCGAACAGACCAAGCAGCTCACCGTCAACGCCGCCACGCTCGGCATCCAGCTCGGCACGGTGCTGCTGCCCAGCGTCAACGATCTGCTCGGCAAGGCCGCCGCCATGGCGTCGCGCCTGGGCGACTGGTCGCAACGCCACCCCGCGCTGACGAAGGCGCTTGTCCTGGCGACGGTGGCGATCACGGCGCTTATGGGCGCCGCCGCGCTCCTGACCCTCGCTTATGCCGCCATGATGGGGCCGATGGCGCTGTTCGGCGCGCTGTCGACCGCCACAGGCATCGCCATGGCGCCGCTGATCGGCATCGTCCTGGGCGTCGTCGCCGCCGTCGCCCTGCTCGCCTATGGCGCGTACCAGGTCTACAACAATTGGGGCGCGATCAGCGGGTTCTTCGGCGGCATCTGGGAGCGCATCCGCTCGACCTTCACCTCGAACTGGGCGTTCATCCGCAACCTGCTGCTGGGCGCCCTGGTCATCTTCATGCCGCCCGTCGCTGCGCTGATGCTGGTCGCGAAAGCGGTCTACGACAATTGGGGCCGGATCCGCGCCGGTTTCATGGCCGGCGTCGCCTTCCTCGCTGCCGTCGTCGGCCCCTTGGTGCAGCCGCTCTACAATGCCTTGAACCTGGTCGGCGGCTTGGTCGGCCGGTTCTCGCAGATGGGCCTGCACCTGATCCAAGGCCTGGGTCGCGGAATCCTCTCCGGCGTCGGATGGGTGCTGAAGCTCATCACCAACGTCGCCACCACGATCGGCGGCGCCTTCGCCAAGGCGATGGGCATCCACTCCCCGTCGCGCGTGTTCATGGCCTATGGCGGACACCTCATGGCCGGGCTGCACAACGGCATCGACAACGACGCCGACGCGCCGGTCGCCCGCATGACCCGCCTGTCGCGCGACCTCACGCAAGCGCTGGCGGCGACGGCCGCAACCCCAGCCCTCGCCTCTGGTGCCGCTATGCCCGCCGCTGGCGGGGCGCAGGCGTCCGCAATGGCGCCCGCTGCGGCGCCGGCCCGCACCTACATCATCAAGGTCGAGGGCGGCACCGGCGGCCCGACCGAGATCGAGGCCGCCGTGCGCCGCGCGATCGAACAGGTCGAGCGGGAGCGATCCGCCAACAGCCGCTCGGCTTTCGCCGACGATGCCGACTGGAACGTCTGGTGCTGATGTCCCTTGGGATGTTTCCCTTCTCGCTCGACACCCTCGCCCATGAGGATCTGACCCGCCGCACCGCCTGGCGCCATGCGACGTCGCAGCGCATCGGCCAGCGCGATGCGACGCAGTTTGTCGGCCCTGGGGAGGAAACGGTCTCGATTGGCGGCACCGCCTATGCGGAGCTGACCGATGGCCGACTATCGCTCAAACCACGATGTTGCGCGTAGTTTCGTAGTGCCTCCATGAACCGATAGCTGCCATTGGCATCATAGGCAGCGCTGGTTGCTGTCTTGAAGGCCGATTCCAATCCTGCGGTCGTCAGCTTCTTCAAGTGGTGCGGCGTGTGGTCGATATACGATTTGCAAGAGTGCAGTAAGTTGGAAAGTCTGCGCGCAAAGCCGAGCCGCGTCTGGTTGGCCTCGTGATAGCCTTCGTGGCTTAACACCATCGTGTTCATCGCTGAACGTATTAATTCCAACTCAAGCTCGATGTAGTTTTGGATCAAGCTATCCCATTCTTCTTCGATAGATGCGATGACACCGAGTGTGATCCAAGACGTTCGCAAGAGATCATACTCGGCTTTGGTGATCGGCACTTTCGGCGTCCGACCCAACACAGCTTTCCAAAGATAGTATCCCATGGGCTCAATCCGCCACACGAACAGGACGAATGCAAGCGGCCGTTCCAGCCCACGAGCGCAACAGCACCTGAATGGATGCCCAGGTTCAGCTGCCGAGCGGCCTCGTGAACGGCTGATGTTGGACGCTTTCAGACAGTCAGCTTTATGGGCGCTACCTAATCTGGAGCGTCACCTGCGTCTGGAACCCTCGATCGCCGAGCGCGTGAGACACCTCGCTTACGACCCAGCGCTCGGCACCGATCACGGGCTTGAAGCCAACGACGGTCACCGGCTGTTCCGGCTTGATGTCGGCGCGGCCTAGCGCAAGGTTCAGCGCCAGCGTGCGGGGCTGGCGCGCGGCGCGGCGGCTCTCGGCCGCTGCCGCTGACTGGGCGTCGGCTTCGCTGGCATAGGTGCGAGACAGTTTGCGAGCGCCGTCGGTCTTGCCGACCGTGACCGTCTTCTTCTTCGCGGCGCCGCGATCATGCCAGCTGGCGGTGACGCCGGTGACCTCCTCTTGTTTCTGCACCTGATAATCGTGCCGATCGCCATGGCGGCGATGGATGGTCAGCGTCGGTAGGCTGACGCCGGAGATGGTCGCCGCCTTACCGAGCGGCGCCAGCACCAGGTTCCCGCGCTTGATGGTGGCGGCGGCGTCGTGATCGCGCCCCAGGCGGCGCAGGAAGGCGAGGTCGCTTTCCCGGCTCTGCGCCTTGGTGGTGACCGCGATCGATGCCAGTGCGGGCGCGCAGCGGGGCGTCAGGCCATGCCTTTGCACGGCGCGACCTTCGACTCCGGATGGACCGGCAGCTTTGCCGGTGGCGAACAAGACAAGGGGCTGCTCCGTCATTCGTCGTATGCAACCATTGATTTAGGGTCAGGACCCATTGATGTGAGCGTCGCGATCTGATTCAGGCTCCGCAAGGAGACCGGGATGAG
>NZ_BAAAEL010000004.1:0-130570 GCF_039522995.1 Sphingomonas molluscorum | reverse complement strand
CCGGTAGCTCGTCAGGCTCATAACCTGAAGGTCACAGGTTCAAATCCTGTCCCCGCAACCAAACACACCAAAGCCCGCTTGGTCTAACGACCTCGCGGGCTTTTGTGCGTCCGAGGTACTGGCAGACCGCCATCGCGCCGTCTCGCCGCGGCAGCCGCTTCGGTGGGCCGGGCACGACTCCCAGCTCAGCCGGCGCCAGTCCGAGGTCAAGCCCTGAGGCTCCTCGCAGACGTCCGGCCACCCCGCCCGACAGGCCCGATTTCCCCAACAGCGCTCACCGCAACTGGACCCCGGCCTCCGCGGGGGTACGAAGAGGGTTCCTGAAAGGCGGGAGCGGCTTGGATCTCCCGTAACTCTGCCGGTCTGGCATCCGGCGGTGGTGGCGACTTCGCGAAGGACTCTCGGGGAGCTGCTGCTTCGTCTTAAGCGCCTGGTCAGCGCTACGCGACTTCCTGTGCTGCCAGATGTGAATCGCAGTGGCGGTAGTGGCACCGGTGGCCATTGGACGAGCGAGAGAACCCCGGCGTGGGTAACGCATCGGCAGATTTGTCGTGCGGCCGAAATCAATCTGTGACATCTACGTGAATTCTAGTTGGCTTATTAATCAACACCCGATAATGGGAGCGCTACCGTGGAGAGCCGCCCGGTAAGCGGTGGCAGCCACTGGCATGGGGAGGACTTTTGCAATGATTTCTCGCTGGCATCGTTCACGCTCGGTGCAGGCAGCGGCGCTTCGGATGGGCGCCTCCGCGGTGGCACTGGCCGCCGTAGGGTCGGCGCTGCCGGCCTGGGCACAGGTTCAGCAGGATACGCCCGACGCGACCCAGCAGGCCGCGGGGCCCGAGGCGGAAGCCGCTGGCGGTGGTGAAATCGTCGTGACCGGCCGTCGCGCCGCGCTGGAGGCCGCGGACGACCGGAAGCGCCGCAGCGAGACCATCGTCGATTCCGTCGTGGCGGACGACGCGGGCAAGCTGCCCGACAATTCGATCACCGAAGTGCTGCAGCGTGTCTCGGGCGTCTCGATCGTCCGCTTCTCGGCGTTGAACGATCCGGATCACTTCTCCGCCCAGGGTTCGGGCGTGCAGGTGCGCGGCCTGTCGGGTGTGGCTTCGCGCCTCAACGGCCGCGAGATCTTCAGCGCGAACGGCGGTCGTGCGCTGCTGTGGGGCGACGTTACGCCCGAACTGATGAGCGCCGTGGACGTCTATAAGGCGTCGACCGCGGACCTGATTGAAGGCGGCACCGGCGGCCAGATCGACCTGCGCACGCGTCTGCCGTTCGACTATCGCGACCAGGACCTCCACATCGCGGCGACCGGCGAGCTCAGCCTGGGCGACCTGGCGCAGAATGCCGACTACGCCGGATCTATCCTGGTCTCGAAGAACTTTCAGACGGGCATCGGCGACATCGGTGTCATGGTCGACGTCGCGCGCAGCCGCTTCACCCAGCTGTCGCAGTTCTTCCGCGTCGAGCCCTATTTCCGCACCCGCCTGGAAGGCGACGATTACTACGTCCCGGGCGGCTATGCGTACGGCGACGAGCGTTTCCAGCGTGATCGCACCGGCATCTACGGCGCCGTCCAGTGGTCGCCGTCGGACGCCTTCACCCTCACCGGCACCTTCTTCCAGTCCCGCTACGAGAACCTGTCGAGCGACTATGGCGCGCAGGTCGCGTCGCAGGTGCTGGCGGTGAATCCGTCCGAATCGCAGTTCGACGAGAACGGCCTGCTGGTTTCCAGCCCGTCGGTGTTCGTGCGCGACCAGAACACCTTCCTGCCGAGCGGCGGCTCGATCGTCAGCGGCGGCAACAAGGGCGTCTGGGACAGCGAAACCGTCACCCGCGACTACTCGCTGGCCGCGCAGTTCACCCCGGCCGACAGCCCGCTGTCGATCAAGGGTGCGATCCAGCGCGTTGAGTCGACCAATGAGCTCAACCGCCTCGACGTGTTCCGCGACCTCAATTTCCCGACCAGCTTCGGCTTCGACCTTTCGGGCGATCTGCCGGTCGTCAGCGTGCCCGCAGGGTCGCAGGCGATCTTCAACGATCCGTCGAACTATCTCTGGTCGGCGTCGATGCCGCACAACGAGAACAACAAGGGCCGGCTCGACTCCGCGAACCTCGACCTCGAGTACAGCTTCGACGACAGCTTCTTCCGTTCGGTGAAGGCGGGCGCCCGCTGGTCGGAGCGGACCGAGCGCGACTACAACAACGGCTACAACTGGGCGGCACTCGGCCGCGGCTGGAATGGCGATCCGCAGCTCACCTTCGCCAACGCAGCGCCGGGGGACATCGAACGGCACACCTTCAAGAACTTCTTCCGTGGCGATGCGGTCATTCCGGGCGAACTGCTGTTTCCGTCCTACGATCTGGTCAGCCGCCTCGATCGCGAAGAACTGACCCAGTCGCCGCCGGCCGGCTTCTGCCCGGGGGATCTGGCCAACAACTGCTCGGCAGCGGGGCCGCTGCCGACCACCGGCTATGGCGGCCAGAGCGGCATCCGGCCCGTCGGGTTCGTCCTGCCGGCGGATCTCACCAAGTATCGCACCGAAACCTGGGCCGGTTATGCCCTGGCGCGGTTTGGGCGTGAGGGCGGTGCCTTTTCGGGTAACGTCGGCGCGCGTCTGGTTCACATCGACAACACCAGCAGCGGTTATTTCCAGCAGAACGTTGTGACGTTCATCAACAGCAACGGCCAGACGACGACGCTGGCGCAAAACGCGGGCGTGGTGTCCGATGGCGCGAAGTTCACCCGGGTGCTGCCTTCGGTGAACCTCGAATATGCGCTGGCAGACTCGGTCAAGGTTCGTGGCGGCTACAACATCACCTTGGATAACCAGAGCTTCACCGCGCTGCGTTCCTCGGGCACGCTGGGCGTGGCGACCGCTACCAATCCGGTGGCGGGTCAGCCGGGGATCTTCACCAACTTTACCTTCGAAAGCGGTGATCCGACGCTCAAGCCGACCACGGCGCACAACTTCGATCTGTCGCTGGAATATTACGGTCCGAACGGCCGCAGCTTCCACATCGCGCCGTTCTACAAGCGGTTGCTCGACACGGCGGTGTTCTCGCTGAGCCAGGTGCCGGTCAATGTGGCGTTCGAAGACGGTACCAGCATCGACACGACGGCGTCCGCAAGCATCTACCGCAACTCGGACGAGGCGGCAGAGATCAAGGGCATCGAAGTCGGCGGACGGTATTTCTTCGACATGCTGCCCGGTTGGCTCTCCGGCATCGGTGTCGAGGCGAACTACACGTTCATCGACAGCAAGAACCCGGGTGACGTCTATCGCGACATCAACGGCGCGATCCACAATGATGCGCCGCTGGCCGGCCTGTCGAAGCACAATGTGAACGCGACCTTCCTGTACGAAAAGGATCCGTTCTCGCTGCGCATCGCCTATACGTGGCGGTCGAAGTACCTGCAGTCGACCAATGCGTCCGGCACCAACCCGACCTACGCGTTCTACAGCGCGCCGGGCGTGATCTACAATCCGACCACCGGTGCGACCGGCCCGGATGCGGGCACGCAGATCGCCCTGCCGACGTACAGCGACTCCTATGGCCAGCTGGACGCGGGCATCCGCTTCAAGGTGAACGACAACTTCTCGTTCGGCATCCAGGGGCAGAACCTGACGAACTCGACCCAGCGCACGCTGATGGGCGGCTATCCCGGCGGCAAACTGGTAGGCCGCAGCTGGTTCCAGAGCGACCGCCGCATCGCGACCAGCATCAGCCTGGTGTTCTGACCTATTGGTGGCGCCGGGGCACACCCGGCGCCACGCTTGCTGCGATAGAGGGGCGCGATGCGCAAACGCTTGCTGATCGTCGGCGGCGGTACGGCCGGCTGGCTTACCGCGGGCTACCTCGCCAAGCGGCTGAGCACGGACCTGCCCGGCGGGGTCGCCATCACGCTGGTGGAGTCGCCGGAAATCGGCATCCTCGGCGTGGGCGAGGGGACCTTTCCCACCATTCGCCGGACGCTGAAGACGATCGGCATCAGCGAGGTCGACCTCGTCCGCAAGTGCGGTGCGAGCTTCAAGCAGGGCGCCAGGTTCGCGCACTGGCGCTTCACCCCCGGGGCGCCCGGCCCCGATCATTACACCCACCCGTTCCAGCTAGCCCAGGCGGACAACGGCCTGGATCTACTGCCCTATTGGCTGCTCGGCCACGGGGGCGAGGCGAACTGGGATGAGGTGTGCAGCCCGCAGAAGAAGGCGGCGGACGCGCACCGTGCGCCCAAGCTGCCGAGCCACCCCGACTATGTCGCGCCGCTGAACTACGCCTTCCACTTCGACGCCGTCGCGCTGGCCGGGCTGCTGCGGGACAAGGCGGTGGAGAATGGCGTCACCCACCTCACCGATCGCGTGACGCAGGTCCATGTCGGCGAGGACGGCGCGATCGCCGGCGTCGACACCGAAGCCAACGGCCGTCTTGACGCCGATCTCTACATCGACTGCACCGGCTTCCGCGCCGAGCTGATCGATAAGGCGCTCGGCCAGCCGTACCGGTCGTGCCGCGACGTGCTATTCTGCGACAGTGCACTGGCAATCCAGGTGCCGTACCGGGACGAACGCGAGCCCATCGTCTCCTACACGCTCGCAACTGCGCAGGAAGCGGGCTGGATGTGGGACATCGGCCTCGATCGCCGTCGCGGCATCGGCCATGTCTTCTCCTCCGCCCACACCGATGACACGCGCGCCGAGGAGCTGTTGCGCGCCTATGTCGGCGACGTCGGCGGTGACCAGGAGGTCCGCAAGATCCGCTTCGAGGCGGGCTATCGCGAGACCAACTGGCACAAGAACTGCGTCGCCATCGGCCTGTCGAGCGGCTTCTTCGAGCCGCTGGAGGCCACCGGCATCGTCTTTTCGGAAGTGGCTGCGGGCCTGGTCGCCAATCTGTTTCCGTGGGGCGGCGACCACGAAACGTCGGCGCGCCAGTTCAACGCCAACATGCTCCAGCGCTACGAACGCGCGCGCGATTTCATCAAGCTGCATTACTGCATCTCGGAACGGCGCGATTCCGAGTTCTGGCGCGACAATGTCGCCGCATCCTCGATCCCGGACAGCCTGCACGACCTGCTCGACCGTTGGCGCTTCCGCCCGCCGACCGAGATCGACATCGACGCGAACGTCGACATCTTCACAGAGGCGAGCTGGCAATATGTCCTGTACGGCATGGGCTGGAAGACCGACCTGTCCGCACGCGCCGGTGCCTACCGCTACGTCGAGGACGCGCGCCGCGCCTTTGCGGAGGTGGAGCGGCAGGCGGCGTTCGCGATCGCCAACCTGCCGAGCAACCGGCAGCTGATCGACTACGCCCGCACACGCAGCTTCGGCCCCCCACAGGGCGTCGCGAGATGACGGCGAAGCCGCTCGACCGCGTCGTCATCGTGGGCGGCGGGACGGCCGGGTGGATGACCGCCGCGGTGCTCGCGCGGCTGACGGCGGCGGGCACGTCGGTGACGCTGGTCGAATCCGAAGAGATCGGCACCGTCGGCGTGGGCGAGGCGACGATCCCGCCGCTCCTGGATTTCAACCGCTTCCTCGGCATCGACGAGGACGCCTTCGTCCGCGCGACCGGGGCGACGTTCAAGCTGGGCATCGAGTTCGTCGACTGGGCGCGACGCGGGGAGCGGTACCTCCACCCGTTCGGCACGTTCGGCCGGGATGTCCAAGGGATCAAGTTCCACCAGCTCTGGCTCCGGCAGGCGCGGGTAGACCCACCGATCGCGGACACCGGATCGTTGCACGATTACTGCCTGGCCTCGGTGGCGGCACGCATGGCGCGGTTCACCAGGCCTAGCGGCGATCCGGCCGCGGTGCTTTCGTCCCTGCGCTACGCCTTTCACTTCGACGCCGCGCTCTATGCCCGCTTCCTGCGCGGCATCGCCGAGCGGGGCGGCGTCGTGCGGGTCGAGGGGCGGGTCGCCCAGGTTGATCTCGCGCCGGAGGACGGCTTCATCCGCGCGGTGCAGCTTGCGGACGGGCGCCGGATCGAAGGCGACCTGTTCGTGGATTGCAGCGGCTTTCGGTCGCTGCTGCTCGGCGAAGCGCTGGGCATTCCCTTCACCAGCTGGCAGCGCTGGCTCCCTTGCGACCGGGCGCTGGCGGTGCCGAGCGCTTCTGTGGGCCCGCTGCTGCCGTACACCCGCGCGACGGCGGACCGAGCGGGCTGGCGCTGGCGTATCCCGCTCCAGCACCGCACCGGCAACGGCCATGTCTATGCCAGCGCCTTCGTGAGGGACGCGGAGGCTGCCGACACGCTGCTCGAGGGACTGGACGGCGCGCCTGCTGCCGAGCCGCGCCCGCTGCGCTTCGTCGCCGGCATGCGGGAGCGCCTGTGGGAGCGCAATTGCATCGCGATCGGCCTGGCGGGTGGGTTCCTGGAGCCGCTGGAATCGACCAGCATCCACCTGATCCAGTCCGGCATCACCCGTCTGATGAGCCTGTTCCCCGACAAGGATCATGCGCCCGTAGAGCGGGACGCCTACAACCGGCTGGCCCGGTCCGAATATGAGCAGGTCAGGGACTTCCTGATCCTCCACTATCACGCCACGGAGCGCGACGATTCCGACTTCTGGCGCCATTGTCGCACCACGCCGCCGCCGGACAGCCTGGCGCACAAACTCGAGCTCTGGCGCGCTCGCGGCCGCGTGCTGCCGGAGGCGGGCAGCCTCTTCACCGAGGACAGCTGGATCGCGGTGCTGATGGGGCAGGCGGGCACGCCCGCGTCCGTCGATCCGCTGGTCGCGACGCTGCCCGTCCAGGAGACGCGACGCTTTCTGCACCACCTGCGCACGATCATCGGCCAGACCGCCGCCGCCATGCCCGCCCACGACCAGTTCATTGCCCGTCACTGCGCGGCGTGATTCAGTTGGAGAGACGCACCATGACCTTCGCCCTCCGTCATGCCGGGGTCGCCATCGCGGCGCTGGCGCTTGCCGCCTCGCCGGCGGCGGCGCAGTCCCGCCAGATCAGCGTCGATGTCGGCAAGGCCGGTGCCCCGATCGACCGGGCGTTCAACCTGTCGGTTGGCGCGGATTACGCCGGCACCCTGATCCGCAACGACAGCCTGGCGCAGCTCAAGACGACGGTGGACGAGCTCGGCTTCCGCTACATCCGCTTCCACGCCATCTTCCACGACGATCTCGGCACCGTGAAGGTCGTGAACGGGAAGACGGTCTATGACTGGACCAAGCTCGACAAGCTGATCGACGGCTTGCTCGCCCGGCGCATCAAGCCGTTCGTCGAACTCGGCTTCACGCCCACCGCCATGGCGACCTCCAAACAGACACTGTTCTACTGGAAGGGCAACACCTCCCACCCGGAGCCAAAGGCGTGGGCGGCGCTGGTCGACGCCTTCGTGCGCCATGTCCGCGAACGCTATGGCGAGGACGAGGTGCGCAGCTGGTTCTTCGAGGTCTGGAACGAGCCCAATCTCGACGGCTTTTGGGAAACGGCCGACCAGAAGGTCTATTTCGAACTCTATGAGTCGAGCGCGCGGACGATCAAGGCAATCGATCCCGCGCTGCGCGTCGGCGGCCCGGCGACGGCAGGCGCGGCCTGGGTGCCCGAGCTGCTCGCGCTCACCGCCTCGCGCAACATCCCGATCGATTTCGTCACCACCCACACCTATGGCGTCGACGGCGGGTTCCTCGACGAGAAGGGGCAGGACGACAACAAGTTGTCCACGAACCCGGACTCCGTCGTCGGCGACGTGCGCAAGGTGCGCGCCCAGATCGATGCCACGCAGTACCGCGGCATGCCGCTCTATTTCACCGAGTGGAGCGCCAGCTACAATCCACGCGACCCGGTGCACGACAGCTACGTGAGCGGACCGTTCATCCTCACCAAGTTGCGCGCCACCCGCGGCATCGCCCAGGGCATGAGCTATTGGGCGTATAGCGACCTGTTCGAGGAAGCCGGCCCGCCGCCCACGCCCTTTCACGGCGGCTTCGGCCTGATGAACCGCGAAGGCATCCGCAAGCCGGCCTGGTTCGCGTACAAATATCTGAATGCGGTGAAGGGCAGGGAGATCGCCACCGGCGACGCCGAGGCACTGGCGGCTACCGAAGGTGGCAAGACCAATGTCGTGCTCTGGGCATGGCGCCAGCCGGAGCAGAAGGTGAGCAACCGTCCGTTCTTCACCAAGGTGCTGCCAGCCAAGCCGGACCAGCCCGCCGAATTGCACTTCGCCGGCCTCCAGCCGGGTCGCTATCGGGTCGCGGTGCGGCGAGTCGGCTTCAAGGTGAACGACGCGCACACCCGCTACCTGGAGATGGGCTCCCCCAAGGATCTGAGCGCCGCACAGCTTGCCGAACTGCAGACGTTGACGCGCGACCTGCCCGAGACGCAGACGACCGTGCAGGTCGGACGCGACGGCCGGCACGCGATGACGGTGAAGATGCGCAGCAACGACGTGGTGCTCGTGTCGGTCGAGGCGGCCGGCGCCGCGCAGCAATAGCGTTCAGCGAGAGAGAGACATGACCGTAAACCGCCGCGAAACCATCCTCTTGGCGCTTGCTTCGGCCGGCGCGACGCTGCCGGGCGGGGCTCTGGCGATGGCCAAGGCTGCGCCTTCGTCCACGCGCGCGCGCTGGGGAGCCACGGTCGAGGGGCAGCGCCGGGCCGATCTCGGCAACGGCACCTACCTCAATCCGGTGCTGGCCGGCGATCGGCCCGACCCGAACGTGCTGAAGGACGGGGACGACTATTATGCCGCCTTCTCGTCGTTCCTCTACTACCCCGGCGTGCCGATCTGGCATTCGCGCGACCTGGTGAACTGGACGCCGATCACCGCCGCGCTCAAGGCGCCGATCGGCAACGTCTGGGCGCTCGACATCGCGAAGCACGATGGCCGCTACTTCATCTACATCCCCGTGCTGGACGACAAGGATCCGGGCCGTGCCCTGAAGACCTATGTGATCCATGCGCCCAGCATGAAGGGGCCGTGGAGCGAGCCGATCGACATGCGGATCGACGGCCTCATCGATCCCGGCCATGCGATGGGCGAGGACGGCAAGCGCTACCTGTTCTTCAACGGCGGCAATCGCGTGCAGCTGAGCGACGACGGCCTGTCGGCGGTCGGCAAGGTCCAGCATGTGTACGGGGGCTGGCCGATCCCCGAGAACTGGATCATCGAGGGCTTCGCGCTCGAGGGGCCGAAGATCACCCGCAAGGACGGCTGGTTCTACATGTTCTCGGGCCAAGGCGGCACCGCCGGCCCGCCGACCAGCCACATGGTGGTGGTCGCCCGCTCGCGTTCGATTGACGGCCCCTGGGAGAATTGCCCGCACAACCCGATCGTGCGCACCGCCAGCCGCGAGGAGCCCTGGTGGTCGCGCGGCCACGCGACGGCGATCGAGGGGCCGGATGGCAAATGGTGGCTGGTCTACCACGGCTATGAGAACGGCCTGCGCACGCTGGGCCGCCAGATGTTGCTGGAGCCGATCGAGTGGATCGCCGACGGCTGGCCCCGCGCCACGGGCGGCGACCTTTCACGCCCGCTGCCCAAACCGGGCGGCGCGGGCGGCGCCCACGGACAGCCACTGTCGGGCTTCAGCCCGGACGCGATCGGGAACAAGCTGACCTTCTGGGCACCGCGTCCGGGCTATCTCGATCGCGCGCGCATCGCCGGCCACGCGCTCACGCTAACCGGGCAGGGGACCGGTCCGGCGGATGCCTCGCCACTGTTGTTCGTGGCCGGCGACCGCTCCTACGAGGTGCGCGTCGAGCTGGAGCTGGATGGCGCAACCCAGGCCGGGCTGATCCTGTTCTACAACGAGAAGCTTTTCTGCGGCCTTGGCGTCGGGCCGGAGAAGCTCCACGCCTATCGCATCGGCCAGGAGGAACGCTGGCCGGCCGGTGCGCCGATCGACACGCGCCGCCTGCACCTGCGGCTGGTCAACGACGAGGATGTGGTCACCTTCTACTACAGCCGCGACGGAAAGCGCTGGACCAAGGAGCGCTCGTTCGAAGTCGCCGGCTACAACCACAATGTCGCGGACGGCTTCCTCAGCTTGCGACCCGGCCTCTACGCGGCGGGCGAGGGCAAGGCGACGTTCCGCAATCTGACCTATCGCGGGTTGGAGGGGGTCAGCGACAGCGTCCGTCCGTGATCCGGCGGCACCCCGGCATGGAGCCGGGGTCCCGATGCCGCTTCAGCGCGGCGGACGTGCCAGTGCCTCGGCGATGGCCTTGCGTGCGACGGGGGCCATCCGCGCATAGCCGGCCGCGTTCGGATGCAGGCCGTCGCCGGTATAGGCGTCGGTCAGCATGCCGCGTGCATCCGCGAGCGGTGCGGCATAGTCGGCAAAGGCGTAGCCCCGCGCCGCCGCCAGCGCCCGCAATCCGTCGTTGATCGCGCGCAGGGTCGCCGGCGGACGCTCCTTGGTCATGTACCCGCGATCCTTGCCATAGTCGTTCACCGGCAGCAGCGCCCCCAACACCACGCGGATGCCCCGCGCGTCGGCGATGTCGGCCATGGCGGTGATGTTGGCGAGGATCGTCTCGGGCGTCTCAACTTGGAGGAAACCCGACACGTCGTTGGTTCCGCCCAGGATCACCACGGCAGCAGGGCGCAGCGCCACGACATCCTGTTCGAAGCGCACCAGCATCTGCGCCGTCACCTGCGCACCGATGCCGCGATTGACGTAGGGCTTGCCGGGAAAGGCCTTGGCGAGGTCCCAGCCATCGGTGATCGAATCGCCTAGGAACACGACCCGCTGCTCGCCGCGCGCCGGCGGGGGCAGTGCGGCGTTGGCCGGCGCGTAGAGATAGCGCTCGCCGAAGTCCTGCATCAGTGACGGGACCAGCTTCTCGCGAAATGGCCCGCCCCATGGTCCCCAATCGCGCGTTTCGGTGACGGTGCGGCGCTCAGGGCTGCTCTGATAGTGCGGTTCGTCGGCGGCAACGAGCAGCACCGCGCCGGCAAGCAGCAGCGCGATCCGCTTCATGCCGGCAGCACGCCCAGTCGCCGGGCATAGGCGACGAACAGATCGGGCCAGGCGGACGCCGGCACCGTCTTGGGAAGGCGAACGCCAAAGCCGTGGCCGCCCTTGTCGAAGCCGTGGAACTCGGTCTCGCGCTGCTGGTCCAGCATCGCTTGGTACAGGGCGATGCTGTTGGCGATCGGCACCAGCCCGTCGTCGCTGGCATGCGCCAGGAAGATCGGCGGTGTGGTGGCGGTGACCCGCGTCTCGACCGAGGCGGTCCGCCGCAGCGCCTCGTCCGCGTTCTCCCCGAGCAGCGCGTCGCGCGACCCGCCGTGGGTGAAGGGCGCCGCAAGGCTGACCACCGGATAGATCAGCCCGGCAAGGTCGGGCCGGGCGGACTGCTGGTCGGCAGCGTCAACGGGCGCATAGGTCCGCTCGTCGTGCCGCGTCGCGAGGCTGCCGGCGAGATGCCCGCCCGCCGAGAAGCCGAGCGCCGCCACGCGCTTGGGATCGACCCCATAGGTCGCCGCACGCGCCCGGATCACGCGCATCGCCCGCTGCGCATCCTGCAACGGCACCAGTGCACGATCGGCCCAGCCTTCGCCCGGCAGACGATAGCTCAGGATGAAGCAGGTGACGCCGCGTGCGTTGAGCCAGCGCGCCTGTTCCTCACCCTCGTTGTCGATCGCGAGAAAGCCGTAGCCTCCGCCCGGCACCAGCAGCACCGCCGTGCCGTTGGGCGAGGGCGCACGCCGCACCATCAGCGTCGCCCGGTCGATGCCGGTCAGCCAGCGATCGTTGAAGCCGGGGTCCTTGGACTGTTGCGCGACCTTGCCCACCGGCAGGCGGGCGGGGGTGCCCGGCGCCTTGCCGGGCCACAGCTGGATCGTCTCGCCCCAGGCGATCGGCGCGGCATGCGCTGTTGCGCCGACGAAGGGGAGGACGGCGGCCGCTGCGAGCACTTCGCGACGCGACGGCGTCATCACTTCGCCTCGCTGCCTGCGGGGCACACCGCGCCCGCAGGATCGGTCGCGAGCCGGATGTCCGAAATCGCGACCGAGAAGGGCGCGGAGGCGTCGAGCGCGAACGGGGTCGAAACCTTGTCCACCGTCGCGCCGGCAGCGCGGAAGCACTTCAGCGGTACGCGCAGCACATGCCAGCCGGCGCTCCTGTCGAGCGTCGAGGCAATGTCGACCCGGCCGCCGCCCAGCGTCAGCCCGACCGGGCCGGTCGGCGCCTTGTCGAGGCGATAGGTGACTTGCAGGTTCAGGTCGCCGTTGGTTTCACGCGTGAGGGCGAGCTCCGGACCGGAAATTCGCGCCGTCCCCTTGTTCTTCCAGGTCAGTTGCACCGCACCCTCCTGGGCGGTGGCGCTGTCCACCGCCGCTCGGCCGACCGAGGGATCGAGCGACAGCTGGAAGGGCGCCGGCACACGGCCGCGCGCAAAGAACAGGCTGGTGTTGGCGAGGCTGGCGTCGATGCCGGCGATCTCGCTCAGCGCGGGCACCGTGCCCCCCTTGGCGTAGCTCAGGCCATAGCCGAACGGGAACAGCGGGTCGTAGCCGGGCGCGCCGCGGTTCAGCACGAACTGCGCGGCCGTCTTGGGCCAGCTGAAGGCGAGTTTGCCGTTGAAGTCGCGCTTGCCGCCGACCAGCACGTCGGCGACGCCGGCCCCTTCCGATCCCGGGAACCAGGCGGCGACGAACGCATCCGACTGGTTGAGCTCCGGGTTCACCCACATCGGGCGGCCCGACAGGAACACCGACACGGTCGGTACGCCCGCGGCCTTCAGCTTCTTCAGCAGCGCCAGCGCCTGCTTGTCGCCCGCCTCGAACTCCAGCGAGCGAACGTCGCCGCGCATCTCGGCATAGGGCTGCTCACCGAACACCACGATCGCGACATCGGGCTTGGTGGTGAAGCTGCCGTCTGCCGAAAGCGTCGCGGTGCCGCCGCCGGCTTTGGCCGCGGCTGCGATCCCGGCGTAGATCGAGGTTGCGCCGGGGAAGTCGGCGTTGGTGTTACCGTCGCCCTGCCACGAGAGCGTCCAGCCGCCCGACTGGCGGCCGATGTCGTCCGCCGCTTCGCCGGCGACGAGGATGTTGGCGCCCGCCTTCACCGGCAGCACACCATTGTTCTTGAGCAGCACGAGGCTCTTCGCCACGGCTTCGCGCGCCACCGCGCGGTGCTCGGCCGATCCGATCACCTGCGGGCGGCTTTCATAGGGGCGCGGCGCGTCGAACAGGCCCAGCTTCATCTTCACGCGCAGGATGCGACGCACCGCATCGTCGATGCGCGCCATCGGGATGGTCCCCGCCTTCGCCGCGGCGAGGGTGGTGATGTAGAGGCCCTTCCAGCTGTCTGGCGCCATCGCCATGTCGAGGCCCGCGATGAAGGTCGCGGGGCAGTTCTCGTTGGTGCAGCCGGGGATCTGGCCGTGGCCGTTCCAGTCGCCGACGATGAACCCGTCGAACCCCATGCGCCCCTTCAGCACGTCCGTCAGCAGCGACTTGTTGCCGTGCATCTTGGCGCCGTTCCAGCTCGAGAAGCTGGCCATCACCGTCATGGTGCCGGCGTTCACCGCCGCTGGGTAGCCGGCGTTGTGGATTGCGATCAGGGTCGCCTCGTCGACCTGGGTGTCGCCCTGGTCGATGCCGTCCTTGGTGCCGCCGTCGCCCAGGAAGTGCTTCACGCTGGCGGAGACATGCCCTTTTTGGATGCCCCAGTTCGCGGGCTTGCCCTGCAGCCCCTCGACCATTGCGCCAGCATAGGAGGCGACGACTGCGGGATCCTCCGAATAGCCCTCATAGGCGCGGCCCCAGCGATCGTCCTGGGGCACTGCCAGCGTCGGGCCGAATGCCCAGTCGATGCCTGCCGCCGCCGTCTCGGCTGCGGTCGCTTCGCCGATGCGGCGGATCAGCGCAGGGTCCCGCATCGCGCCCAGCGCGCTGTTGTGCGGGAAGATCGTCGCGCCGACCACGTTGTTGTTGCCGTGTACCGCATCGATGCCGAACATCAGCGGGATGGGGACGTGGCCAGCCCGCTGCTCCAGCGCGACCGCATTGAACGCGCGCGACGTCGCGACCCAGGGGGCCGCGGGCGAGCGATCGGGAGCGCCGATCGGCGGCGAGCTGCCGCCCGCCAGGATCGAGCCGAGCGGATAGGTGCGCAGGTCCTCTGGCGTGATCGAGGCGGTGTCCGCCTGGATCATCTGGCCGATCTTCTCTTCAAGGGAGAGCTTGGCGAGCAGTGCCGTGATCTTCGCCTCGGTCTTGGCGTCCACCAGCGCAGCCGGGCTCTTCGCCTCGGGCCAGCGTGCCGGATCGGCGACCTGTGCTGCCGTTCCGCTTGCCACCATCCCCATCAGGGCGGCGACCGCCCAATAGCCCACGCGACGCATTCCATTCCTCTCCGGCTTTTGCCCGCTCTCAACAAGAGCACAGGTCTGATACCGCTATCTACACTCGCTGCTTTGCAGATGCATCAGATGCGCCCGCGCGTCTATGGCTGCCCGCTAAGATTGATCCTCGAAGCGAGCAGGGAAGCCTCACGAAATCTGACGTTCCTGAATGCAGCGCGCGCGGCACCAACACCGAAGAAGACCGGCGTGAGCGGTCCAAGTTTGGCTTCCGTCAGCCGTAATCACTTTAATCAGATCGCTCGCCGGTTGTGTTAGCGATATCCGCCATGCCATAGACAGCGGCAAGGGCAGCAAGCAGCCTAAGAACAACCAGGTGGGGAAGGCGGGGGATAATGGCGCGTATGCACTTGATGCAAACAGCCATGGTCGCGCTTGCCGTGTGCGCCGGTGTCCACGCCACCGCTCGACCCGCTGCTTCCCGGGCTTCTCCGTACGAGTGGCGCAACGTCACGGTCGGTGGCGGAGGCTTTGCGCCCGGGATCGTGTTCAGCACCGTCGAGCGCGGGCTCGCTTACCTGCGCACGGACATGGGCGGCGCCTATCGCTGGGATGCGGCCAAGGCGCGCTGGCTGCCGCTGCAGGACGACGAAAGCGAGCCCAGCTACATGGGCATCGAGAGCATCGCCCCCGATCCGGTGGATCCGGACGTCGTCTACATGGCGGCAGGGATGAGCGCCCGGATGCCGGCGGCGATCTTTCGCTCCGCCGATCGCGGCGCCAGCTGGCGCAAGACGGCGGTACCGTTCGCGATGGGCGGCAACGAGGACGGCCGCGGCATGGGCGAACGGCTCGCGATCGATCCGAACGCCCCCGCCACCCTGTTCTTCGGCTCGCGCCACGACGGCCTGTGGCGCAGCGACGATTCGGCAGCGACTTGGCAGAAGGTGGGGAGCTTCCCGCTCCCCGGCCTCGGCAAGCCCGCTCGCCCGCGCACGACCCACGGCGGCCTTTCCTTCGTGCTGTTCGATCGCGCCAGGCGCGGCCGCATCTATGTGGCGAGCGCAGACCCGGGCGCGCAGCACCTGTTCCGGTCGGACGACGGCGGCAACGACTGGCACGCTGTCGCGGGAGGGCCATCCCCCGATCTCCTGCCGGTCAAGGCGGCGGTTGGCCGCGATGGCGTCCTCACCATCACCTACTGTGACTATATCGGGCCCAATGGCATCAAGCGCGGCGAAGTCTGGCGGTACGATCCGGGCAAGGACGCGTGGCGCGACGTGACGCCGCTTAAAGGGGCGGCGGTCGTGCCCGGCGGCTACATGGGCGTGGCGGTCGCCGCGAGCGATCCGAACATCATCGCGGTTGCCACGGTGAACCGCTATCAGGGTGGCGATACGGTTTGGCGCTCGGCGGATTCCGGGCGGACGTGGCAGGAACTCTCGGGCACCAGCACGCGCGACGTGTCCGCCACGCCATTCCTCGACTTCGACAAGAAGGCCGACTTCGGTCACTGGATCGCCGGGCTCGCGATCGACCCGTTCGATGCGACCCACGCGGCGTATGTCACCGGCGCAACGATGTACGCCACCAACGGCTTCCACCAAACCGGCAGCATGCGCTGGGCGCCATGGACCAGGGGGATCGAGCAGACCGCGGTGATCACCCTCCTCAGCCCCACGGGCGGCGCGCACCTCGTCTCCGGGTTCGGCGATCTCGGCGGTTTCCGCCACGACGACCTCACCGTCTCGCCGCCGCGGGTCCACCTCAATCCGTTTCTCACCAACACCAACTCGCTCGATTACGCCGGCAAGGCGCCGGCGGTGCTGGTGCGCAGCGGCAACACGCACAAGCCGGTGGTGCCGGACACCTCGCTTGCCTGGTCCGGCGATGGCGGGACGAACTGGCAGCCGCTGCGCGTTCCGCCAAGCGAATCCACCGACGGCGCGCCCCCACCCGAACGCACCGGCAACGCCGCGATCACCGTCTCGGCTGACGGCGGCACCTTCGTGGTGGAGACTGCCCGACCCATCCTGACCCGCGACCGCGGCAAGACCTGGCTGGCGGTCCAGGGCCTGCCCTCGCGCGTCCGCGTGACCGCGGACAAGGCCGATCCCCGCCGTTACTATGCCCTCGATTTTGCCGCGAACCATCTGGTGCGCAGCGACGATGGCGGCGCCACCTTCAAGCCCGTCGCGAGCACCGGTCTTCCCGCCGATCTGTCCGGCGCCCGCGCGATTGGGCGTGAGGCGGCCAACCCGCTGGTCGCGACGCCAGGCCGGGCAGGGGCCTTGTGGCTGCTGGTTGGAAGCGACCTCTACCGCTCGACCGACTTCGGCGAGCGTTGGGAACGCGCCACCACCGGCATCGCCATTTCGCGCTACGGCCTCGGCAAGGGAGCGCCTGGCGCGAAATGGCCCGCGCTCTACGCCATCGGCCAGCTCGGGGCGACGAAGGGCGTGTTCCGCTCGCTCGATGGCGGGGCGGGGTGGCAACGTATCAACGACGATGCGCATCAATGGGGTCTGCGCCTGCGCATGGTGAGCGGCGACCCGCGGCAGTTCGGCCGGGTCTATGTGGCGACCGACGGACGCGGGATCCTGTACGGCGATCCGAAAGAGGGGGTGAAGTGAACGTTTTCAAACTAGGCACGGCGCTTATCGCGCTCGCGAGTGCCACCACCGTAGCCGCACAGGCCGGCCCGGCAACCGAGTTGCCGCGGCTGGAGACCCGCAACGGGCGCCACGCCTTTATCGTTGACGGCGCGCCCTATCTGATGCTCGCGGCGCAGGCCAACAACTCCAGCAACTACCCCGCCATGCTCGCCGAGGTGTGGCCGACGCTCGACCGGATCAACGCCAACACGCTCGAGATCCCGATCGCCTGGCAGCAGGTCGAACCGGTCGAGGGGCAGTTCGACCTCTCGTTCCTACAGGTGCTGCTCGACCAGGCACGCGCGCACGACAAGCGCATCGTCCTGCTCTGGTTTGGCACCTGGAAGAACACTAGCTACGCCTACACCCCCGACTGGGTGAAGCTGAACCCCGGCCGCTTTCCGCGCATGAAGACGCGCGACGGCAAGGATCATGGCGTGCTCAGCGCCCATGGCGAACAGACTTTGGCGGCGGACACGCGCGCCTTCGTCAAGGTCATGGAATATCTGCGGGATCACGACCAGCAAAACACCGTCATCCTGGTGCAGCCACAGAATGAGACGGGCAGCTACCGCAACCCGCGCGACTTTGGCGCCACCGGCAACCGCCTGTTCGCGCAGCAGATTCCTGCCGCACTCGCCCGCAAGACCGGGAAGTCCGGGACCTGGTCGCAGGCGTTCGGCGCCCAGGCGGATCGCGCCTTCAACACCTGGTATGTCGCTTCCTACGTCAATGCGATGGCGGCGGCGGGCAAGAAGGTGAAGCCGCTGCCGATGTACGTGAACGCATCGCTCGCCGGGCCATCGAACGTGCCCGACCCGGATGGCGTGGCGAGCGGCGGGCCGCAGCAGGACGTGCTCGACATCTGGAAGGCCGCCGCCCCGGCGATCGATTTCCAGGCGCCCGACATCTACGACCGCAAGAGCGAGAACATCGTCCAGTATCTCGACAAGTACGCGCGCCCCGACAATGCGCTGATGGTGCCGGAGATCGGCAACGGGAAGGAGTTCGCCCGTTTCTTCTACCCGACGATCGGCCGTGGCGGGATCGGCTTTGGGCCCTTCGGCATGGACGACACCGGTTACTTCAACTACCCGCTCGGCTCCGACCGGCTCGACAAGGACACGCTCGACGCCTTCGCCTTGCCGTACAAGGCGGTGGGTTCGATCATGCGCGACTGGGCCAGGATCGCCGCCACCCGCCCGACCTGGGGCGCGGCCAAGCCCGACGACGGCGCGGCCGTCTCCACCGTTCTGGGCGGCTGGAAGATCACCGGCAGCTGGGGCGAGTGGCAGTTCGGCACCAAGGAGTGGACCTGGTTGAAGTCCGAGCCGGCACCCTGGGCATCCCAGCCGATCGGCGGCCTTGCGGTGGCACAGATGTCCGACACCGAATTCCTGCTGGTGGGCGATCACGTCCGCGTTCGCTTCGAGCCGGAGACGCCTGGCGCCATGGTGCTGCGGATCGAGGAAGGCAGCTTCGCCGAGGGCAAGTGGGTGATGAAGCGGGTGTGGAACGGCGACCAGACCGATTATGGAATCAACCTGATCGACCGGCCGCAGGTATTGAAGATCACGACGGGCCGCGCGCGCTGAATGCGCGGCCAGAGGGGATGCAGATAGCTATGATTATGAACAAGGTTTTCGTCTCGGCGCTGTTGGTCGGAAGCGCGATCGCCTCGCCCGCGCTGGCGCAGAGCGGCGCGTTCCAGAAGATCGCCGGCGGCGTGGCGGTGACACCGGCGTCCGGCCCGTCCTCGCGCGTCGAGGTGACGGTGCATGGCGATGGCATCATCCACGTCGTCGCCACGCCGCGCGACATGGCGAGCGGTCCGCTGGTACCCAGCCTGATGGCGCCCAATCCGCCCGCCGCCGGCAAGTTCACGGTCCAGGAGCAGGGGGGCTACGTCACCCTCGCGGCCGCCAAGTCGACGGCGCAGATCGCGCTCGCGACCGGCGAGGTGCGCTTCCTCGATCCGGCCGGCAACGTGCTGCTGAACGAGGCCGGCGCCACCACCTTCGCCCGCACCACTGCCGACGGCAAGCCGTTCGTCACCGTGTCGCAGCAGTTCAACCGCGGCACCGACGAGGGTGTCTATGGCCTCGGCCAGCACCAGAACGCCTACATGGACAACCTGGGCGAGGACGTCGAACTCGCGCAGCACAACATGGACATCGGCGTGCCGTTCATGGTCTCCACAAAGGGCTACGGCCTGTTGTGGGACAACAATTCGATCACCCGCTTCGGCAACCCCAAGCCCTACCAGTTCGTGGGCGAGGGGATGAAGGTCTCGTCCGGCGGCAAGCCCGGCTGGAAGGCCGAGTATTTCCTGGACGGCAAGCCGGTGGTGACCCGCCAGGAAGCGACGATCAACTACCAGTACATCCGCGACCAGGCGAACTGGCCCGAGGCCGCCAAGGCAAAGACCGAGGCGGCGACCGGCGGGCAGAACACCGCGGGCAACGCGGTGCAGAAGCAGACGGTGATCTGGACCGGCGACGTGATGCCGACCAGCACCGGCACCCACCGCTTCCAGCTCTACGGATCGAGCTATTTCAAGGTCTTCGTCGACGGCAAGGAAGTGCTGAACCGCTGGCGGCAGAACTGGAACCCTTGGTACGCGAATTTCGACGTGCCGATGACCGCCGGCAAGGCCGCCAACGTCCGCATCGAATGGGAGCCCAACGCCGGCTACATGGCGCTGCTGCACAGCGACCCGCTGCCCGTGCAGGACCGCAACTCGATCTGGTTCACCAGCGAAGTGGGCCAGGCCAAGAATTACTGGTTCATCCCCGGCGGCAGCATCGACGGCGCGATCGCCGGCTATCGCCAGCTGACCGGCAAGTCCGAGATGATGCCCAAGTGGGCGTACGGCTTCTGGCAGTCGCGCCAGCGGTACGACACCCAGGACGAGGTGACCGGCGTCGTCGCCAAGTACCGCGAGCTCAAGATCCCGCTCGACAACATCGTGCTCGACTGGCGCTATTGGCGCGACGACGATTGGGGCAGCCACCGCTTCGATGCGACGCGCTTCGCCGATCCGAAGAAGATGATCGACACGGTGCACGCCGACCACGCGCGCTTCATGATCTCGGTCTGGCCGAAATTCTATCCGACCACCGACACCTACAAGGAGCTCGAGGCCGCCGGTGCGGTGTACAAGGGCAACCTGGAAATGGGGAACAAGGACTGGGTCGGCCCCGGCTATGCCAGCACCTTCTACGATCCCTATTCGCCCGAAGGTCGCCGCCTCTTCTGGAAGCAGATCGAGGAGCGGCTGGCAAAGCTCGGCACCGACGCCTGGTGGGCGGATGCCAGCGAGCCCGACATGCACTCGAACCTCTCGATCGAAGAGCGCATCAAGACGATGGGGCCGAACGCGATCGGACCGGCGACGCAGTATTTCAACAGCTTCCCGCTGATGAACGCAAAGGCGTTCTACGACGGCTGGACCTCGTTCAAGCCGGACGTGCGCCCGTTCCTGCTCACCCGCTCGGGCTTCGGCGGCTTGCAGCGCTACAGTTCGGCGATCTGGTCGGGCGATATCGCCAGCCGCTGGTACGACCTCAAGGCGCAGATCTCCGCTGGCGTGAATGCGTCCATGTCGGGCATCCCCAACTGGACTCACGACATCGGCGGCTTCGCGCTGGAGGATCGCTACGCCACCAAGACGCCCAAGCCGGCGGATCTCGACGAATGGCGTGAACTCAACCTGCGGTGGTTCCAGTTCGGCGCGTTCAGCCCGCTGTTCCGCAGCCATGGCGAGTTCCCGTATCGCGAGATTTACGAGATCAGCCCGGAAGGCTCGCCGATGCGGCAGTCGATGGTCTGGTACGACCGGCTTCGCTACCGCCTGATGCCGTATATCTACACGGTGGGCGCCGACACCTACATGAAGGACGGCAGCATCATGCGTGCGCTCGCAGCCGACTTCCCGCAGGACAAGGTCGCGCGGGATCTCGCCGACGAGTATCTCTTCGGCGACGCGTTCCTTGTCGCGCCCGTGGTCGAATACAAGGCGCGCAGCCGGCAGGTGTATTTCCCCGGCACGGGCATCTGGTACGATTTCTCTTCGGGCCAGACCTATCGGGGCGGGCAGACGGCGACCGTTGCGGCGCCGGCGGAGCGCATGCCGCTGTTCGTCCGTGCCGGTGCGATCGTGCCGATGGGGCCGGTGATGCAATATACCGATCAGGATCGTAGCGCCCCGCTGACGATCACGGTGTACACGGGCGCCAACGGCAGCTTCTCGCTCTACGAGGACGACGGCACCAGCACCGCCTACAAGCAAGGCGCGTTCAGCCGCATCCCGATCCGCTACGACGAGCGCACCGGCGCGGTGACGCTCGGCGCACGCGAGGGGAAGGGCTGGACCGGTATGCCCGCCAGCCGCACGATCCGCGTTCGCTGGGTGAGCGAAGGCAAGCCGGTGACAGACGCCGACGCGTTTGACGCGCAGGTGACGTACAACGGCCGCGCCCTCACGATCCCGCGGAAGTAAGCCGGCAACCCAATCCTCCCCATCTTTGATGGGGAGGGGGACCGCCACCATAGGCGGTGGTGGAGGGGCAGAGCCACGAGCGCCACGCCGCGGCCTCCCCTCCACCATGCTACGCTAGGTTCCCCTCCTCAGCAGAACTGGGGAGGAGGGGAATGTCCACAAGTGGGTGGTTTGCCGTCCGTCCGCTCACGGACGAGAATAAGCAGAACGCGGACGCGCTCAGTTGCAGCGCACGCCGTCGCCGGGAAGCTGAGCGCAGACGACATAAGTGCCATCCTCGGTCGGACGCAAATGGAAGCGGAATTCCCGATCCTCGCGCATGTAGGTGTGAGCGAAATACTTGACCGTCAGCACAGTACGTGAATGCAATAGTCGGCCTTTTAGGACACGCCTCACGTGAAGGCGTGCGGTGATCCAGCCGTGACCGAGGATATCGTCAGGAACATCGACGTGCTCGTAAGACTGATTGTTCAATCGCCCTCTTACCACTAAATCGTTTTGAGCTGAGTTTGCCGCCTCGCCGATCTGCGAGATTGCCACGAGCAGACACGCTGCCGTGAGGCGCATCATCAGTCCGACCGAGGATGAGCGTGTTGCCATCTACGATAAGCTGAACGAACAGCGGCTATCGGACAAGGCATCGCAAGTAGCGAGCGGCCGCAAGTGGACGGAAGCCGCCACGTCGTTATCACCCGCAGGCGGAGAGCTATAAGCTCCCGACGTCGTGGTGGAAGCGAACGTTGCACATATGGATTTCGGCCTCCGCGGAAGGCCGGATGGGGGTTACCGCTGCGCTCATTCCGCCCTTTGTGGAAGGACTGCCGCCACCTCAAACCAATCCCACACCCTCCAGCTTCACCACCGGGACGAACCCGTCGCCCCGCGGTACGGTCAGCGTCAACCCTTCCGCCCGCTGGGCCATCGCCACCGGCCCACCGCCCAGCAGCGTCGCCCGCGCAACCCGTCCGTTCCACCGCCCGCGCCCCAACGCCGCAATCGTCACCGGCCGCTTCGGTCGCTTCAGGAACAGCACGTACAGCGCACCCTTGTTCACCGTGAACCGCACGTCCCGCTCGTCGAAGCCCTTGAACGCGCCTTCGTTCTGCATGCCTGCGCTAAGCTGCGTCGGGCCTTCGCCATACACGCGCCACGGCCGCGAGCCGAAGATCGCCTCGCCGTTCACCGCCATCCAGCCGGCGAGATCGTCGAGGATCCGTTCCTCCTCCGCGTCGATGCTGCCGTCCCCGCGCTGCGGCACGGAAAGCAGCAGGTTGCCGTTCTTCGACACGACGTCGGCCAGCCGCTGCACCACGTCCTCGGCGCTCTTGTAGCTTTTGTCGGTGAAGCGGCTGCGGTTGTAGAACCAGTCGCCGATGCACGTGTCGGTCTGCCACGGCTCGTCCCACAGCCGGTCGGAAAAGCCGCGCTCGACATCCTGCACCACGCCGAACCGGGCATAGGGCTTCAACTGCTTGGCGGTCAGCACCACGTCGATGTTGCCGTGCCACTCGAGCGAGCGGTTGTAGTAGTGCGCCGCCGCCTCGAGCCCGGTCTGGCCGAACGGCAGCTCGTAGTTGTCGAAGTAGCAGAGATCCGGGCGGTACTTCTCGATCAGCTCCTGCTGGCGCAGCAGCCATTGCCGCACGAAGCGGCGGTCGTGCGGGGGTGCCGTCTCGATCCACTGGCCGTCGTGCTGGTCATGCCAGGCGTTCATTGCCGCGATGCTGTCGATCCCGTCGGGTGCCACCATATGGCGCCCGGTGTAGAGCTCCTGCGGGTCCAGCCCTTCCCACCATTGCCCGCGTCCGTCCGCCTTGGTCAGCCGGTACGCGTCGTAGCGCTCGCCCTTGCGCGGGCCGACCGGATCATAGCCATAGGCCGGCTGGTACCAATGCCATGCATGCGAGATGTGGTTCGACACGCCGAACCGCAGCCCGGCCCGCCGCGCCGCACGTTCCCAGATGCCGACCACGTCGCGCTTCGGCCCGATCGCGGTTGCATTCCACGCGTGGTGGCTGCTGTCGAAACAGTCCAGGTTGTCGTGATGGCAGGCGAGCGACACGAAATACTTGGCCCCCGCCCGGACGAAGCGCTGCATCAGCGCCTCCGGCTCCCAAGCTGCGGCGGTCCAGCGCGGGAACAGGTCCTTCATCCCGAACTCGGCTGGATGGCCATAGGTCTTGCGGTGGAAGTCGGCCATCGGGTGGCCCTGCATGTACAGGAACCGGCCGTACCAATCGCCCTGCTCGGGCACCGCCTGCGGCCCCCAGTGCGACCAGATGCCGAACTTCGCGTCGCGGAACCAGTGGGGGTACCGGTAATGCTGCACCAGCGACGGCCAGTTCGGCTGCACCCGCTCGCCCCGCGCGGCGATCAGGGCAGGGGCCGCCAACGCGGCAGCGATCACGGTACGCCGCGATGGTCCTTCGGTCACTTCGTCCTCCCCCACCTCGAAAGCGCCGGCACGAACCGGGCGTTCCGAAAGATCGTTCATCGCGGCACGCTCGTCGCCTGAGTAATGCGCCGGGGCTGCTCCGCCGCTCCTGTTCCTGGCGTATGGACGCGCGACGGACAAGGCGATAGCGCTATCAAGCTGCTGCTGCACCAGGCGCGTGGTCCCAGCCGTTTTCCCGCGACGGCTTCTTGCCGGGTCGACCGCCGCGAGACAGCAACACGAAGGGGAGGCGCATGAGGATCATCGGAACGGCTATCGCAGCCGCAGCGACGCTTTCGACACCGGTCGCGGCGGCGCAGGAGACCGCGGTGCCGCGGATCGTCACGCGGGACGGCCGCCACGCGTTGATCGTCGACGGCGCACCCTTTCTGATCCTGGGGGCGCAGGTGAACAACTCCAGTGCGTGGCCTTCCGCGATGGCAAAGGTCTGGCCGACTATGGAGGCGCTGCACGTCAACACGGTAGAGGTGCCGATCGCCTGGGAGCAGGTCGAGGCCAAGGAGGGGGTGTTCGACTTCTCCTATCTCGATCTGTTGCTGGCACAGGCACGCGAGCGGAACCTGCGCCTCGTCCTGCTGTGGTTCGGTACGTGGAAGAACACCAACCCGCAGTATACACCGGCCTGGGTGAAGCTGGACAACAAGCGCTTCCCCCGGATGCGCGCGCCGGATGGCACGAACCATTATGCCCTGTCGCCGTTCGGGCGCGAGACGCTCGCCGCCGATCGCCGTGCCTTCGCGGCCTTCATCCGCCACCTGAAAGAAGCCGATCCGCAGAATACGGTGGTGATGGTGCAGGTGCAGAACGAGCCCGGCTCCTATGGCCTGCCGCGCGATCACTCGCCCGAAGCCAACGCGGCCTTCGCCGGCCCCGTGCCCGCCGCATTGCTACGCCAGATGAAGAAGCGGCCGGGGGACTGGGCCACGGTGTTCGGCCGCGATGCCGAGCTGTATTTCCACGCCTGGCACGTCGCGCGCTACATCGACCAGGTCGCGGCGGCAGGGAAGGCGGTCAAGCCGATCCCCATGTATGTCAACGCGGCGCTTCCCGGCGATCCGTTCACCTATCAGGAGCCGAAAAGCTACGCGAGCGGCGGACCGGCCAACACGGTGATCGACGTGTACAAGGCCGCGGCCCCGCACCTCGATGCGCTGGCGCCCGACATCTACAACCCCGATCACAAAGCCTATCGGGGTTTCCTCGATGCGTATGACCGGCCGGACAATCCGCTTTTCGTGCCGGAAACCGGCCACGGCAAGGAGTATGCCCGTTACTTCTTCGAGGCGATCGGGCGGGGCGCGATCGGCTGGGCGCCGTTCGGCGTGGACGGCAACCGGTATCTTTCCACGCTGCCGCTGACGGCCAAGCTGAACGACGAGGCCATCGCGCCGTTCGCTGCGCATCTCGCCCTGTTCCGACCCATCGCGCGGCTGTGGGCAAGGCTCGCCTTGGATCGCAAGACCTGGGGCGCGGCCGAACCCAATGACCCGGCCGACGAGCACAAGCAGGTGATGCAGCTCGGGAAATATGTCGCCACCGCCACCTTCGGTCGCCCCGACTTCGGCATGGCGCCGCCCAAGGGCAATCCCGATCCTTCCGGCGGGGTCGCGATCGCCGAACTCGCGCCGAACGAGTATCTGGTTACGGGCTTTCGTGCGCGGGTCGACTTTGATCTGGCGGACAAGCGCGCCGCCAATCTGATCTACGATCGCATCGAGCAAGGCCATTATGACGAGCATGGCCGATGGGTATTCGAGCGCGTGTGGAACGGCGATCAGGCGGATTGGGGGCTGAACTTCACCGCCGCTCCGCAATTGCTGCGGGTGAAGCTTGCCAGCTATCCGAAGCGATAGTGCGGCAGGCAAAGAGGGGATGGAGACGCGTTCGTCCTTGACGGCGATCGCGACGGTCATGCCGTCCGCGTAGACCGAACGACGTTCAAGCTCCGCGGTCTGGCGGTGCCAGCGAACACCGCCCGGAGCACTTCCCGTTGCCCCCGGCGGGGCGCTTACTCGATGCTGCAGGCCGGATTAGCGACAGTGCTCGCCAGCGGTGAGACACGTCGAAGCTACATTAAAAGCAGCATCTAGGGATTTCATCCACGCGCGGCATCGCGGGTAAAACGTATACCATCCGTTTTGGTGCAGTCTCGTCGACGCTATTCCGATCGCAGAGCGGACGTTCCATTGTCCTAAACGGTTAACTTATTTCAGCTCGGTGTAGCTGAGAGTCCTAAGTCCCGTTCCCGCGCCTGACGCTTCGACCGATATTGACATATTCTTGCCGCCTGCGAGCATTGGTCGAAAACAGGGAGACGGATGATGATTCAGGGAGGCCCCACTGCAGCTCGGCAATAGCCTGATGGCGGCCCGCATCCGCGGAAAGGATTGGTCATCGACCGTTTTGGGGCCGCGGCCGCAGTGGCCACTGGAACTTACCACGACGCTGGGCCTGATCCTCGACTCTGCCTTTCCGCAAAGCCTCCTGTGGGGCGACGACTTCGTTACCTTCTTCAACGACGCCTACACGGTCATCTTGGGCAAGAAGCCCGATGCGCTAGGGCGCCCCTATCGAGAAATCTGGGCGGAGGCCTGGGACGAGGTCAGCGGGATCGTCAACGCAGCGATGCGCGGCGAGGCGAGCTTTCACGAGAACCTGCCGCTGGAGCTAGATCGGGGCAGCGGCCCACAAAAGGGCTGGTGGACCTTCTCCGTTTCGCCGGTGCGCTACGCCAACGATGAGGTGGGCGGCGTTCTCGTCACCGCGTGGGAGACGACCAAGCTGGTCCTGGCAGAGCGCGAAGCCGTGCGTCAGGCGAAGGAACTGGAGCGGTTCAGCGCCCTTGTGCCCGAGATGCTCTGGGTAACGCGGGTTCCGAACCACGTTGCCTGGGCGAACCAGCGGATGATCGACTTCCTCGGCGTCGATCCGACCACCATCGGAGACGATTGGCCATCCATCGTCCACCAGGACGACGTGCAGGCGATCCGCCTGCGCTTCGAGAAGGCGCTCTCCCGGCGCACGACCTTCGAAAGCCGTCACCGGCTGCGGCGGAACGACGGCCAGTTTCGCTGGGTGCTGGTGCGGTCCGAACCCGTGCTGGACGCAGACGGCGAGATCGAGGGCTGGTACAGTGCCGCGACCGATGTGCACGATTGGCATCTCGCCATGGAGTCGATCCACTCGAAGGAGGAGTTGTTCGAAACCTTCGCACATTCCAGCCACAATGTGCTCTGGATCGTCGATCTCGAAACCCAGCAGATCGAGTATCTGGCCGGCGACACCACGCATCTTTGGGGAGAACAGACGGCTTCCCAGCTCCGGAGCTGGAACGACTGGCTGGAGACGGTCCATCCCGACGACCGGGACCGCCAGATCGATTTCCTGCCGCGCCTGCAGGCAGGCGAACTGATCTGCGAGGAATATCGCGTGGTCGGCGGCGACGGGCAGATCCGCAAGATACGGGAAACGCTGTTCGCGGTACCCGATCGGGAAGGCAGCATCCGCAGCGTCGGCGGCATCGCCGAGCGTATCGATGCGCAGGACCATCAGCAGATCTACCTGGTCGGCCTGGAGCCGGGTGAGGAGGCGCGCCTGGCCGGCCGTTTCTGGCGGCGCGGCTACAAGCCCCGCACGTTCGAGACGATCGAGCAGTTCGTGAAGATCGCCACTGCTCTCCAGGCGGGCTGCATCCTGTTTAGCGTTCCCAGCGCTCCCAACAGCCTGGGGCGGATCCTGGGCGCTCTGGGGAACCGGCGCCGGTCGTTCCGAATCATCGCCCTCACGCCCGAGCACGGCAATGCTCAGGAGGTCCGCTCCCTGATGAAGATGGGCGCCTTCGATGTGCTGCCCGGAACCGGGGGCGGGGAGGAGCAGCTCCTGCGGGCGGTGCGGGAGGCGCTTCACGCCGTGACCGAGCGGGAGGAAGCCAGCGCTCCCGGTGCACAGTCCGCGCGCGAGCGGCTCGCTGCATTGTCACCACGCGAGCGAGAGGTGCTCAGCCGGCTTCTCACCGGGTTGAGCAGCAAGCTGATCGCCAAGGAACTCGGGCTCAGCCCCCGCACCATCGAGGTGCATCGGGCCAACATCAAGGACAAGCTGCAGGTCGGTACCATGTCCGAAGCGATGGCGCTGGCCGCCTCGGCCGGCCTGGCCTGAGCGGCCATGGCAGGTGAAACTGGTTTCCAGAAAGTAAATGCCGGCGTGCGGTTCTACGTAGTCACTTAGGGGCTTGGTCCAATAGGATCGGCCTTTTCCCTCAAATACATAGATGTCCGGAGACGCGACTTTCCCGAACGCAAGTCCGGGCAAGACAGGGCGTTGTCTCCGCAGGCGGCGTGAGCCGTCGAAGGACGTGACCGGAGATCGTCGGATGGCGAGACTTCCGGGACCAAGAGGGAGATGATGCGCCGTGAGCCCACAGACGAGTGACAATGTCGCTGCCGATGCCACCCCTGCTGGCACGACCAACTTCACTCCGGGAACGACGGACGTCGTAAAGCTCCCTTATACGCCCGCCGAGGTCGCGGGCTTCGCGCGCGAGGGCGATGCGCTGGTGGTTCGCCTGCAGGACGGCGGCGCCGCGCGGGTCGAGAATTTCTACACGCCGGGTGCGGATAGCGCGCCCAAGGACCTGCTGCTGCAGGGCAGCGACGGCCGCGTCTGGCTCGCGCGCGCGCCGGTAGGCAGCACCGAGTTCAGCTTCATCGAAGTCGCCGCAGGCGACCAGTTGGTCGGCGGCGCGGTAGGTGCTGGCGCGGCCAGCGGCCTGGGCGCCTTCGCCGGCCCCCTCGCGGGTATCGCTGCGGGTTTTGCAGGCGGCCTGGTCGGCGGGGCTATCACCGGCGATGAGTCCGAGGACTCCGACGCAGATGCGGATGCGGATGCCGACGCTGATGCGGATGCGGATGCGGACGCTGACGCGGACGCTGACGCGGACGCGGACGCTGACGCGGACGCTGACGCGGATGCGGATGCCGACGCCGATGCGGACGCCGACGCCGACGCTGATGCAGATGCTGATGCGGACGCGGACGCGGATGCGGATGCGGATGCGGACGCAGACGCTGACGCGGATGCTGACGCCGACGCGGATGCGGATGCGGATGCGGATGCGGATGCGGATGCGGATGCGGATGCGGACGCCGATGCCGATGCCGATGCCGATGCCGACGCGGATGCGGACGCGGACGCCGATGCTGATGCGGACGCCGATGCGGACGCCGACGCAGATGCGGACGCTGACGCTGACGCCGACGCTGATGCCGACGCTGATGCGGACGCCGACGCTGATGCCGATGCGGACGCTGATGCCGATGCCGACGCTGATGCTGACGCCGACGCGGATGCGGACGCCGACGCTGACGCCGACGCTGATTCTGACGCTGATGCTGACGCCGACGCGGATGCGGATGCGGATGCGGATGCGGATGCGGACGCTGACGCCGACGCCGACGCTGACGCCGATGCCGATGCGGACGCTGACGCTGATGCGGACGCCGATGCTGACGCCGACGCTGATGCTGACGCGGATGCGGATGCGGATGCGGATGCGGATGCTGACGCCGATGCCGATGCCGATGCCGATGCGGATGCTGACGCGGATGCGGACGCCGACGCCGACGCTGACGCCGACGCTGATTCTGACGCCGACGCTGATGCTGACGCCGACGCTGATGCTGACGCCGACGCTGATGCTGACGCGGATGCGGATGCGGATGCCGATGCGGACGCTGACGCCGACGCTGACGCCGATGCGGACGCTGACGCCGACGCTGATGCAGATGCCGACGCTGACGCCGATGCCGATGCGGACGCTGATGCCGATGCCGATGCTGACGCCGACGCTGATTCTGACGCCGACGCTGATGCTGACGCCGACGCCGACGCCGACGCTGACGCCGACGCCGATGCTGACGCCGATGCCGATGCGGACGCCGACGCTGATGCTGACGCCGACGCTGATGCTGACGCGGATGCGGATGCAGATGCGGACGCCGACGCCGACGCGGACGCCGACGCTGACGCCGATGCCGACGCCGATGCGGACGCTGACGCTGACGCTGATGCTGACGCCGATGCGGATGCGGATGCGGATGCGGATGCGGATGCGGATGCGGATGCTGACGCCGATGCCGATGCCGACGCCGATGCGGACGCTGACGCTGACGCTGATGCTGACGCCGATGCGGATGCGGATGCGGATGCGGATGCGGATGCGGATGCGGATGCTGACGCCGATGCCGATGCCGATGCCGATGCGGATGCTGACGCGGATGCGGACGCTGACGCTGATGCTGACGCCGATGCGGATGCGGATGCGGATGCGGATGCTGACGCCGATGCCGATGCCGATGCCGATGCGGATGCTGACGCGGATGCGGACGCCGACGCTGATGCCGATGCCGATGCGGATGCCGATGCAGACGCCGACGCTGACGCCGATGCCGATGCCGATGCGGACGCTGACGCTGATGCGGACGCGGATGCCGATGCTGACGCCGATGCCGATGCGGACGCCGACGCCGACGCCGACGCTGATGCTGACGCTGACGCTGACGCTGACGCTGACGCCGATGCAGATGCCGACGCTGATTCTGACGCCGACGCTGATGCTGACGCCGACGCCGATGCTGACGCCGATGCTGATGCGGACGCCGACGCTGATGCGGACGCCGACGCTGATGCCGATGCGGACGCCGACGCCGACGCTGATGCTGACGCTGACGCGGATGCCGACGCTGACGCGGATGCCGACGCCGACGCCGACGCCGACGCTGACGCTGACGCTGACGCAGATGCGGACGCCGACGCCGACGCTGATGCGGATGCGGATGCGGACGCTGACGCCGATGCCGATGCCGATGCCGATGCTGACGCCGATGCGGATGCTGACGCCGATGCCGATGCCGATGCCGATGCCGATGCCGATGCCGATGCCGATGCGGACGCGGATGCGGACGCCGATGCTGACGCCGATGCTGATGCGGACGCCGACGCAGATGCGGACGCTGACGCCGACGCTGACGCTGATGCGGATGCTGACGCTGACGCGGATGCCGACGCCGACGCCGACGCCGACGCCGACGCCGACGCAGACGTCGTCGCTTACGACGACATCGTCACGGCGCAGATCGACATCGCGGCGGCCGTTACGACGCGTACCGCTTCCGACAGCACATCCGTGCTGCTGAACGTGGGCACCTTCTCCGATACCTTCGTGTTCGAGGTGTCGTCAGGTGCGGTGACCGATGCGACCTTCGACATCACGGTCGGCGGCCTGGCTGGGGTGCTGCCCAACGCGACGGCGGTGCTGGAAGTGCAGACGGATGCCGGCTGGGTGCGGATCGGGGACGCCTCGCAAGGCGGGCTGCTTGATCTGCTTACCGTTGCAGGACGCGGCTTCACCGTCACTGCCGACGATCTGCAGGCCGGCAACTACCGCCTCACCTATGGGGGCGGCGGTACGCTGGGCGTGGGCACCACGATCAATCTCCAGGCGGGTCTGGAGGACACCAGTCTGACGAACTTCGAGGTCGTGTCCGCTCTGGCGATCACCGGCAACGTGTTCGACGCGTCGGAAGCCGGACCTGCGGACGAGCGCGGCCCGAACGACGGAGCAGTGCTGCAGGTGCTCGACGAGGGCGTCTATGTCTCCGTCACGGAACCCAGGGAGGTCACAGGTGAATTCGGGACGCTGCTGATCAATCCCAACGGTAGCTTCACCTACACGCCGAATGCGGACGTGGAGGCGAGTGCCATCGGCCAGGTCGACAGCTTCAGTTACCAGCTGCTCGGGCCGGACGGTCCGTCACAAGCGACGCTGAATGTCCGCCTCGACAGCCCGGACGCGGACATCATCTGGGACGCGACGGACTTCGAAGCGCCCGGCACGGCGGTGGTGGCGGTCGGTGACACGGCCGAGGCCGGCATCGTGCTGGGGCCGCGGGTCGATGATCCCCGAACGGTTTCCGACGCGATCGAAATCACCGGGCTCATCACGTTGGGGAGGGTATCCGACACGTACCGGTTCGACGTCGCACCCAACACGACCGAGGACTTCACCCTCGACGTGGTCTCGAATTCGGGTGCGAACTTGCTCGGCGAGACGACCTTCGTGCTTCAGCGCCTGGAGGGCACGCAGTGGGTGGACGTGCGGAGTGCGACCGGCGGTTCGCCGATCGAGTTGCTCGGCCTCACCGGCGGCGGCATCCGGGCGGAAGCCGAGGACCTCGGGCCCGGGAACTACCGGGTACGCGTGTCGGTCGATGGACTGGGCTTGGGGACGAACGTCACGGGCACTGCCACGCGCGTGACGACCTATCCGGGCGAGTTGGAGGCCACGGGCGTCGTGGCGACGAGCGGCAACGTGCTCACCGGCGACGAAGGCGCGGGCAGCGACGTGCTGGGGTCGCAGAACACCATCCTGCGGATCGAGCGGGCCGAGGGCGACTTCGTGGCACCGGGATACGGCGGCCAGCGTGTCGTCGGCGACCACGGCGTGCTGCTCATCGAGGCAGACGGGGATTTCACCTACACCCCGCTCGTGGATGATGCCGGCATCGACCAGACCGACCGGTTCACCTATCAGCTCGTGCACCCCAACGGCGAGACGATCACGGCCGAACTGGTGATCACGATCGGGGAGGCCACGGGCGGAGTACTGGTGGCGGACACTGTCCAGCCGGACGAAGTCGCGCTGCTGGACCTGGATGTCGAGGTGACGGCGCTGGATGGGCTGGCCGCGCTGTCCCTTTCCACCGATGGCGGGCACGAAGCCAGGCTACCGTCGGACCCGGCAGGAATGCCGCTTCCGGCGGAGGATCCGGCCATGCAGGATGCCACCCTGCCGGCGCTCGATGGGGACACCGTCGTCCTGGCCGGGTTGGACCACCTGCCTGGCTATGCTGAGGGCGCGGACGCGCAGCCGGTGCTCGTCGGCCCGGATGCGGACGGGATCACTCTGCCGGCGTTCGAGGACGTGCTGGAGGTCGAGCCTGTGGCGGATCAGGAGACCGACCCGTCGGTAACTCCGGACGCTGCGGACGGTCCTCATGTCGAGACGGAAGTGGCCGTCGAGATCGAACCCGTCATCCTGGTCGAGAGCCCCTTGCACGATCCGTGGGCGAATGCCGCGTCTCACGTCTGATCAAGGGGCATCGCAAGGAAGCAATCCCCACCGCCGACAGCCATCGCGCTGCCGGCGGTGGCTTGCCGCGGCAGTTGGCTTCGCGATGATCGGGGGCGGGACGTTCCCTTTGGCCTACGCGCAAGAGGGAGTGCCCGCGTCTGGTATCGGACCACCGGCACCCCCTGGGCTCGAGCCGCTCGGTGCGCTGTCGCTGGACGTGGCCGTTCGCCGGGCGGTCGAGTGGAACCCGTCGATCGAGGAGGCGGTGGCGAGGATCGGCGCGGACGAGGCCGAGGTTCGCGTCGCACGTGCGGGCTACTATCCGACGATCCGCGGCGGCGTCGGCACGCAGTACGACAACCGCTTGCGCAACACGGCCTGGTTGCCGCGCCCGCAGATTTCCGTCTCCCAGATGATCGTCGACTTCGGGAAGGTCTCCAGCGACGTGGCGGCGGCGCGTGCGGGCGTCGACATCAGCCGCGCTCAGATGTTGCTGGCAGTGGACAGCCTGGTTCGCGACACCGCCCAGGTGGTCGTCGAGATTCAGCGGCATGAGGCGCTGCTCGCGGTCGCGGACGCCCAGCTCGAAAGCGTGCTGGCGATCAACACGCTGGTACAGCACCGGACCCGCAACGGCGCCAGCACCCGGTCGGACGCGGTACAGGCGGAGGCACGGGTGGAGGCCGCCCGCGTCTCTGTGCTGGAGATCCGCGGCCAGCTGGAACGGTGGCGCGGCGTTCTCAGCTACCTGATCGGCAGCAAAGCACCGGTCACGGCCGTCCGGTCCGAGGCGCCCGCTTGGCTCGACCAGATGTGCGAGGGGCCCGACCCGAACTGGACCCAGGTGCCGACCATCCAGGAGGCGAGCGCACGTCGGGAGGAAGCGACCGCGCGCCTGCGCCGCAGTCGCGCCGACGCCCTGCCGACGCTGTCGCTGGACGCAGGCGCTGCCGCGGACCTGCGCGACCCGATCTCGTCCTCCAGCAACTATAATTTTGGGCTCTCGCTCTCCAGCAGCTTGTTCCAGGGCGGCGCTTCCAAGGCGCGACGGGCAGGCGCGGAGCAATCGCTGCGCGCGGCCAACGCCGCCGTGGAGGCCAGCAACCTGGCCGCCGAGCGTGCCCTGGCGGAGGCACGCCAGCAGATCCCTAGCCTTCGCCAGCGGCGAGCCTCGCTGGAGACCCGCGAAGCGATGATGCGCGAGACCGGCAAGCTCTACCGCCTGCAGTATCTGGAGATGGGGACACGCACGCTGATCGACCTGCTCAATGCCGAGCAGGAACTCCACCAGGTGCTGTTCGATGGCGTGAATGCGGAACATGACCTGCGGCGGCTCGGGCTCGACTGCATGTTCAACAAGGGCCAGTCGCGCGAGCGCTTCGCGCTGAACGGCATGCGGGTCCGCGGAGTGACCTTATGAAGTACGAGCCGATCCATGGCGTCGCGTCGGAGGACGTCGCAGAGGCCGCCGCCGCGCAGGAGATGACGGAGCGCTGGGTGGCTGCCCTGCGGCAGGTCGCGACGCAGTTCCGGCTTCCGCAGTCGATGCAGTCGGCGCGCCTTTTCTCCGCATGGGACGGGGCAACCGAGCCGCGCGACCGGATCGTGAACCTGGCCGCCCGCATGGGCCTGCGGGTGAAGTTCGAGGGCCCGCGGGTGCTGGAAGGGGAGCTGTCTCCCTGGCGCCTGCCGATGATCGTCCAGCTTCGGAACGGGCAAGTGGGCGTGTTGACCAGCGCGGGCGAGGGAGGCGAAGCGAGTGTCCTGCTGGATGGCCCGGGCGAACCTCCGGTCACAGTGCGGCTTGCCGAGCTCCGGGAGGCTGCGGAACTGGTGGTGCTGGCACGCCCGGCACGCGGCATGTCGGACGCCCGGATCGACGCCTATGTCGAACCGTTCGAACCCAGGTGGTTGTGGAAGTCGGCCTTCCAGGAGCGCCGCGCCTATGTGCCGGTGCTCGCGGCGTCGCTGCTGGTACATCTCCTGGGTCTGACCGGGGTCCTGTTCTCCATGCAGGTCTACGATCGCGTCGTGCCCGCGGAGTCGTTCCCCACGCTCTACGTTCTCTTCGCCGGGGTGCTCCTGGCGATCGGCTTCGATTTCGTGCTGCGGCAGCTGCGCACCGGCGTCATCGACCTGCTGGGGAAGCGGGCGGATCTGCGCATCTCCGATCGGGTATTCGGGCACGCCCTGCGGGTTCGCAACAGCGCGCGGCCGGTGTCGACCGGAAGCTTCACGGCTCAACTGCGCGACCTGGATCAGGTACGCGAGTTGATGACCTCCACGACGGTGGCGGCCATCGCGGACCTGCCGTTCTTCTTCCTGTTTCTGGTGATCTTCTGGTTCATCGGCGGCACGCTGGTGCTGGTGCCGCTCGTCGCGCTGGTGCTGCTGGTGGTTCCAGCCGTGCTCGCCCAGCCGAAGCTCCGCGCCTACGCGGTCGAGGCGGCCCGTGAAGCCTCGCTCCGGAGCGGCATGCTGGTGGAGGTGGTTCAGGGCCTGGAGGACATGAAGACCCTTCAGGCGGAGGAGCGCTTTCAACAGCACTGGAACCATCTCAACGCGGTCACGGGAGAGGCGCAGCTGCGGCTGCGGGGTCTGACCGCCCGCCTCGTATCCTGGACGCAAACCGTCCAGACGGGCGTCTATGCGGCAGTCATTTTCTTCGGCGCGCCACTGGTCATGGCGGGAGACCTTACGACGGGTGCGCTGGTGGGCGCCTCGATGCTCGGATCCCGGATGATGACGCCGCTTGCGCAGGTGACCCAGGTGCTCAGCCGCCTGCAGCAGGCGCGGACCAGCATCGCGGGCCTCAACCGGATCATGGCGCTGCCCGTCGATCACCCGGACCGTGAGTCCCGCGTGCACCTGCCCCATATCGCCGGCGATCTGACGGTGCGGGATGCAGTGTTCCGGTACGGCGACCCGCAGTCTCCGGCCGCCCTGACCGTCAGCCGGCTCCAGATCGCGGCTGGCGAGAAGATCGCGATCCTCGGGCGCAACGGCGCCGGTAAATCGACGCTCCTCCAGGCGCTGTCCGGCCTGCTGGAGCCCGTCTCGGGGGAAGTGCTCGTCGACGACGTGGCGCTGGGCCAGGTGGACCCGGCGGACGTGCGGCGCGACATCAGCCTGTTGTCGCAGCGCGCGCGGCTGTTCCACGGCACCATCCGCGACAACCTGCTGATGGGTGCGCCCCACGCCACCGACGAGGATATCCGCTCGGTGCTGGCGATCGTGGGGGCCGACGAGTTCGTCCGGCGCCTGCCGCGAGGGCTGGAGCATCTGATCTTCGAGGGCGGGTCCGGCCTCTCCGGCGGTCAGGTCCAGGCACTGCTGCTCGCGCGCCTGCTGATCCGCGACCCTCGGGTCATCCTGCTGGACGAACCCACGGCATCAATGGACGACGCCGCGGAGCGGAACTTCATCGCGCGTTTCCGGGAATGGAGTGCGATGCGAACGGTGGTGATCGCCACCCACCGCACCCGCGCGCTGGAACTGGTCGACCGGCTGATCGTGGTGGAAGGCGGCCGTATCGTCGCGGACGGTCCCCGTGACGAGGTGCTTGAACGGCTTCGTACCCCGCCTCCGCCGGCAAAGGTCGTGCCGGTGCGAAAGGATCGGATCTGATGGCGACGAGCGCCGACGTCCTGAATGGCGCCTGGGTGTTCGGCGATGCCGATGGTGCGCGGCTTGGCCGCGCGACGCGGCTGATCTGGGTGATCGTCGCGTGCATGGCCGCACTCTTCGCCTGGGCGTATTTCGCACGGCTGGACGAGGTGGCGACCGGGGCAGGGCGGGTGGTGCCCTCCACGCGCGAGCAGGTGATCCAGTCGCTGGAAGGCGGTATCCTCGCGAAGCTCGAGGTGAAGCAGGACGATATCGTTCAGCCTGGCCAGATCCTGGCGCAGCTCGACCCGACCCAGAGTGCCTCGACCTTCGAGGAAAGTGCTGCCAAGTACCGCGCTGCGCTTGCCAGCGTCGCACGGCTGGAAGCGGAGGTCGGACAGACTGCTCCCATATTCCCGGCGGAACTCGATCCCTATCCCGAACTCAAGGCCAAGGAGCTGCGCCTGTACCAGGCCCGCCGGAGCAGCCTGGACAAGTCGCTCGCCTGGCTGCGCCGCTCGATCGCGTTGCTGACGAACGAAGTGCAGATCGGCCAGCGGCTGATCGCGGTCGGCGCGGCCAGCAATGTCGAGGTGCTGCGGCTGCAGCGGCAGCTTGCCGACCTGGAATTGAAGCAGGCCGACCTCACCTCCGAGTATATCGTTCAGGCCCGCGAGGAGCTGGCCAAGGCGAACGCGGAAGTGGCGACGTTGTCGCCCGTGGTGAAGGGGCGGGCGGACACGCTTGCCCGCCTGACGTTGCGCTCCCCGGTGCGAGGGATCGTCAAGAACATCGAGGTGTCGACGATCGGCGGCGTCATCCCGCCCAACGGCCGTTTGATGGACATCGTGCCGCTGGACGACAAGCTCCTGGTGGAGGCGCGCATCTCGCCGCGCGACATCGCCTTCATCCACCCGAACCAGCCCGCCAGCGTCAAGATCACCGCCTATGATTACGCGATCTACGGCGGGTTGAAGGGGAAGGTTGCGACCATCTCGCCCGATACGATCAAGGACGAAGCAAAGCCCGACGTCGAATATTACCGCGTGCTGATCCGGACCGACAGTGACGCCCTGGTCAACAAGGCCGGTCGCCGTTTCCCGATCGTACCGGGTATGGTCGCGACCGCCGACATCCACACCGGCAGCAAGACGGTGTTCCAGTATCTCGTGAAGCCGTTCAACCGGGGGCGGGAGGCGTTGCGGGAGCGGTGAGCGTGCTCGGGCATTGGTTGGGGGCGGCAAGCCTGTTCCTGTCGCCGCAACTGGAGACCCCGATGCCGCCACGGCTGATGCCCAACGAAGCCCAGCGACCCGCATCCTTGCGCATCCCGCGCGGCCGCCAGACCTTCGACGCGCGCGAGGCGCTGAACGGGTCCACCAGCAGCCGGCGGCGCTGCACCGACGTGCCCGATGCCTATTGGGTTCCGGTCCGCGGCGGCGGTGCCTGCATCCGAACCTATCCGGCGGGCAACCCGCGCGCTGGCGGCACGATGCTGGTGTACCTGCCGGGTGACGTGCTGCTGCGCGGACGCGGCGGCGTCCGTCTGATCGCGGGGAGCTATGCGCGGCGCTCTCCGGCCGACATTCGGCAGGAAATGGCCGGCTGGGCTCGCGACGGCGGCACGCCCGCCATCTTCGTCGCTCGGCCTGGCCTCTACGGATCCTCGGGCAATCATGGCGCGAGGCGGCGGTTGGACGAGGTGCGGTTGGTCGACGGTGCGCTCGACCGGATCAAGGCGCGGTACCGGGTGTCGCGCTTCATCCTTGCGGGGCATTCCGGGGGCGGGCACCTGGTTGCGGCGCTCCTCGACCGGCGGCGCGACATCGCGGGCGCGTTCATCAGCTCGGGGCTGGTTTCGGCGGCAGAGGTGATGCGCGCCTACCAGAAACGGCGCGGACCCGACGGCGGTCCCGTCGAGGACCCGGCCGCGGTCTATGACCCGATCGCCCATGTCGGCGGGATCCCGAAGCCGGGACCTGACATCTTCGTCCTGTCGGACCCCGGCGACCGGGTCGTGCCCTTCCTCAGCCAACGCCACTATGTGGAGCGGCTGCGCAGCGCCGGGCTGCACCCCACCCACATCCTGCTGCGGGGCGAGGGACGTACCCGGCACCTGCTCGCCGAGCCGCTGAAGGCGGGTGCCGCACTCTATGCGCGGGGAGAGGACGCGGCCGCGATCAGCGCGGCGTTGCGCGCAATGGCGCCGCTGCCGCCCGTGCCGGAGGAAGTGCAGAACTGAGCAGCGCGCGCGCGGCTGCGTCGCGCGCGCCGCGGGTGGGGGCGCCCAGCACGGCTGCGATCCAGCGCCTGCCATCCCCGTCGATCACCGACAGCAACAGGTGATGGGCACGCCCGCCAACACTGCCCGTGCGCAGGCCGTCGACGCCCGCCACCGTGCCGATCAGCCGGTTGGTGTTGGGGTAGGTTGCCCTCTTCCACGCGAACCACGGCTTGGCCGAAAGCGCGTGGACGGCGGGCGCGTGGGTGAGCACATGGGCACCCAGCAGGATCGCATCGCCACCGGTGATCGCCTGGCCCAGGCCGAGGCCGCTGGGCGAGGCGAAGCGGCTCGCCGTCATTCCGATCGCCCGCGCTCGCGCGTTCATTTCGGCGGTAAACGCCTCAGCCGATCCGCTGTGCCACTCCGCCAGGGCGTGCGCCGCTTCGTTCGCGCCCACGATCGCGGTCGCGGCCATCAGCTCGCCGAGCGTCACGCGCTCCCCCGCCTCGAACCGCCACCGGCTGTCCACCGTCGCAGCTTTGGGTGAGACTAAGATCGGCGCGTCCTCCGCAAGCCCGAGTTCGCGGCGGCGTTCATCGACGAGGCAGAGAGTGAGCAGCTTCGCCAAGGCCGCGGGGTGGTGCACCGCATCGGCGTGTTCGGAGACGACCATGCGCTCCGCTTCCAGATCGTAGAGCAGCAGGCTCTGCGGCGGGGCCGTCTGCGGTGCGGGCGCTCGCAGCAGTGGGGCAGGGGGAGCGCTGCTCGCGGCCGCCTTGAGCCAGGCGACCAGCTCGTGGATGCGGCGGCTGTTCGATCCCTTGAACAGGACCACGTCGCCGTCGCGAAGCTCCGCACGGACCGCAGCGCGAAGTACCTCCAGGCTTTCCGCGTGCACGCCACGCTGCCCGCCCGGAAGCGCGTCCCAGAAGCCGTTCCACAAGGCGCCGACCGCATGCACGCGCGCGATCCGTGGGTCGACGGCGTCGGCGAGCTGGCGATGGAGCGGTTCCTCGGCCTCGCCGAGTTCGGCCATCTCTCCCAGCACCGCCATGCGCCGCATGCCCGGACGCTGGGCCAGATCGGCCAGCACGGCGGCCATGGAGGCGGGATTGGCGTTATACGCATCGTCGATCAGCGTCACCCGCTTGCCGTCGATCACCAGTGGCAGTGTCTCGCCGCGGCCGGGAAGCGATCGGAAGCTCGCGAGCGCTTCGATCGCCAATTCGATCGGCTGGCCGAGTGCCGCCACGGCGCCCAAGGCCGCCAGCGCGTTGAACGCCATGTGCTCGCCCGACGCGCCCAGCGTGAAGCGTACTCGGCGGCCGAATACCGCCGCTTCGACTTCCCGCGTCACCCCGTCATAGGAGAGCAGCCGCAGCTCGCATCCGTCCGACCGGCCATAGTGGATCACCCGCAGCCGTCGCGCTTGGGCGGCAGAGTGAACGATGTCCCACTGGTCCATGTCGCGGTTGAGGATGGCGGTCCCGCCGGGCGCCATGCCGAGGAAGATCGCGCTCTTGGTGCGGGCGATGTCCGCCACGCTGCTGCCATTGGTCAAATGCGCGGGCGCGATGTTGGTGAAGATCGCGACGTCCGGCCGCGCCAGCCGCGCGCTGTGCGCCATGCGCCCGACCGCAAGCTCCAGCACGACGTGCTTGGCGTCGGCCGGAATCGAGGCGAGGTTCCAGGCTACGCCATGCGGCAGATTGGCGTTGTGAGCGCTGCGCCCGACCGTACCGAACGGCTCCAGCGCATGGGCGAGCATCGCCACCGCCGTCGTCTTGCCCGCGCTTCCGGTGACGGCGAGCACGGGTACCGACAGTCGCTGGCGCGCCGCGCGCCCAAGCTCGAGGATGGCATTGCCCGTGTCGGCGACGCGCAGCACCGGCATGTGGGGCGGGAAGGCGCCGGGGTGGCCATCGGTGACGATTGCGGCCGGCGGCGGCGACAGGCTGGCAAGCGCGGCTGGGCGGATTCCGCGGCCGGTGTCCCTCGAGCGGACCACCGCCAGCTGGCCGGGGCGGTAGGTCGGCGGATGGATGCAGACGCCGCGTGCAGACCAGCCGGCGGGCGGCGGCACCTCCCAGCTGCCTCCGGTCGCCGCGACCAGGCGATCGGCGTCCCACAGGTCCGCTGGACCTGAGGGCGCTGCGAGCGGACGCAGCGGCTGACCCTCCGTACGATAGTGGTGATAGGCGACCAAGCTGGAGAGATAATGCTCGACGTCGTCGATCCGCACCCGGAAGCCCTGGTGGCGGATGAAGAAGCTCCCGACGATGCGGTCCGGTCGGGCGAAGTCCATCGCCAGCTCCGGCCAGAAATGCCCGTTCAGCAGCTGCCGCGCACGCGCCTCCAGCGCCTCGTTGAAGCGCGCAATGTCCACTCCGGCGAGCAGGTGGCGATGCTCCGGAAGCTCGGCGATGCGCGACAGCATCGCATGCGCGGCCATCATCAGTTCGAGCAGCGTGGGAAAGGTGGTGATCCGGTCCCGAACGAAGTCGAGGTAACCAGCGACGTTGCGGATGCCGAACTGGAAATAGCGCGCTTCCGGCCGCACCAGCGTCAGCTCGTTGGTGCAATAGCCGAGCCAGTGGTCGTGGTGCCGCCAATGCTCCGCCGCGATGAAGTGGTCGTAGGCGCGCTCCACCACCGCCAGCCAGCGCGGATCGCCGGTCAGCTGGTGAAGGCGCATCAGCGCAAATGCGGCCTCGCCCTCATAGTAGATCGTGCGGAACGGCTGGACGACCGTCAGGTCGGGATAGTGCAGCACATGCGCGAAGGCACCGGTTGCGGGGTCCTGCATCGAGCGGATGCCGAGCCCCAACTGCTCCATCAGCGCCAGATGGTCGCGGCAGCCGGTCGCCTGGGCATGACGGGCCAGCGCCAGGATCGCGACCGCGCTGCCGCCCAGCTTGATCTCCTCACCCACGTCCACCAGGAACGCCGCCTCGCTGCCGTCCGCGAGCGTGGCCGGGCGGATCAGTTCGCGCACCAGATAGCCGAGCGCGCGCTCGATCGCGGCGGCGAGTTGCGGATCGCGCAGCATCTCCCAGGCCTCGATCATCGAATAGGTGGAGCTGGCATGGCGCAGCGCGTTATAGGCGTCAATCTTTCGGTCGAAGCAGGGATGGTAGCCGTAGACGAAGCGGCCATCCTCCCCGACCTGTCGCGCAAGGTGGCCGGCGCCGCTGCGAACCAGTGCCGCCACGTCCTCCGGCGTCAGCGGGTCGAGCTGCCGCCGGCCGCGTTCGAGGCCGCTGTCGTGCAGGACGACGCAGGTGCCGTCCGCATCGGCGAATACCGACTTGGTCGTGAACACGAACAACGGTTGATCGTCCGCAAAGTCGATCTGGGTCGCAGGCCCGTATTTGCGGCGCGCGTAGATGGTGAAGTTGCCCTCGTTCACCACCGCGTGGGCGATGGCGTTGCCGCCATAGAGCATGGCGTTGGCGTTCAGTTCCTGCTCCAGGAAGGCACGCTTGAACTCCGCGTCGAGCGCGATGCCGTAACGGAAATAGTTGCGCTTGGTCTGGCGCAGGCTGGCCTTCAGCTTTGCCCAGCTGGTAGGTTCGACCTGGTCGACCCTCTCCACGCGCAGCCAGCGGGGAGGATCTCCCGCAGTGGCCGTCTCGATCTCTGCGGCCAGCCGCTTCCACGCCGCTTGCAGGCTCTCGCCGCGCGCGGTCAGGACCTGCGCTCTGCTGCTTCCCGAGCTGAAAGCGCCGAAGAGCGTAACCGTCGGGGGCGAACCCTGGGCCGCTGGCGTCCTCGTGCTCATGAGCCTGAAGAGGCTCGCCATCATTTCCGCGCTCGACATGCCAACATCCTGCAATCCAAACGGGAATTTGGCGAGCGCAGGTTTACGCAATGCTAAGACGGCGCCGTGCGCCACCGCGGCGAGTTGCATCACAGGCGCGGCGCCCTACGTTGATCCCAGAAGCTTCGCGGGCCTGCTCTCCGAAGATCCTGCACTCGGTAGGCACCAGCTCGGCGGCGCCGAACCGAGCCAATCAAAAACCCCCGGGGTAGTTGAGCGCGTCGGCGCCCGCGGGGAGGAAAAGGGAGAATGTCTATCGCGACGTCGAGCGTCACCTTGTGGTTCGTCCTGCTGCTGCCGTTCGTGGGCAGTCTCGCGGTTGCCGGGCTTCCGACGCGAAGCCGCGACGCTGCAGCGTTGATCGCGGGAGCCGTCGCGCTCGCGGGCACGGTGCTGATGGCGGTGCTCTATCCGCAGGTCGCGAATGGGACTGGCCTTCAGACCGGTGTTTCCTGGCTGCCCTCGCTGGGGCTCAACATCATCCTCCGCCTGGACGGCCTCACCTGGATTTTCGCGATGCTCGTCCTCGCGATCGGCTTGCTGGTGGTGGTCTATGCGCGCTACTACATGTCTCCGCGCGATCCGGTCCCGCGCTTCTTCTCGTTCCTGCTCGCCTTCATGGGCTCGATGCTCGCGCTAGTCCTTTCGGGGAACCTGGTGCAGCTGGCCTTCTTCTGGGAACTGACCAGCCTCACCTCGTTCCTCCTGATTGGCTATTGGCACCAGAACGAAAGCGCGCGCAGCGCGGCCCGCATGGCGCTGGTCGTCACGGCAGCGGGCGGGCTGTGCCTGCTCGTCGGGGTTCTCCTGATCGGAAAGATCGTCGGGAGCTATGATCTCGATACGGTGCTCGCCTCCGGGGACCGGATCCGCGCGAGCAGCCTCTACCTGCCGGCGCTGATCCTCATCCTGATCGGCGCGTTCACCAAGAGCGCGCAGTTCCCGTTCCACTTCTGGCTGCCCCACGCGATGGCGGCGCCCACGCCGGTTTCGGCCTACCTCCATTCGGCGACGATGGTGAAGGCAGGCGTGTTCCTGCTGATCCGGCTGTGGCCCGTGCTGGCGGGGAGCGAGGCCTGGTATCTGATCGTCACCAGCGTCGGGCTGATCACGCTGATCCTGGGTGCCTGGGCGGCGATCTTCCAGCAGGACCTGAAAGGACTGCTCGCCTATTCGACCATCAGCCACCTGGGCATCATTACCCTGCTGCTGGGGATCGGCAGCCCGCTTGCTGCCGTGGCTGCCATCTTCCACACGATCAACCACGCGACGTTCAAGGCGTCGCTGTTCATGGCGGCCGGCATCATCGATCACGAGGCCGGCACCCGCGACCTGCGCAAGCTGAGCGGGCTCTATCGGTTCATGCCGGTGACCGCGACGCTGGCGATGGTCGCCGCGGCGGCGATGGCGGGCGTACCGCTGCTGAACGGCTTTCTCTCCAAGGAGATGCTGCTCGCGGAGGCGCTGGAGGACACCAACGAGACGCTCCTCGACCAGGCGTTGCCGTACCTCGTCACCGTCGGCTTGATCTTCAGCGTGCTCTACTCGGTGCGCTTCATCCACCAGAGCTTCTTTGGTCCGCCGCCGACGAAACTGGAGCGGCGCCCGCATGAGGCACCGCACTGGATGCGCTTGCCGATCGAGGTCTTGGTGCTTGCCTGCGTCGTCATCGGGATCTTGCCCGCCGTCACCATCGGCCCATTCCTCGACGTCGCGGTTCGCGCGGCACTGGGGGGAGGGACGCCGGAATACAGCCTCGCGATCTGGCACGGGTTCAGCAAACCCCTGCTGCTGAGCGTCATCGCGCTTGTGCTCGGCACGGCGGCGTATCTGGTGTTCGCGCGGGCTTTGAACGCAGCCGATGCGGTTCCCCTGCTCGGACGGCTGAGGGGGCGGCGCATGTTCGACGCGGTCCTCTCCGTGCTCGTCTCCGGGGCGCGGTGGCTGGAGGATTGGCTGGGAACGCGCCGATTGCAGCCGCAGCTTCGCCTGATGGTGCTGGTCGCCTGTGCCGTGGCGCTGCTGCCCTTCCTACGGCACGGCTACGCGCCGGGAACGGCGCCGCGAACCCTGATCGATCCCGGCTTCGCCCTGATCTGGGTGATCGGCAGCGCCTGCGCCGTGGCCGGAGCTTGGCAGGCGAAATATCACCGGCTCGCCGCCGTGGTTCTGGTCTCCGGGACCGGGCTTGCCAGTTGCATCGGCTTCGTCTGGCTCTCGGCTCCCGACCTTGCGCTCACCCAGTTGCTCGTGGAGACGGTGACCACGGTGCTCCTCCTCCTGGGACTGCGCTGGCTTCCCAAGCGGCTGCCGGACAACTGGCCTGGCAAGCGCACGCCCGCGAGCGTCGTGCTGCGGCGGGGGAGCGACCTCCTGATCGCCGTTGCTGCAGGCGCGGGCGTCGCGGCCCTAGCCTATGCAATGATGACCCGTCCGCTTCCCGAAACCATCTCCCGCTTCTTCCTGGAGCGGTCCTATGCGGAGGGCGGTGGTCGCAACGTCGTCAACGTCATCCTGGTGGATTTCCGGGCATTCGACACGCTTGGTGAGATCACCGTGCTGGCGATCGTCGCGCTGACGGTGTTCTCGTTGCTGCGCCGCTTCCGGCCGGCCCGGGAGAGCGTCCGCGACCCCGAGCAGCAGCGCCTGCAGGACGCCTTCGACGAAGCGCATGCGGGGCGTGCGCCGGGGGACACGGTGTCGGATTACCTGGTCGTCCCTCGCATCATCCTGGAGTGGGCCTTCCCCTTCATCGTCGTGATGGCGCTTTACCTCTTCCTGCGCGGGCACGACCTTCCCGGCGGCGGGTTCGCGGCCGGCGTCGCCATGTCGATCGCGCTGATCCTCCAGTACATGGCGGCGGGAACGCGCAGTGTGGAGGCGCGCCTGCGCGTTCGCCCGACCGACTGGATCGCGGCCGGCCTGTTGATCGCAGCTGCTACCGGCGCTGCGGCACTGCTCTTCGACCATCCGTTCCTCACGTCCTGGTTCCACTATCTGGAGGTGCCCCTGATCGGGAAAATCCCCTTGGCCACCGCGCTTCTGTTCGACCTCGGCGTGTTCCTGCTCGTCGTGGGGGCGACGGCGCTGATCCTGATCGCCATCGCACACCAGTCGATCCGCAGGCCGGTGCGCCCGCTGCGGGGCCGCGAGGAGACGGGGGTGGAGAAGCGCTGATGGAACTGGTTCTTGCCCTCGGCATCGGCGTTCTCACCGCGTCCGGCGTATGGCTGATCCTGCGCCCCCGAACCTTCCAGGTGATCCTGGGCCTGTCGCTCATCTCCTGTGCGGTGAACATGTTCATCTATGCGATGGGGCGGCTCAAGGTGGATGCACCGCCGATCGTGGGGTCAGGTGCGGTGGAAGCGTCGCGATACGATGATCCGCTCCCTCAGGCGCTGGTCCTGACGGCGATCGTGATCTCCTTCGCGATGACCGCCTTGCTGCTGGTCGTGCTGCTGGCCTCGCGCGGCATCACCGGAACCGATCATGTCGACGGGGACGACGGCGAATGAGCGGCGGTTGGGCTGGGCACCTGATCATCGCTCCCATCCTGCTGCCGCTGGTCGCCGGCGCGGCCTTGCTGCTGCTGAAGGAGAAGCGACGCACGGCCAAGCGGGGCATCGCGCTCGGTACCACCGCGGCGCTCGTTCTCCTCTCCGTGCTGCTGCTCACGCGCGTGGCTCGGGCGGGGTTCGCCGGCGATCCCGCGACACTCGTCTATCGCATCGGCAACTGGCCGGCGCCCTTCGGCATCGTGCTGGTGCTGGACTGGCTGTCGGCGCTGATGCTGGTGCTCACAAGCGTGGTCGGTCTAGCTGCGTTGATCTATGCAGCGACCCGCTGGGACCAGGCCGGGCCTCGCTTCCACACCCTGTTCCTGTTCCAGCTGATGGGGCTCAACGGCGCCTTTTTGACAGGCGACCTGTTCAACCTGTTCGTCTTCTTCGAGGTGCTGTTGGCGGCGTCCTTCGGGCTGCTGCTGCACGGGTCGAGCAAGGCGCGCATCAAGGCAGCGCTCCATTATGTGGCGCTCAACGTCGCGACGTCGCTGCTTTTCCTTATCGGTGCCGCGCTCATCTATGGGGTGACCGGCACGCTCAACATGGCGCATCTGGTGTTGCAGGTGGCCGCTGTGAGCGATCAGGACCTGCCCATGCTGCAAGCCGGCATGGCGATCCTGAGCGTCGCGTTCCTGGTCAAGGCGGGGATGTGGCCGCTCGGCTTCTGGCTGCCGCGCACCTATGCCGCGGCGGCGCCTCCGGTCGCTGCGCTTTTCACCATCCTGAGCAAGGTCGGGGTCTATGCGGTGCTTCGGGTACCGTTGCTCCTTTTCGGCGCAGAGATCAGCCGGACCGCGGGCGCCGCCCAGCAATGGCTGTTCTTCGGCGGCGTGTGCACGATCGCGTTCGGCATCATCGGCGTTCTCGCCGCGCGCAGGCTTTCGCGCATCGCCGGCTATTCGCTCACCATCTCGGCCGGAACGCTGCTGGCCGCGGTAGGCGCGGGGGAGGGCTCGGTCCTTGCCGGCGCGCTCTTCTATCTCGTGAGTTCGACGCTTGGCGTCGCCGCCTTCTACCTGTTGATCGAGCTCGTCGAGCGCCGGGATGCCGCAACGGCCCTGGGCGGCGAGCCCGTCTTCGACGATGAATATGTCGGGCTGATGCCGATCGAGCAGGAGAGTGAGGTCGGCGTCGTCATTCCGGCATCGGTGGCGATCCTTGGCGGGGGCTTTGCCTTTTGCGTGCTGCTGATCGCGGGGCTGCCACCGCTCTCCGGCTTCCTCGCCAAGTTCGCGATGATCAACGGCCTGCTGGATCTGCGGGACACGGTCGGCGCACCCGTCTGGTGGCTCATCGGCCTGATCGTCGGTTCCGGCCTCGCGACGTTGATCGCGACGACCCGCGCCGGCATCGACCTCATCTGGGCCCCTTCCGAGCGTCCCCAGTCGGCCTTGCGCGTGACCGAACTGCTGCCGGTGGGGCTGCTGCTTGGCATCTGCCTCGCCCTCACGATCTTCGCCGGGCCTGCGATGCGGTACATGGAGCGGACCAGCCAGTCGCTGGGAGACCGCCACGGCTATGTCGAGGCGGTGCTCGGGCCGGAGGCGGCGGGCCGATGAGGCGGTGGCTACCCTATCCGGGCCTCGCCCTCGCGTTGCTGCTGGTGTGGCTGCTGCTGTCGCAGTCCCTATCGGTCGGCCAGTTGCTGCTCGGTTCCGGCGCCGCTCTGATCGGTAGCCAGGCCATGGCAGTGCTGCGTCCGCCCCGTAGGCGGCGTGTCCGCCTGGCGCCGCTAGCGAAGCTCGGTGCCCTGGTCGCCATCGATGTGGTGCGCTCGAACCTGGCAGTGGCGGCGATCATCCTGTTCCCGCGGAAGGGCCGCGCGTCCGGGTTCGTCCGCATCCCGCTGGAACTGACCGAACGCGGCGGGCTGGCGCTGCTCGCGCTGATCCTCACCGCCACGCCGGGCACCCTGTGGGTCGAATACGACCAGCGGAAGCGCATGCTGCTGCTCCACGTGCTGGACCTCATCGACGAAGAGGAGTGGGTGACCTTGATCAAGTCCCGCTACGAGGTTCTCCTGCTCCAGGCGTTCGAGCGATGACGACCCTGGCGCTCGCGCTCGCGATCACCGCCGCGCAGATCCTGCTCGGCCTGGCGGTGTTCTGCGCCTTCCTGCGCATGGCATGGGGACCGCGCGCGCAGGATCGCGTGCTCGGGCTCGATACCTTGTATACCAACGCCATGCTGCTGTTGCTGACCTTCGGCATCCAGACCGGGCGGACGCTCTATCTGGAGGCGGCGGTGATCATCGCGCTGCTCGGCTTCGTGGGAACCGTCGCCCTCGCCAAGTTCCTGATGCGCGGCGAGGTGATCGAATGATCCAGGCGCCCGATCTGCCCGGATGGGCGGCGCTCATCGTCGCGCTGCTGGTCCTCTCCGGCGCCGCGGTGACCCTCGTGGGCTCGCTCGGCCTGCTGCGGCTCAGGACCTTCTACGAGCGGGTCCATGCGCCGACGCTCGGCAGCACGCTGGGTATGGCGCTGATCGTAGCCGCCTCCATCGTCTGCTTCTCGGTCCTGCGCGGCCGGCTTTCGGTCCACGAGATCGTCATCGCGCTGTTCCTGACCTCCACGGCCCCGGTCGCGTTCATGCTGCTCGCCCGTTCGGCCTTGTACCGGGACCGGGCGGGGGGACGTTTGAGCCTCCCGTGGGATCAGGAGGACGAGGGCGGCGAGGTGCCGGGAAAGGACTAGCCTGCGGGCCGCTGGCGTCGGAAAACCGACGCCAGCCGCTGCCTCAACCCAGCAGTTGCGCGATCGCTCCTGCGGTCACGGGGTGATAGCCCGCGCGTGCCCGATCGAAGATCCGGCGTGCGACCGGCATGCCCCAGTCGCCCTGCGCCTTCAGCGCGCGATAGACCGGCGTGATCAGCAGGTTGCGGCCGACACTTGGCAGGAACTGTTCGGCCGAGGCGATTGCCGGCTGGTAGCGGTTGCCGATCGCGAGCACGAGCCAGGCAGAGCGGATATAGGCGTTGGTGGATGTGGAAAGCCGGAACGCCTGATCGAGCTCGGCCAGGCGTGCGGCGCTCTGCTGGCGGGGCAGGCCGTTCAGGAACCGGAGCCACTCCTGCGTCGACCAGCGGCTCGCATCAATCGAAGCGAATGGCGCGCCGCCATTCACGCGCTCCAGCATCTGGTCGATCTTTGCGAGCGTCGCCGACTTCACATGCACCGCATTGGCCGGAAGGCCGGGCTGGTACACCCATGCGTCGAGCTGCAGCTTCTCCTCCAGGGCGCGATCGCCCCGGATGAGGTTGGCGCGCAGGTCCTTCAGGAAGTTGGCGCTGGTCTGCGGCTGGAAAGCGTGCCGGTCGAAGTAGGAGCGCAGATAGGCGTCCCAGCGCGCACGCCCGACCGTGTATTCGATCGTCCGCAGGAAGGTCGACCCCTTGGTATAGTCGAGCTGCCCGAAGGTCCCCTCCGGATCGCCGTGAAGGCGGGCCTGTTCGGGCTTCGCCTCCTTCAGGTCGCGCTGGAGGTCGTCCCACGACAGGTCGGCGAGCGTTGCTGCCCGCTCCTGGCCATACAGCGCCTCGTCGATGCGGTTCTCGAAGTAGGTGGTGAACCCTTCGTTGAGCCAGCTGTCGGACCAGGTCGCGTTGGTGACGAGATTGCCCGACCAGCTGTGCGCCAGCTCATGCGCGATCACGTCGACGTTGGACTTGTCGCCAGTGATGATCGTCGGGGTGGCGAAGGTGAGGGTGGGGTTCTCCATGCCGCCGAACGGGAAGGAGGGCGGGAGGACGAGGACGTCGAAGCGGCCCCAGCGGTAGGCGCCGTAGAGTGCCTCCGCAGTGGTCACCATCTTGCCCGTGTCGGACAGTTCGGACGCCGTCCGGTCGAGATCGGTAGGCTCGGTGAAGACGCCGGTACGGCCGTCCACCGCGCGGAAGCCGATGTCGCCGACCGCAAGCGCGATCAGGTACGGCGGGACGTTGCGGTCCATGCGGAAGCGATAGCGGCGCTGGCCCTCGCCGGCAGCCTCGCCCTCGGGCGTCAGCCGTTCGCCGCTCATCACCGCCACCAGATCGGCCGGCACGGTGATCGACGCACTCCAGCTCTGGCGAATGCCGGGGCTGTCCTGGGTCGGGATCCAGCTGCGGTTGTTGATCGCCTGGCCCTGGCTGAACAGGTAGGGCTTGCGCTTGCCGGCGGTGAGCTCGGGCGGCAGCCAGCCGAGCGCCCGCGCGTCGGGGCGCGAGCTATAGGTGATGACGATCCGGCGGGCCCTTCCGATCGCGACGGTCAGCGGGGCGCCCTTGTACGGGTCCTCCGCGCCGACCGTCCATTTGAGGGGCTTGCCCGCGCCATCGGTGATGCGGCTGATGACAAGCCCCTTGTCGTCCAGCACGATCTCGCGTGCGTCCGGGCGCGCCAGAATGTCGAGGGTCGCGGTGCCCCGCATCGTGCGGCTCGCAAAGTCGGCGACGAGGTCGAGGTCGACATGCGCCACCCGCGCGATCTCCGGACGCGCATAGGTGAGCACGTCGCGCGCATCCGGTGTCATCAGGATCGGCGACGGCGCGTCGGGCGCCGCCATGGCGGGCGTGGCGAGCAGGGCGGAAGCAAGGAGGAAGCGGCGCATGGGGATCCACTGTTCTGGTGAAGCCGCACGTGTCGCTGCTGACCGCCCCGCGCGCAAGGGCCGGCGCGACTTTGCGCTCCGCCCGCTCGCGCGTGCGCCTATGAGAACAGGCCCAGCGGCACCGCTTCGCCCATCTTCCGATAGCCCGCTTCGGACGGGTGGAGGTGATCGCCGGAGTCGAGCGCCGGGGCGAGCCGATCCGGTTGTGCCGGGTCGCGCGTCACCTTGTCGAAGTCGATGACCGCGTTGAACGTGCCGGAGGTGCGGATGAAGCGGTTGATCTCCTGTCGCGCCGCTTCGAGTTCGGGCGCGGGGTGATAATAGCTGTTGCCCCCGAACGGCATGACCGTTCCGCCGATCAGCTTGATGCCATGGGCGTGCGCACGCTCGGCAAGCTGGCGGTAGGCGGCGGTGATCTGCCGCACCAGCGCGCGATGCTGCTCCGGGGTCGCCGGCGCGTCGCGGGTGAGGGTGCCGAGATCGTTGATCCCCTCCAGGACGATCGCCCAGCGGACGCCGCTGCGGGCGATCACGTCCCGGTCGAAACGGGCCATCAGATTGGGGCCGAGCCCATCGAGAAGGATGCGGTTGCCGCCGATCCCCGCGTTGACCACGCCGATGCCCCGTGTCCGCGCTTCGCTCCGCAGCCGTTGCGCGAAGACGTCGGTCCAGCGGGTGTTCCGTTCCGGCTCGACACCATAGCCGTCCGTGATGGAATCGCCGATCGCCACCACCGTGCCGACGTTCGTTGCGGCCGCCACCTCCACGTCGGCGATCAGGTACCAGCGGGTGGTGGGCCGCGCGCCGGGCAGGTCCGTGTCCGCGACATGCTGGCCGGTCAGGAGGAAGCTGGTGGACCGCGCCCCCGGATGGCCGGTCTGCGGTTCCGGTGCCTCGGGCAGGTAGAGGCTGATGGCGAGATCCGCGCCGGGGGCGAGGTTCAGCGAGACCGGATCCGAATAGATTTCCGCCCCGGCCGGGATCACCGCATCGGCGTGACCCGAGAAGGTGAGCGCCACGCCGCCTTCAATTCGGGGCGTCCCCGGCCTTGCCGCGCGGGCGACATGGGCCGCGCCGATGGGCAGCGGACGTGTGCCGAAGCGGTTGGAGAACCGCACGCGGATTTCGCCTCCGCCTGCCGAGAGGCGGACCACCTGCCGCAGGGTGACGGCATGTGTCGCATCCGCCGGCAGCGCATTCTCGCCCTCCGGGATCATCTGTGCCGAGCCCCAGGTCGCGACCCAGCGGGTGGCGCTGGTGCGCGCGTCGGCGCCGCCGCCCGCCAGAAGAAGGGCGGCGGCCGCAATCGTCGTCTTCCAAGGTGCTGCCATGGGGTGGTTCCTCAATGCCGGGGTCGGTGGCGGATCAATGGGGATTGCCGGGCGCATGGGGGAAGCTCTGCGCCTTGTACCAGGCGAGGTCGTGCTCGGGCGCCGCTGCGCCGGCCGGGAGGGGCAGCCCGTTCACCGACTGCCAATAGGCGAGGCTCGCGTCCCGCCACCACCGCGCCTCGCGCTCCTGGATGGCAAGGAAAGCGGCCGCTTTCTCCCAGCGTTCGGCATCCACGAGCGTGCGCAGTCCGTCCCATTCACGCCGCATCGCTGCCACGGTGGCCACGCCCCGGTCGTACCGCCGCACCAGGCCCTCCCACAGCGTCTCGCTGCTTTTCAGGCGATAGTCCCAGGGAAGGTGGTGGAACCACAGCAACTCGCTTTCGGGCGTGGTGCGCGGGTTCGCATAGAGCTTCGCCACCGCCGGCGCGTATTGCCCGACGGCGTTGCTGCCCGTCCGAGTCCGGTCGAACCCGATCCCCTGGCGGTCGGCGCGGTGATAGTAGACGGGGTTCCACTCGGGCCGCTGCAGCTCGCTCACCCACGGCCCCGGCCCATAATGATGTCCCGTCGCCATGACATGGGCGAGGCCAAGGGGCCCGGTGTAATCCACCACCGCTTCGCGCGAGCGCATCATCATGTCGACGATCGGCGCAACCACTCGCGGATCGGTGCCGAAGGTCTGCTGCGCCCATTCGCGCGCGATCGCTGCCGCATCGAGGGAAGGATCCCATGCCAGCCGTCCGAACGCGTACCAGTTTGCCTGGTTGAACGTGCCCCCGGTCCAGTCGCGATCGTCGCCGATGTTTGCTACGCCGGCCATGCCCGTCAGCTGGTGGCGCTCGCTCTCGCCGTCGACGACGCTTGCCACCGTCTCCTTGCCACGTCCGGTCTTCGCCTCCAGCACCTCGGTGAAGAGCGGCCCCAGATAGGCGAGGTGGGTCGCCTGCCCGAGGTACTCCTTGGTGATCTGGAACTCCATCATCAGCGGCGTCTTGGGCATCGCGCCGAACAGCGGATGGAAGGGCTCGCGCGGCTGGAAGTCGATGGCGCCGTTCTTCACCTGCACCATAACGTTGTCGGCGAACTTGCCGTCCAATGGCTTGAACTCGGTATAGGCCTGCTTGGCGCGATCCTCGGGATCGGTGTCCGCGTAGACAAAGGCGCGCCACATCACGATGCCGCCATGCGGCTTCACCGCCGCGGCGAGCATGTTGGCGCCGTCGGCATGGCTCGCGCCATAGTCGCGCGGACCCGGCTGCCCCTCACTGTTTGCCTTGACCAGGAAGCCGCCGAAGTCGGGAATGGCGCGGTAGATCTCGTCCGCCTTCGTCTTCCACCAGGCCGCAACGGCAGGGTCTCGTGGGTCCGCGGTCTTCAGGCCGCCGATCTCGATCGGTGCCGAGAACCGGGCGGAGAGATAGACGCGGATGCCCCAGGGGCGGAACACGTCGGCCAGCGCCGCTGCCTTGGCGATATACGGCGCGGTGAGGCTGTCGGCCTTGGCATTGACGTTGTTCAGCACCGTGCCGTTGATGCCGATGGAGGCATTGGCGCGGGCATAGTCGGTGTAGCGCGGATCGCGGTAGTCCGGCAGCTTCCACCAGTCCCACAGCGACTCGCCGGAATAGCCGCGCTCGACCGTGCCATCGAGATTGTCCCAATGGTTGAGGACGCGCAGCTTCACCTTGGGTGCCGAGCGAAGCGTCGCGTTCGCGACCTGTCCGCCGCTGGCGACATGGCGGATCAGGGCGAAGGCGCCATAGAGCACGCCTCGATCGGTGTTGCCCGTGACCAACAAGACCTGCCGTCCGCCCAAGGAGGCGGGGCGGACCAGATAGCCTTCATCTCCCAAGCTCGCGACGGGCAGCCGGAGCGCCGAAACCGAGGGGTTGCTCGCTGGCGCTACCACGACCGGCAGATTCGCAGCGGCGGGCAAATCACGACGAAGGTCGGCTTCGGCGAGCCGCAACGTGGGCGTGTCGCCAAGGCGGGATATCGCGGTCTTTCCTTCGGCCGGCGCCTCGGTGCGGAGCCAGAGCCGGTAACCGTCCTCCGCCGCAGCCGGTGCTGTCAGCAGGGCCGCCGTGACCGCGATGGCGCTGGCGCACACCAGCGTCCTCATTGCCTTCATTACTCTCTCCCGGTGCGCGGCGGTTGACAGCCCGCCGCGTCGCTGGCCATGGTAACGGTATCAGTTGAACAGGCAAGCCGCGCAAGACGGAGGCCGCAACGGGGAGCGGATCGTGACGCGCGCAGAATGGAAGATCGAGCCGAGCGACCGCCAGCCGTCCGCGCGCCGCGGGTCTACGATCCTCGATAGCCGCGCGGGCGAAGCGGTCGCCCGGCAGTATGGCTGCAATCAAGTCTCCTCTGGCGCGCGTCCGATCACGACACTGCGCAACTCGCAGTCCACACGCATTCCGGCTGCGGGATGGGACGCGCGAGGCAATCGCATCCGCCAATTGCACATTTTGACCCGCTCGAACGGCCGCGGCCTCCAGCCCGTCGTGCTCGAAATCGCCTGAGGAACCCGATGCCCAAGATCGTCAAAGCCCGCGTCATCGTCACCAGCCCCGGGCGCAACTTCGTCACCCTGAAGATCGAGTGCGACGACGGCACCACCGGCGTAGGCGACGCCACGCTCAACGGCCGGGAACTCGCGGTGGCCAGCTACCTCGCCGAGCATGTGGTGCCCTGCCTGATCGGGCGCGAGGCGCACCAGATCGAGGACATCTGGCAGTATCTCTACAAGGGTGCGTACTGGCGGCGCGGCCCCGTCACCATGACCGCGATCGCAGCCGTCGACATGGCGCTGTGGGACATCAAGGGCAAGATCGCGGGGCTTCCCGTCTACCAGTTGCTCGGCGGTGCCGCGCGAGAGGGGTGCATGGTCTATGCCCATGCCAACGGCACGACGATCGACGATACCATTGCCGCAGCCAGGGCGGCGATGGACGAGGGCTATCTGGCCGTGCGCCTGCAATGCGGCGTGCCGGGGCTGCCGTCCACCTACGGCGTCGCCAAGCACGGCGAGCGCTATGAGCCCGCCGACGCGGACCTGCCGAGCGAGAGCGTCTGGTCGACCTCAAAATATCTGCGCGTCGTCCCCGAGCTGTTCCGGGTCGCGCGAGAGGCACTCGGCTGGGACGTCCACCTGCTGCATGACATCCACCATCGCCTGACCCCGATCGAGGCGGGGCGGCTCGGCCGCGACCTGGAGCCCTATCGTCCCTTCTGGCTGGAGGATGCGACCCCGGCCGAGAACCAGGACGCCTTCCGCCTGATCCGCCAGCACACCACGGCGCCGCTTGCCGTCGGCGAGATCTTCAACTCGATCTGGGACTGCAAGACGCTGATCGAGAACCAGTGGATCGACTATATCCGGGCGACCGTGGTCCATGCCGGCGGCATCACCCACATGCGCCGGATCGCGGCGCTTGCCGACCTGTATCAGGTCCGCACCGGCAGTCATGGCGCAACCGACCTCAGCCCCATCTGCATGGCCGCGGCGCTGCATTTCGGCCTCTCGATCCCGAACTTCGGCATCCAGGAACACATGCCGCACACGGAGGAGACCGACCGCGTCTTCCCGCACGCCTATTCCTTCGCGAACGGGCTGATGCACCCGGGCGACAAGCCTGGCCTGGGCGTCGACATCGACGAGGAACTGGCCAGCACCCACGCGTACAAGCGCGCCTTCCTGCCGGTGAACCGGCTGGAGGACGGTACCTTGTGGAGCTGGTGAGGTGAGCGAGTTCACCCAAGCCGCCGCACAGGCGCCGGAAACCGCCGCGCATGCGGTGCGGCCGCCGCGCGGGCGCATCCGCTGGGTGATCTGCGGCCTCCTGTTTACCGCCGTGGTGCTCAGCTACATCGACCGGCTGGTGCTGGGCGTGCTGAAGCCGCAGTTGCAGGGCCTCTACGGCTGGACCAACTCCGGCTATGCCGACATCACCGGCTACTTTCAGGTCTTCTATGGCGTCGGCTTCCTGCTGTTCGGCTGGCTGATCGACCGGGTGGGACCGCGATGGGGCTATCTGCTGGCGATGGGCAGCTGGACGGTCGGCCACTTCGCGCAGACGCTGGTCACCTCCACCGCCGGCTTCGTCGTCGCCCGCATCCCGCTCGCGTTCGGGGAGGCGGGGACCTATCCCTCCGCGCTCGCCGCCGCCTCGCAATGGTTCCCCAAGAAGGAACGCGCGCTCGCGATCGGCATCTTCAACGCCGGCGCCAATGTCGGTGCTGTCGTGACACCGTTGCTGGTCGGCTTCATCGTCGCCGACCTGGTTCTCGACTGGCGTTGGGCGTTCATCGTCACCGGCCTCTTCAACATCGTCTGGCTCGTGGCCTGGTGGCGCCTCTATCATCCGCCGGGTCGCCATCCGCGCATCACGACCGAGGAGCGCGCCTGGATCGAGGCGGAGCCGGCGGACGACAGCGGTCGTGCCGGTTTCCTGTCCGTGCTGCGCCATAGGGAGGCCTGGGCCTACATGGCCGGCCGCTTCCTGATCGACCCGGTCTGGTGGACCTTCCTCTTCTGGCTGCCGGACTTCTTTCACACCCGCTACGGCTATGACCTCAAGAGTTTCGGCCCGCCGTTGGTGGCGATCTACATCCTGGCGGATCTGGGTGCGGTGGCCGGCGGCTGGTACTCGTCGCGCCAGCTGAAGCGGGGTGCCTCCGCGGGAAGCGCCCGCAAGCGCGCGATGTTGGTGTGTGCGCTGTTCGCGCTGCCGGTGATGTTTGCGGCACAGGCGAGCAGCATCTGGATCGCCGTGGCGCTGATCGGCCTCGCCTGCGCGGCGCACCAGGGTTTTTCGACCAACTTGTTTGCGCTGCCGGGGGACCAGTTCCCCCGCTACGCCCAGGGAACGTTGATCGGCCTGGGTGGCTTCGCGGGCGCGGTCGGCGGCTTCCTGGCGTCTAAGACGCTGGGCGCGCTGCTCGACAAGGTCGGCAGCTACGGCCCGTTCTTCGTCGCCTGCGGCGTCGCCTACCTGGTCGCGCTGCTGGTCTTCCACCTCCTCAACCCGCGCTACCGCGACGTGAAGATCGCGCAATGAGCCTTCTCCGCCGTCGCCGACCGAACAAGGGAACTGACGTGAAGCATATCGCTGCAAGACTGGGTGCAACGCTCCTCATCGCCACGCCTGTTCTGGCCGAGACGCCGCGCCTCGAGCGCAATGGCGAGGCGACCCAGCTTGTCGTCGACGGCAAGCCGATGCTCCTGATCGCCGGCGAGCTCAGCAATTCGGCAGCCTCCAGCGCGACCTATATGGCGCCGCACTGGGCCAAGCTGCGCGCGATGAACCTCAACACGGTGCTCGCGCCGGTCTCCTGGGAGTTGATCGAGCCGGTCGAGGGGCGGTTCGACTGGTCCAGCCTGGACTCCATGATCCGCGAGGCGCGCGCGAACGACCTGAAGCTCGTGCTGCTCTGGTTCGGCGCCTACAAGAATTCCATGTCCACCTATGTGCCCGGATGGGTGAAGCGCGATCAGGCGCGTTTCCCGCGGGCAGGGCTGCCCAACGGGCAGTCGGTGGAGATCCTGTCGACGTTTGGCGAGGAGATGATCCGCGCGGATGCGCGCGCCTATGCGGCGATGCTCGCGCACCTGAAGGCGGTCGACGGCGACCGGAACACCGTGGTGATGGTGCAGGTGGAGAACGAGATCGGCATGCTCCCGGTGGCGCGGGACTATTCCTCCGCCGCCAATGCAGCCTTCGCGCAGCCGGTGCCGGCGGAACTCACCACCTATCTCGCCCAGCACCGCGACACGCTGGTGCCGGAGATGAAGGCGATGTGGCTAGAGCGCGGTGCCCGCACCCAGGGCAGCTGGACGGAGCTGTTCGGCGACGGCGACGCCGCGGCGGAGGTATTCACCGCCTGGCACTATGCGCGCTTCGCCGATGCGCTCGCCCGCGCGGGCAAGGCGGCCTATGCGCTGCCGATGTACGTGAACGTCGCGCTCAATCGACCGGGACGCGCGCCCGGCCAATATCCGAGCGGCGGCCCGTTGCCGCACCTGATCGACGTGTGGAAGGCCGGGGCGCCCTCGATCGACCTGCTCGCGCCCGACATCTATTTCTCGAACTTCACCCAGATCGTCGATCGCTATCACCGGCCGGACAATCCGCTGTTCGTGCCGGAGGCGCACAACGCCGACAATCCGATCGTGCCGGCCAACGCCTTCTATGCCTTTGGCGAGCGGGACGCGATCGGCTTCGGGCCGTTCTCGATCGACTCCGTGGACGATGCGCCGGGCGAGCTCGGAGCAGCATATGGCGTGCTGCGACAGCTCCAGTCGTACATCCTGCAGGCGCAGGGCAGCGACCGGATCGCCGGCTTCAAGCCGCGGCAGCGTTATGACGATACGCTCGATTACGAGCCGCAGGCCCGGCGGATGGGCAACTACCGCTTCACCGTGGCCTTCGCGGACATCGAGCGGCCTGCCATGACCCCGGAGACCGCCGGCTACGGCGGCATGGTGATCCAGATCGGAGCGGACGAGTATCTGATCGCGGGGCAGGGGATCACGGTTAGGTTCGCCGGTGCGGGAGAGGGGCCATCGCTCGCCGGGATCGAACGCGCGGAAGAGGGCGTGTTCAACGCCGCTGGCCAGTGGGTGGCGGGACGCCTGCTGAACGGCGACCAGACGCACCAAGGGCGCCACATCCGGCTGCCGGCGGGGCAATGGGGGATCCAGAGAGTACGTTTGTACCGCTACCGGTGACGTACCTCGGCGGGTGGCCCAAGAGGTCGCCGTGTCTGCAAGGTGACACCGGGCTGCAATGCGAACATCGATAGCAACGTCGTGTAAAAAAACGTGCTTGCGCTGGGTAGCGCTACCAGTAAAGCATAGCACATCCAGAAACGAGGGCGGTCCACGCCCCGGCTTCACAGGGAGAGGAACCCATGCGGACTGTACCGATTCGCCGCGCGAGCGGCTTTGCCGCGCTTTTGCTTACCACCGTCGCCTGGCCTGCAATGGCCCAGACCCAGGGAGAGCCCACCGCCTCTTCCTCGAGCAGCGCGACTACGGAAGCAGGCGCCCCGACCCAGGACGGCGCCGGACAGACCCAGCCTACCGCCATCGACGACGCGGCGCAGGCACCGGCGGACCCTTCTGCCACCGGCAATGAAGACATCGTCGTCACCGGCTACCGCGCATCGCTGCAGAGCCAGACCAACGCCAAGCGCAACTCGATCGGCTTCACCGACACGATCTTCGCCGAGGATATCGGCAAGTTCCCGGACACCAACATCGCGGAGTCGGTGAACCGCATCCCGGGCGTGACCATCAGCCGTGAAGTGACGGGCGAAGGCGCGAACGTGGCGATCCGCGGCCTGGGCACCAACTTCACGCGCGTGCTGCTGAACGGTGCGCCGGTTGCCATCGCGTCCGTGCGGTTCGATGCGCAGAGCACGAACCGCGAGGTCGATCTCGACCTGATCCCGACCGAGCTGTTCACCCAGCTGACCGTCAGCAAGTCGCCCACTGCCAGCCAGATTGAGGGCGGTGCGGCCGGCACCGTGAACCTGCGCTCGGCTCGGCCCTTCGACAATCCCAAGCCCTATATCAGCTACGGCCTCCAGGGTTCGAAGGTGAGCTCGGCTGACAAGTGGGGCTATCGTGGGCACGTCCTGGCGAGCGCCACGTTCGGCGACTTTGGCATCCTGGTCGGCGGCGCGGCGGTCAAGAACCGCTTCCGGGTCGACGGCTTTGAGACGATCGGCTGGACCAACCCGAACCTGACCGCCGCGCAGAGCAGCAGCCCGACCCGCAACAACACCGGCGGCGGCAACTGGACCATCCCCGGCACCGTTCCGGTCAACGCCGGCAACGGCCTCACGCCAGGCACGGTGATCGACCAGGCGTTTCTCCTCGCCAACAATCCGGGCGCCACGATCGAGCAGCTCGACAACGGCCTGCTGCCGCGCCTGGGCCGCCCACGTACCGAGATCGGGGAACGCACCCGCTATAACGGCCTGGTATCCGTGGAATGGCGGCCGAGCGATGCGCTGCACTTCTATGTCGACGGCATGTACGCCAAGCGGGACACCGACTTCCAGCGTTCGGCAATGAATTGGGCGGTCCGCAATGGCGCCGCCATCCCGCTCAACACCACCTACGACAAGTCCGACTGTTCTGACGGCTGCACCGTCACCAGCGGTACTTACGCCAATTCGCAGTTCTTCCTCGAATTCCGCCCGTACAAGGACCGTCAGGATTACTGGGGTGTCAACCCGGGTATGGAGTTCGTCATCAACGACTTCATCAAGGGCGACCTGCAGGCGAACTATACGAAGAGCACCTTCCGTCGGGAAAGCCCGACCGTTCTCGTCATTACGCCACCCAACAGCGGCGTGACGGTGGACTACACCAACGACGGCGGCATCCCGGATATCTCGCCCAACATCGACCTGAATAATCCGGCCAGCTTTGGCTGGGCCGGTGGCGGCCGCCTGAACCTCAATGGCGAAGAGCGCGAGACCGAGACCAAGGGCGTCCGCGGCAGCCTGTTGTTCGGCGACGAGTCGCGGTTCAGCGTCCGTGTAGGCGCGGCCTATGACGACACCAGCCGGCGGATCACGCCGTTCGACAACACCAACCCGTGGCAGGCAGCGGTTTGCGGCAACAATCCCAATGTCGTCCTGCCCGGTCCGAACCGTCAGCCGGTCTGCGACGGCGCCAACCTGCCCGGTACGGCCACGCCCCCGGGATATCCGTCCTATCCGGCCTACGGGACCGGCTTCTCGACCGGACTGCCGCCGCTCAGCTATGGCGGGTCGCTGGTTCCGACCGCAGCGGTGCCGGGCTTCCTCATGCCCACCGGCGCCGGCTTCGTCACGGTCGACTGGAACAGGTTCAAGGATGCGACCAACTATGACGAGTTGCTTGCCGGGGCGACGGAGACCGGTGCCGGCAGCAGCGGCGCCAACGGCGGCCTGATCCGCGAAAAGGTGACCGGCACGTTCATCGAAATGAACGGCGTGTTCGATGTGCGCGATGGCGACACGCTGCGCCTGAACGGCGGCATCCGCTATGTTCGTACCGACCAGCGGGTCGGCGGCCGGACGACGATCCCGAACCCGCTGAACGTTCGGGGCGGCGTTACCTGCCCGGGCGAGAGCCCCACGTTCGTGCTCGACGGCTCCTGCTATCCGACGATCGTGAACTTCGCACGGACGCAGCGCCTTTATTCGAACTTCCTGCCCTCGGCGAGCCTCGCCTACAGCTTCGGCGACAAGGCGGTGGCGCGTGCCTCGATCTCCCGGACGATGACCCGTCCGGACCCCAACCAGCTGCTGCCGGGTGCATCGTTCGTCCAGCCGTCGGCGGACGTCGGCACGCTCGGGAACAACGCGCTCGACCCGTACATCTCGGACAACATCGACCTCGGCTTCGAATATTACACGGGTGGCGAAGGCGTGATCGCGTTTGCGGCATTCCGCAAGTCGATCACCGGCTTCACGATCAACGGCATCACCACTGCGCCGTTCTCGACGCTGGCCCCCTTCGGGATCACCTTCGCTTCGCTCACCGCGGCGCAGCAGCAGGCTCTGATCGATCGCGCCACCCCGGCAGGTATCCGGCCTGAGGACGTTCCGATCCAGCTTCAGCAGCAGGTGAACGCGGACGGGAAGCTCAAGGTCAACGGGCTCGAGTTCCAGGTCACCCAGCCGCTCGACTTCGCCACCCGCCTGATCGGCGTCGAAGGCTTCGGCGTGCAGGGCAACCTAACCCTGATCGATCAGCGCGGCGAGGGAACCGTTGCGCCGGTCGCACTGGGCGTCTCGCCGACCACCTACACGCTGACCGGCTACTACGAAGGCAACGGCCTGTCGGCACGCCTGACCTACACCTACAACGAAGGTTCGGTGAACTCGGGCTTGAACCAGAACGGTATCCCGGATGCCGCGATCATCGGCCGCAACTACGGTCAGCTCGATTTCTCGGGCAACATCGATCTCGGCAAGATCCTGGGCAACGATTATCTGCCGACCGTCGTGGTGAACGTGATCAACATCAACAAGGAAGCACAGAGCTCGTACTTCCAGTTCCCGAACGCGACGTTCAGCGAATATAATCCAGGCCGCACCGTCTTGGTCGGCGTGCGCGGACGCTTCTAAGCGCCGCCATCCGCACGAAGAACGCGCAACGCCGCCCCTCGGGGCGGCGTTGTCGTTTGTGGCGGGTCGGCCAGTCTGGCCGGCAGTGGGGGGCACTGGTGGAGCGGATCAACCCCGCCCAGCGCCCGTGGTTGCTCAGGTACGTCCGTCGAGCCGAATGGTCCGGCCCTCGCGCGCAGAGCGATAAATGGCCTCGACGATGCGCATGTCGCGCAGGCCTTCTTCGCCCGACACGATCGGCTCCTGACCGGTACGGACGCATTGGACGAGATGGTCGAGCTGGCCCGCGAACTGCGTCTTGCCGGGACCGGGCGGCGGCGTCACCTCGCGCTCGCGTCCATCCTTGCCCAACCACATGCGGTTGCCATCATAGCGGGTCGCCGGCTCCAGCTCGATGCGGCCCTTGTCGCCCATCAGCAGGATGTGGTTCTGGTAGGCGCTGTACATCGACTGGCAACTGGCGATCGCGCCGGAAGGAAATTCGAGCGTCCAGTCGATGATGTCCTCGACCTCGGTAAAGCGTGGGTCCTTGCGGTCGGTCGACTCCCGCGCGGTCACCGCCACGGGTTCCTCACCGGTCATGTAGCGTGCGGCCTGCAGGCTGTAGACGCCCATGTCCATCAGCGAGCCGCCGCCCGACATCGCCTTTTTCAGCCGCCATGCCGATGGATCGCCCTGCACGAAGCCGTGTTCGGACCGGACGTAGCGGATTTTTCCTGCCTCACCGGCGCGCGCCAGGCGCATGGCCTCCAGGTTGAACGGCTCGAAATGGGAGCGATAGCCGATCATCAGCTTGCGGTTCGCCGCCTTGCAGGCGGCGATCATCGCTTCGCATTCGGCGACGGAGACAGCCATCGGCTTCTCGCACATCACGTGCTTGCCCGCCTTGGCGGCGCGGATCGTGTATTCCGCGTGCAGGGAGTTGGGCAGGCAGACATAGACGATGTCCACGTCGGGATTGTCGCGGATCCTGTCGAAGTTCGCGTAGGAGTAGATGGAGCGGGGGGACAGGCCGTGTTCGGCTGCCACCTTCTTTGCTTTGGCGGGGTCGCCGCTGACGACCGCTGCCAGGCGGCTGTGCTCGCAATTTTTGAATTGCGGGATGATGACGTTCAGGCCGTAGTAGCCGAGCCCTACGATCGCATAGCCCAAGGGGCGGTTCGGGCGCTCGGCCGCGAAGGCGCGGGGACTGAGTGCGAGTGCGGCGGCCGATAGGATGAGATCACGTCGTGCAACTTCCATAGCAGGCTCCCTGGCGTTCGGGTCGATCGATCGGGAAGGCGCACGCACAAGCGCAAAGCTAGGCGACTATCGGATGTTGCGGTGTGGCGCGTCCTCGGATGGGGCTTCGGGACGAAGCTAGCAGCATTGCCGCCGTGGGGAAGGGGCATGCGCCCCAACCCGCGGTGGCCGATTGGCTCCTCCGGGCGAGCGCACGCTCGCCCGGAGAAAGGCCTTGTCAAATGAAGCGGTTGATGAGGTTCTCGATCCGCTCCTGGCGGCCCGAGCGCGGCTGCGGGTCGATCGACTGATCGATGGCCAAGTCGGCGATGCCGGCCAGATCGAGGTCGGCGATCTGTTCGCCGAACGGACCGGTCCAGCCGGCGTAGCGCTCCGCCTTGAACGCATCCAGGCGACCGTCCTCGATCAGGGCTGCGGCGTTCAACAGGCCCTTGGCCACCACGTCGATCCCGCCGATGTGCCCATAGAAGAGATCGGCCGCGTCCATCGACTGGCGGCGGACCTTGGCGTCGAAGTTGAAGCCGCCGGTGGTGAAGCCCCCGGCGCGCAGGATCTCCAGCATCGCCAGCGTCATTTCCTCGACCGAGTTCGGGAATTGGTCGGTGTCCCAGCCGTTCTGCGGGTCGCCGCGGTTGGCGTCGATCGAGCCGAAGATGCCGAGCGCGCCTGCGGTCGCGATCTCGTGCTCGAAGGTGTGGCCGGACAGCGTGGCGTGGTTCGCCTCGATGTTGACGCGGACCTCGTTCTCCAGGCCGTAGCGCTTCAGGAAGCCGTACACGGTCGCTGTGTCGAAGTCGTACTGGTGCTTGGTCGGCTCGTGCGGCTTCGGCTCGATCAGGATCGTGCCGGTGAACCCGATCTTGTGCTTGTGCTCGACCACCAGGTTCAGGAAGCGGCCAAGGTTGTCGAGTTCGCGCTTCAGGTCGGTGTTGAGCAGCGTCTCATAGCCCTCGCGGCCGCCCCACAGCACATAGTTGGTGCCGCCGAGGCGATGGGTCGCCTCCAGCGCGTCGCGGACCTGCATCGCGCCGAACGCGAACACTTCCGGGTCCGGGTTGGTCGCGCCGCCGGCGGCGTAGCGGGGGTGGCTGAATAGGTTGGCGGTGCCCCACAGCAGCTTGCGGCCCGAGGACGCCTGCAGCTTTTCCAGGTGATCGACGGCTTCGGCGAAATAGCGACGGTGCTCGGCGACGTTGGCGGCGTCCGCCATCACGTCGACGTCGTGGAAGCAGTAGAAGGGCACGTCGAGCTTCTGGAAGAAGTCGAACGCCACCTCGCGCTTCTGCGCCGCTGCATTGCTGTCGTTGGCACCACGATGCCAGGGGCGGTTGAAGGTGCCGCCACCGAACACGTCGCTGCCGGGCCAGCAGAAGGTGTGCCAGAAGCATGCGGCGAAGCGCAGATGCTCCTCCATCGTCTTGCCCAACACGACGCGGTTCTTGTCGTAGAAGCGATAGGCGAGTTCGTTCTCGCTATCGGGACCCTCGTAGCGGATCTGGGGAATGTCGGCGAAGAACTCGGCCATCACAGGTTCCTTATGCGGGGATAGGCGTCGCGGAAGGTGGCGCGCTTGGGGGCCAGGCGCTCGACGAGCGCTGGATCGGGTTCGATGACGTGGGCGACGGGCGGTGCCTGGCACACGTCTGCTGCGGTGCCGCCATCGACGGCAAGCTGGGCGAGACGGGCCGCACCCAGGGCAGGCCCAACCTCGCCGCCCTGCAGGTACACGAGCGTCACGTCCATCGCCGCCGCAAGCGTCTCGCCCCAGTAGCGCGAACGGGCGCCACCCCCGATCACCGACAGGCGATCGATGGTGGTGCCGGCTTCGCGCAGCACGCGAACGCCGTCGGCAAGCGCAAAGCCGACGCCTTCCAGCACCGCCTGCGCCAGCCGTTCCGGGCTGGTGTCATGGTCGAGCCGCAGGAACGCACCGCGCACCTGCGCATCATTGTGCGGCGTCCGCTCACCGGAGAGATAGGGGAGGAAGATCTCCGGCCCGGACGCCGGCCCGGCGCGTTCGGCGCGGGCAAACAGGTCGGCGGCACCGGCCGCGCCGGTCAGGCGAGCCACCCAATCAATGCAGGCCGCAGCCGACAGGTGCACCGCCATCTGGTGCCACATGGCCGGCAGGCAGTGGCAGAAGGCGTGGACTGCGCCGGCGACATTCGGCCGAAACTGGTCCGTCGCCACGAAGATGACGCCCGACGTGCCGAGCGAGAGCAGGGCGTCGCCGTCGCGCACCGCACCGACCCCCGCGGCACCGGCGGCATTGTCGCCGCCGCCACCGGCGACCGGCACCTCGGCCATGCCCCACAGCGCGGCGATGGCGGGGAGCAGCCGGCCGGCAATCTCGCTACCCTCCACCAGCTGCGGCATCTGCGCCTCGGTGAGGCCCGTGGCCGCGAGCAGCGTGTCGCTCCACCGCCGGCCGGCCACGTCGAGCCACAGGGTGCCCGCCGAATCCGACATGTCGGAAGCCTTCTCGCCGGTCATCTTCAGCCGGACATAGTCCTTGGGCAGCAGCACGGTGGCGATGCGGTCGAAGATCGCCGGCTCATGGTGCCGGAGCCACTGGAGCTTGGGTGCCGTGAAGCCCGGCATCGCGAGGTTGCCGGCGATCGCGTGCAGCTCCGGGACCGTTGCCTCGAGCTCCGCGCATTCCGCATAGGAGCGGCCATCGTTCCAGAGGATCGCCGGCCGCAGCGGCGTGTCGTCTGCGCCCAGGACCGTCGCGCCGTGCATCTGGCCGGCGAGCCCGATGCCCCGCACGGCCCGCCGCACCGCCGGATCGATCGCCTGCACCGCCGCCGTGGTGGCATGCCACCAGGCGTCCGGATCCTGCTCCGACCAGAGCGGCTGGGGCCGTTGCACGCTGAGCGCGGCGGTACCCTGGCCAACGACTGCGCCGTGTTCGTCCAGCACCACCGCCTTGACGCCGGAGGTGCCGATATCGATGCCGAGGAACATGGGCCGATCAGTCCTTGAACGGATCGATCAGCTGGATCGTGCCGTCCGTGTTGAAGGTCAGTTCGGTCACCTTGGCCGAGCGCAGGTGGTTCTTATCGGATAGCTGGGTATCGTGATAGAACAGCCACCAGCGGCCCTGGAACTCGACGATCGAGTGATGCGACGTCCAGCCCTGCACCGGCTTCAGGATGTGCCCCGTGTAGCGGAACGGCCCATAAGGCGAGTCCCCGATCGCATAGTTCAGGAAGTGCGTGTCACCCGTGGAGTAGGTGAAGTAGTATTTGCCGCCGCGCTTGAACGTCCACGCCGCCTCGAAGAAGCGCCGGTCGTGGTCGCCCCCCAGGACCGGCTTACCCGCCTCGTCCGTGATGATCACGTCGCGCGGTGCTTCGGCGAACTGCTTCATGTCCGCGGACATGCGCGCGATCTTGGGCGCGATCGCGGGCTTGTCGTCCTGCTTCAGGTCGGTGTCGCCGCCGTTCGGATCATAGCGGCCGCTGGTCCAGCGCTGGAGCTGGCCGCCCCAGATGCCGCCGAAATACATGTAGCTCGCGCCGTCGGTGTCGGTGAACACAGCCGGGTCGATCGAGTAGCTGCCGCGGATCGGCTCCTTCTCGGCCTTGAAGGGCCCGGTCGGCGACTTGGACGTGGCGACACCGATGCGGAAGACCCCCCGTTTGTCGCGGGCCGGCATGTAGAGATAATAGGTGCCGTTCTTGTACGCAGCGTCCGGCGCCCAGGTCTGCTTGGAGGCCCAGGGAATGTCCTTCACGTCGATCGCGACCGGATGAACCGTCACCGGGCCCCCGACGCGATCCATGCTCAGCACATGATAGTCGTGCATGGCATATTGATTGCCGAGGTCGTCGTCCGGAATCCCCGCGTCGACGTCATGGCTGGGATAGACGTAGAGCTTCCCGTTGAAGACATGCGCCGAGGGATCGGCAAAGAACTTGTCGGTCACCAGCGGCTGCGCCACGTACCGGCGCCCCTCCGGGCTACGTGCTTCGGTGTGCGTCGCATGCTGAGCCGCGGTGTGGGTCTGCGCGCCGGCCAGCGTTGCCGTAACGGCAATGGCGGCGGTCGCCAGACAGAGTTGTAGGCGCAGGCGCATTCAGGCTCTCCTTCCTCTTTTCGGACCTTCTTGCGAGGCCTCGGGCCGCTGACGCAACCTAGATAGCGCTACCATATTGCGGGATCTCAGCGCCTGCAAGGAGATTGCACACGCGCGTCGCTCTTGCCCATCCTGCCGCTTGCGTTCATGCCTGCGCGGTCTCGAACCTGGAATGCGCCAACCGCCCCATGGACCCGATCTCCGCCGCACCGACACGTTCTTCCCGCCGCGCGGGTTCGGCCCCCACCATCAGCGACGTCGCCAAGCGGGCCGGAGTGTCTCCGATGACGGTGTCTCGCGTCATCAACGGCGAGGCGAACGTCCGGCCGGCGACACGGGACGCCGTCAATGCGGCCATCTCGGAACTCAACTATGCGCCCAATCGGGCAGCGCGCAGCTTGGCCGGGGCGGGGCAGGTCCGGATCGGCCTGCTATACAGCAACCCGAGCGCGGGCTTCCTGAGCGAGTTCCTGCTGGGCAGCCTGGACCAGGCGAGCCGCAGCGACGTCCAGATCGTCGTGGAGCGGTGCGAACTCGGCGAACATGAACTCGAGGTCGCCCAGCATCTGGTGCGCGGCGGCATCGACGGCATCATCCTGCCGCCTCCCTTGTGCGAGGCGCCGGCGTTGCTCTCGCTGCTTCGATCGGCGCGGATCCCGACGGTCGCCGTCGCCACCGGCCTGCCGGCAGAAAACCAGCTGGCGATCCGTATCGACGATCGCGAAGCCGCGGCGATGATGACCCGGCACATCATGGACCTGGGGCATCGCCGCATCGGGTTCATCGCGGGCAACCCCAACCTGTCCGCCAGTGCGCAGCGGCTCGAAGGTTTCCGGGAAGCGCTGGCCGCTGCCGGCATGGCCGAGGATCCGGCGCTGATCGTGGACGGGCTGTTCACCTACCGCTCCGGGCTGGACGCGGCCGAGCAGTTGCTCGACCTGCCGGAGCCGCCCACCGCGATCTTCTCCTCGAACGACGACATGGCGGCAGCGACGGTCGCGATCGCGCATCGCCGCGGCCTCGACGTGCCGGGTGACCTTACCGTCTGCGGCTTCGACGACACCACCTTGGCGACCGCGATCTGGCCGGAATTGACGACCATCCACCAGCCGATCGCCAACATGGCCCGCGCCGCGGTGGAACTGCTCGTTGCCACCCTGCGCCAGCAGAAGCGGCTGGATGGCGCCGCAGAGCAGCAGGTTCTCGATTACACGCTGATCCGCCGTCAATCGGACGCGCCGCCGCGTCGCCGGCCACGCGCGCTCGGCGCTTGACGGCAGCAGGCAACTTGATAGCGATAACAGGTTAAGGCGGACGGGCAGTTGGCCACCTCGAGCGACGAGCCGCGGGGAGCAAGAAGCCGCACAATTGATCAATCCGGCGTGGGCCGGGCGAGGAGAGACGATGACTGACAGCTTTAGGGGACCGGGGCAGGGGGGGGCAGGCATCGCCACCAACCACGGCTTCATCGCCGCAATCGTCGCAGTGGCGACGATCGGCGGCTTCATGTTCGGCTATGATTCGGGCGTGATCAACGGCACGCAAAAGGGGCTAGAGTCGGCATTCGACCTCGGCCGCCTGGGCATCGGCGTCAACGTCGGCGCCATCCTTGTGGGCTCCGCCATCGGCGCCTTTGGCGCGGGACGGCTGGCCGACGCGATCGGTCGCCGCAACGTGATGATGCTGTCGGCGGTCCTGTTCCTGGTCAGCGCCGTCCTTGCCGGCGCAGCCAACGGCTCGCTGGTCTTCATCCTCGCCCGCATCGTCGGCGGCCTGGGCGTCGGCGCCGCCAGCGTCATCTCCCCGGTGTACATCTCTGAAGTCACTCCGGCGTCGATCCGCGGGCGGCTTTCGAGCGTGCAGCAGGTGATGATCATCACCGGTTTGACGGGTGCGTTCGTCGCCAACTTCGTGTTGGCGCGCTATGCCGGTGGCTCGACGTCCGAGTTCTGGCTGGGCTTCCCGGCCTGGCGCTGGATGTTCTGGCTGCAGGCCATCCCGGCCGCCATCTATCTGCTGGCGCTGCTCGTCATTCCGGAAAGCCCGCGCTTCCTGGTTGCCAAGGGACGTGATGCGGACGCGCATGCGGTGCTCACCCGCCTGTTCGGCAGTGCGGAGGCCGACCGCAAGGTCGTCGAAATCCGCAACTCCCTCGCGGCCGACCATCACAAGCCCAAGCTGTCGGACCTCCGCGACAAGGCAACCGGCAAGATCCGTCCCATCCTGTGGGCCGGTATTGGCCTCGCGATCTTCCAGCAGCTCGTCGGCATCAACGTCGTCTTCTACTATGGCGCGGTGCTGTGGGAGGCGGTTGGCTTCACCGAGGACAACGCGCTCCAGATCAACATCCTGTCGGGCGTGCTGTCGATCGCAGCCTGCCTGTTCACCATCGCGACCGTCGATCGCATCGGTCGCAAGCCGCTGCTGCTCGTCGGGTCGGCCGGCATGGCCGTCACCCTGGCCGTGGTGGCCTATGCCTTTTCGACCGCAGTCACCGATGCGTCCGGCGCGGTTTCGCTGCCGGGCCACAACGGCATGATCGCGCTGGTCGCGGCCAACCTCTACGTGATCTTCTTCAATGCCAGCTGGGGCCCGGTCATGTGGGTGATGCTGGGTGAGATGTTCCCGAACCAGATCCGCGGTTCCGGCCTCGCGGTCTCGGGCTTCGCGCAGTGGATCGCCAATGCGGCGATCTCGGTGAGCTTCCCGGCGCTTGCCGTCTCGCCGGGCCTGGCCGTCACCTACTTCGGCTATGCGTTCTTCGCGGCCGTGTCGTTCTTCTTCGTGAAGGCGATGGTGAACGAGACCCGTGGCCGCGAGCTGGAGGACATGGCGGGCTAAGCCCTCCTGCTCGTCACCAACACAGAAAAAGGCGGGAGTACCACACCGGTACTCCCGCCTTTCTCATTTCTGGCGCCTGGGGAGGCTTACTTCCTCCAGGCGTAGGGACCGATCAGCGTTCCGACGAAGCCCGTCGCGACCTTGGTGCTCAGAAACCGCGCGTCCACGTCGGCTGCCAGCGTCTTCCTGCCAGCCGCGCCTTCATAGTCGAACGCCATGGTCCCCCCATCGGCCCGGATCGTCAGCGTCACGGGGTTTCCGGGCGATATCGGAGCCGAGGCGACCAGCCGCTCCTGGCCCTGGTCGGCCGTATAGAGCGCCACCACCGGCTTGCCTGCGATCCGCGTCACGCCGAAGAACAGGTAGTTCCGGTCGCTTTGCATCGCCGCAAGCCCGCCGCGTTCCCCGTCCGCCCCTGGATCGAAGCGCACCGTAGTGCTCACCGTGGCGACATGATGCTGTTGCCGTCGGCCAACGAAGGCGGGCACGCCCGAGAGGTCCCCGATGGGTGTGCCGCGGTCGAGCACCAGGTCACCGGCCTCGAGATGGTAGAAGGGGCGCTTGGGCGTGCGTACGCCGATCCATTGCATCGCCAGCTTGTCGCCCTCGAACTCGTCGACATAGCCGAAGTCGCCGGTCGTCGGCACCGGGCCGGGCGCCTGGGCCGGCAGCTTGGGCACCCTGCTTGCGAAGGGGATGGCCTCGCCCTTGGGCAGGATGATCGGCCAGCCGTCCTTCCAGGTGACAGGCAGAAGGAAGGTTTCGCGCCCGATGTTGTAGAAGTCGCCTTCATAGGGGCGCACGGCGAGGAAGGTCGCGAACCACTCTCCGTTCTGCGTCTCGACCAGCTTGGCGTGCCCCGCAGACGTGATCGGATTTGGACGTGCCGGATCGAGATCCCGCTGGGTCAGGATCGGGTTGTCCGCATAGGGTACGAAGGGGCCGCGCAGGTTCTTCGATCGCAGCACCACCTGGGAATGGTTGACGCTGGTCCCGCCCTCGGCAGCGGTCAGATAGTACCAGCCGTCCTTCTTGAGGATGTGCGGACCCTCGATCCACACCGGCTTCTTGGAGATATCGACGCCGCCGTTCACCAGCTGCGTGCTTTCGCCCACCATCTTGCCGGCGCGCCAGTCATACTCCTGGATCCAGATCGCGCGATGGCCGTCGTAGCGCGGCGGTTCGGCGGGTGCTCGGTTGTTGACGATATAGGCGCGGTCGCCTTCCCAGTAGATCGAAGGATCGATCCCTTCGAACGGCAGCCAGACCGGCTTCGACCAGGGCCCGGCCGGATCCTTCGCCGTGATGACGAAGTTGCCGCCGCACTCCACGCAGGTGTTCGCGATGTAGAAGGTGCCGTCGTGGTACGAGATGTCGGGGGCGAACACCGCCTGCGAAGTCCGCATGCCGGTGAAGTCGAGCTGCTCCGGCCGATCGATCGCGTTGCCGATCTGCGTCCAGTTCACCAAGTCCTTCGAGCGGAAGATCGGCAACCCCGGGAAGTGCGCGAAGGAGGAGAGGACGAGGTAATAATCGTCGCCGACCCGCGTGACCGACGGATCGGGATAATAGCCGGAGAGGATCGGGTTGCGGTGTTGCCCCGCACGGACGGTCACCCGTTCCTGCGTACGGCCGTCGTAGGTGAAGCGGCTGAACCGTGCCGGCTCCGTCGCCAGAGCCGCGGAGCCGGCGGCGAGACCCGCCAGCGCCAGGACAAGCGTGTGAAAATGCATGTCGATCCTCTCCGTGATCCTGTTCGGGACGAACTTGCTCTTATTGCTTGCTCGGTGCCGCTTTGGCCGCAGCGCCCTGAGTGGCGAGCTCGTGCGCAGCATGGGCCAGCTCGATCCACATCGCCCCTTCGGGGATCACATATTCGTTCTCGCCCCAGAAGAAGGGCCAGTCCTCATGGTTCTCGGGGAAGTCGGGCTTGATGATCAAAACGCCGGGGACGACGCCGCCCGCAATGAAGGAGAAGTCGGCACGGTTGTTGCCATAGGCCACTTCCTTGGAGACGGTGCCGACGCCGGAAACGAACGAGATGTCGGAGCCGGGGTGATGGCCGAGCAGGAACTCGATCCCGCGGAATACCGGATCGGCCGGCATGATGTCCGGGAACGCCTTGTGCAGGGCATAGGCGTTGAATGCCGATCCCAAAACGGCGCCGCTGCCGGCCCAGCCACCGGTGGTGATCGGCACGCCGAACGGATTGGCTGCTGCCCCCGTGCGGGTGGCCTCGGCATAGGTCCGCACTGCCGGGATCATGCCGTCGCGATAGCTCGCGGGCATGAAGGGCAGAGCCGCGACGGCGTCGCGCAGGTTCGACGCAAAGGTCTTCTCGATCGCTGGCCACGCTGATTGGACGGCCGCGACATAGCGCTGGTCCTTTGTCGCGCGCAGCAACTCCACCGCCGCCGAGAAGCGCTCTGCCTCCAGCGGGCCACCGGTGGTGTTGCCATATTGGTAGAGATCGGGGGCATGGGACTGCTCCTCCGCCCAGGTGCGGGTCGCGATCGCCAGCGCCTTCCTCGAAAGCTCCGGATCGACTTCGGCCAGCGCCCGCGATGCTGCTGCCAGCCCGGCGATCGAGCCATAGTTGAGCGCCGATGCCTTGGTGGTGAACGCCCAGCGATCGTCCGGCGTACCGCTGCGCCCGTTCCGCTCCTCGCCCAGCTTCAGGCTCGGGTCGTAGATCAGCCCGTCGGTCTTGGTCGATGCGTCGCCGAGGTGGGTATATTGGGCGACGTCGGGCTCCACGATGCCATGGATGGCGTGCCCCACCGCGTCGAACTGCGCGACCAGTTGCAGCGTACCGTGGCGGATCTGCTGGAGCAGGTCCGGGGTGCCGTCGGGGACATGCATTTCCGTGCGGCGGCGGCTCCAATCCACGGCGGTCGTGTCGCGGGTCGGCCGCCAGCGTTCCCAGCTGTCCACCAAGGAGCGGATCACCTGATATTGCGACTGGGTGCGGATATCGAAGTCGCCCGCGTCGAACCAGCCGCCGACCGCCAGGCCGGGAATGTGCTCGCCCGGCTTGAAGCGGGTGTCGGTGGTCGGTCCCTGCGCATAGAGATCGATGTGCTCATGGCTGACCGGCGCCTGGCGCGCGTCGTCGCGGTGGGCCTCGCCGTGCCAGACGCGATAGCCTTCGTTGACGAACATATGGTCCATCGCGACGGGGAAGTAGACGTCCATCGTCGGGTGCCAGGCGCCCGCATAGGCATCCGCGGCGATCCGGAACGGCGCGGTGCGGGTGTCGCCATATTCCAGGACATAGAGGCCTGGCTGGCGCACGCCGCTGAAGTCCAATTGCAGGTAACTGTAGCGCAGGTAGTCACCCCATCGCTTCGGCGATCCGGTCTCGACGGGCGTCATGCGGCCATCTTCGCCGACGCGCAGCAGCCGCGCGGGCAGGGTGCGGCGGTCGTTGCGGTCGAGCTCGATCGTGGCGACCTTGCGCGCGTCGGGCGTGTAGCCGAGCTGCGAGTGGGCGATCACGGGCGGGCGGAGCCAGCCGGGAACGCTGTTCGGCTGGATGGTCCATTCGACCACGGTTCCCGTGCGTCCTGCCGGCAACAGCGAGCGAAACACGAACCAGCCGTTCTGCGCCTGGTTGCGGCCGTCGAACAGCTGCACCTCGACATTCGAGTGGATCGACACGCGTCGCGTCGGGTCTTCCGGCGCAAGCACGAAGCGGTTGCCGCGCGCCATCGCCGTCGGTTCGGCGCCCGGGCCCTCGGCGCGTCCACTCGCCGCGTTGCGTTCGGGCGTCCGGATCATGGCGTCGGCGGGGTAGAGCGGGAAGCTGCCGGTGCGGCCGTCGACCATATAGCTGTGGTGGAAATAGGCGGAGGGCAGGAATTCCAGGTTGAAGCCTGCCTTGCCCGCGAGTGCCGCCGGCACCGGCTGGTCGAGGATCACCGACACCGCGACCGCCGCGCCGCGCTTTTCGGAGCGGATCCGGTAGCGCCATTGGTGCTCCGGATACTCCAACGTCACGGTGATCGCACCCGTCGCGGCGTCCACCTGTCGGTCCACCAGGCGTCCGATCGCGTCCCATTGGCCGGGAGTGGAGGACAGGCGGACATCACCGTTGGTGGCGATCCGTTTGCCCTGCTGGATGATCTCGACACCGCTGATCTTCGAATCGGCGAACAGGCCGTCGTACCAGTTGGAGAAGACCAGCACGTTGACCGCCGGTGCCTCGTAATAGCCCGCTTCCCCCAGCTTCAGCTCGGGCGATGCCGTCGGCTGCAGGGTTTGAGCTTCTACGGGCGCAGCGCTCGCGAGCAGTGCTGCCAGCAGACAGAACACAGGTCTTCCCGCCATGACCATCCTCTCCTGATTGTCCCGGCACTCTTTGGCGCCTGTACTCGACTATAGCGCTAACAACTTCGCCCGCTAGCTGCATCTTGTGTTGAAAGTTGAAGAACGTCCAGGAGAGTAGCTACTGTCGATAGCGCTATCAGTAGCGTTGAGGGGGGAGGCGAATTACATCGGCGGTCTAGAGCAGATCGGCGCGCTCATCCTCCGCACGGGGCGGCATCGCGATACGCGTGTCGGTCAACGCCAGCTCGACCAGCAGCCGCATCGCGGCGTTCGCGCCCGCCACGTCCTTCGCGACGATGGCATCATAGACGCGGGCATGATCGGGGATCGGGTCGCGGATCAAAGCGCGGGTGCGTTGCTTGAACTGCGTGGTCCAGGCGACGGCGGCCCCGATCGAGGATCCTAGAACCACCATCGCATCGTTGCCGGTCGCGTGCAGCAGCGCGTCGTGAAAGTCGCGATCCGCCGCCACGCCGGCTGGCGTCGCAAGCGAGTGGCGACGCATGCCCTTCAACGCATCCCCCATGCGTTTCAAGTCCGCTCGGGTGCGCCGCTCGGCCGCAAACGCGGCGGCGGCAGGTTCGATCACCAGCCTCAGTTCAAAGAGACTGCGCACCAGCCGCGCGTCCGGTTCTCCCGTGAATGCCCATGCGAGCACGTCCGGGTCGAGCAGGTTCCATCGCTCGCGCGGAAGGACATGGGTGCCGGTTTTGACACGGCTCTCCACCAGCCCCTTGGCGGTCAAGACCTGAACTGCCTCCCGATAGGCGCCGCGGGAAACGTCCAGAGCTTCAGCCGCGGCGATCTCGCCGGTCAGCACGTCTCCCGGCTTGTACTGCCCCGAAAGGATCGCGACCCCCAGCTTGTGGGCGACGGCACCGCGAAGGCGCCGGCCCGGCCTGCGCGTGGACTCCCGGGACTCGGTCGTGGCCGGAGACGTGTCGGCAACCGCTTGCGGAAGATCCTGGCCTTCCGAGATCGCGGCTGCCCGCTGTACTATGTCGCTGCCGTCGCTCATCGGCCGCCCGGACGGAGGGGAGCAACGCGGACGGACGCTCGTCGCTGGATTGGAAGCTCGGGCGGGCAAAGAAAGGCGCAGCTTCCCCGCCACGCCGGCAACGCCGCATAGGTAGACAGCCGCATTCCGTTCTCCCAAATCTTCTGTTCTTGCGGCAAACCTGTCACGCAGCCGGCCAACCGGCAACCCGCCATGGCTCGCAGCAGGCGCCCTTCAGCTCCGCGCGGGCCGCCCCGTCGACTGGCGTTCGACCAGGACATGCTGGAGCACGCGGGAGCGTTCCTCCCCCGCCGGCGCAACGGTGCCGGCGCGCATTTCCCGAATCAGGAGCTGCAGCGCTTCCGCCGCGAGTTCCAGCACCGGCTGCCGGATCGTTGTGAGCGGGGGCCAGAGCGTCACCGCCGCCGTGGTGTCATCGAAGCCGGTCACGGTAAGGTCGGCCGGCACGTCCAGGTGCCGGCGATGCGCGACGGAAACAACGGCCGCGGCCATGTCGTCGTTGCTCGCGAAAATGGCGGTCGGCGGCGCGGAGGCGTCCAGCAACTGCTCGCCCGCGACCAGGCCGGATGCATAGCTGAAATCACCCTGGGCGATCTGGGCGTCGACCGTCCCGGCTTCCCGCACCGCCTCTTGGAACCCGCTCAACCGCTCCGCACTCGCGGACTGGTCCGGATTGCCGAGGATGAAGCCGAGGCGGCGATGCCCCAGCTCGATCAGGTGGCGGGTCATGTCATAGGCAGCCCGGCGATTGTCGATGCCCACCGAGATGGCATCGGGTGCAGTCCCCCCGACGACCGCGACGGGCAGGTTGGCCGCGCGAAGCACCTGCCGTACGAGCGGCACCTCGCCCAGCGGCGGTGCCAGCAGGATGCCGCCGACGCCGGAGGCGATCAGCCCTTCGATCGCCTCCGGCGTGGGCGCTTTGCCATCCTTGCCCTTGAGAAGGATCAGCTGCGCCGCGCGGGCGGACGCCTCTTCGAACACGCCGCCCAAGAAATCGCTCATGAAGGCGGCGCTTGGATTGGAGTAGATGACGCCGATCCGGATCTCGCGGGACGTCACCAGGCTCCGCGCCATCATGTTCGGCTTGTAGTTGAGCGCGCGAATGGCCTCGTTCACGCGTTCTCGGGTCTGATCGCGAACGCCAGGATCGGCGTTGATGACGCGGGAGACGGTCATGGGCGACACGCCGGCCTGCTTGGCTACGTCGATGATGGTGACGCCACGCGTCCGTCGGGCGGTTTGTGCCAAGCTCTTCTCTGCGTTGCTGCCGGCGGACTTCGCCTGCGACCGTCGACCAGAGGACGTGCATCCCTGCAAGCGACTTCGTCAATGCGCGTCGCGCACGTCCCTCTGCTGCGCAGCCCGTAACACCGCGACTTGCCTTCGCTCCGCCGAGCGGGCTACGAAGATGGTAACGTTACCGGGAGGGGCCGCACGGTGAGACGATTTCCGTATGTTCGGTGGACCATCATCGGCCTCTTCGTAGGCGCGATGGTCATCAACTATCTCACGCGCAGCATTCTTGGGGTCGCCGCACCGGCGATCATGGCCGAGCAGCATATCTCGTCCGCCCAATATTCGTGGATCACGGGCGCGTTCCAGCTCGGCATCATGTTCCAGCCGGTCGCGGGCTATCTGCTCGATCTGATCGGCCTGAAGATCGGCTTCACCCTGTTCGTCGCGGTGTGGTCGTTGATCACCATGGGCCACGGCCTGGCGACCGGCTGGATGGGCTTTGCAGGCCTGCGCGGCGCGCTGGGGCTGGTCGAGGGCTCTGCCCAGCCGGCCGGCATGAAGCTGGTCGCCGAGTGGTTTCCTGCGCGGGAGCGCGGCGTTGCCGGAGGGATCTACCAGATCGGGGCGTCCTTCGGCGCGGTGTTCGCGCCGCCGCTCGTGGCCTGGGCGGTGCTCAACCACAGCTGGCGTGCGGCGTTCTTCGTCGCCGGCGGTCTCGGCCTCCTGTGGGTGATCGCCTGGCTGTTCTGGTACGCGCCGCCCGGGCGACATCGCGCCCTGTCCGAGAGGGAGCGCACGCTTATCGTCGAAGGGCAGGAGGCAGCGCTTGCCAAGCGGCGCCGTCGCCCGCCGCTTCGGGAACTGCTTGGCCAGCGCAACCTCTGGGCGATCGCAGGCGCGCGCTTCCTGGCCGATCCGGTCTGGGGCATGCTGTCGCTGTGGATGCCGCTGTACCTCGTCCAGGCGCGGCACTTCGATCTCACCCAGATCGCGATGTTCGCCTGGCTGCCCTTTCTCGCGGCGGACCTCGGCTGCCTGTTCGGTCCTGCCGTGGTGGCTTGGCTCCAGCGGCGCGGTGTCTCTCTGGTGGATGCGCGTCGCGGCGCCTTCACGGTAGGTGCGGTGCTGATGATGGGCATGATGTTCGTCGGAACAGTGACGAGCCCCATCGCCGCGGTCGCACTCCTCTGCCTCGGCGGCTTCGCGCATCAGACGCTTTCTGTGACGGTGATCACCATGTCGTCCGATCTGTTTCCGCAGGACCAGGTGGCGACCGCTACCGGCGTATCGGGGACTGCTGCGAACCTGGGCGTCCTGATCTTCACGCTCGTGCTGGGTTCGCTGGTTGATCAGGTTGGCTACCAACCCTTCTTCATCCTCCTCGGCCTGCTCGACCTGCTCGGCGCTGCGCTGCTTTGGACGCTGGTTCGGAAAACCGCATGACCATCCGCAATCCCATCCTGCGGGGCTTCAACCCCGATCCGTCGATCGTCCGCGTGGAGGACGATTATTACATCGCCACCTCCACCTTCGAATGGTTTCCAGGCGTCCAGATCCACCATTCGCGTGATCTCGCCACCTGGCGTCTCGTCGCACGTCCGCTTCGCCGCCCCAGCCAGCTCGACATGCGCGGCAATCCCGACTCCTGCGGGGTGTGGGCGCCGGACCTCAGCTACGCCGATGGTCGGTTCCACCTGATCTTCACCGATGTGAAGCGCTATGGGCGCACGACGGTGGATGGTGCGCGTGGGGCGTCGCTGCGCGACTTCCACAATTACTGGGTCTGGTGCGATCGGATCGATGGTGACTGGTCCGATCCCGTCCATCTCAACAGCAGCGGCTTCGATCCGGCGCTGTTTCACGACGACGACGGACGCAGCTGGCTGCTCAACATGCTGTGGGATCATCGGCCGGGCCGGCGCCGCTTCGCCGGCATCGTCGCGCAGGAGATGGATCTCCGCAGCGGCTGGCTGCTCGGGGAGCGCCGCGTGATCTTCGAGGGAACGCCGCTCGGCTTCACCGAGGGGCCGCACCTCTACAAGCGGGACGGCTGGTACCATCTCCTGGTCGCGGAAGGGGGGACCGAGCGGAACCACGCCGTCGTCATGGCCCGCTCGCGTTCGCTGTTCGGACCTTACGAGGTGCATCCCGACGGCCCCGTGCTTACGGCCCGCGGCCGGCCCGAGGCTCCCTTGCAGCGCGCCGGGCACGGCGACCTCGTCGAAACGCCCTCGGGCGAGACATGGATGACCTACCTCTGTGGGCGTCCCTTGCCGGCAAGCAACCGCTGCGTGCTGGGGCGGGAAAGCGCGATCCAGCCGATGCGCTGGGGCGCCGACGGATGGCTGCGCACGCTCGACGGGACGGGGGTACCGGTGGCGGAAGTAGCAGGGCCGGCGCACGCCGCCGTCGACCCTGTGCAAGAGGAGACCGAGTTCACCGGCTCGACCCTGCCGGAGCCGTTCCAATGGCTCCGGACGCCCTATCCCGAGCAGCTCTTCAGCCTCGAGGCGCGTCCGGGCTATCTGCGCCTCTACGGGCGCGAGACCATCGGCAGCCACTTCACCCAGTCGCTGGTCGCGCGGCGACAACAGGCGTTCCGCTACCATGCGCAGAGCTGCGTCGAGTTCGAGCCCGAGCATTTCCAGCAGGGGGCCGGCCTGGTCTGCTATTACAACAGCACCAAATTCTACTTCCTCCACCTGACCGCCGACGATGGCGGCGAGCGCCAGATCCAGGTGCTGGCCGTTACGCCGCAGGGGGAGGGGAGCAGTGTCCTCACGCCGCCGGTCCCGATCGGTCCGGGTGCCGTCGAGCTTCGCGTGGAGGTGGACCATGAGGCGCTGCGCTTCGGCTATCGCCTGGCAGGTGCCTTGGAGTGGTGCTGGCTCCCGGAGGCGTTCGACGCGAGCCTGTTGTCGGACGAGGCGACGCTGCCGGGCCTGCCGAACTTCACCGGCACCTTCGTCGGCATGGCGTGCCAGGACATGGCCGGCACCGGCCTTCCGGCCGACTTCCGCTATTTCCACTATGTCGAGCACCCGGCGGCCGACCCGCTGCGGGAGCAGGCATCGGCACGCGCAGAGGTTCTGGGCTAGGCGCGCTGGATGCGGCGAAATGGCTGCGAAGCGCGAGCCAGCGCAGCCGTGCCCCTCCTCAGGGTTTGCGCGTGCCCTTTACCCCGGTCTTCGGGACGAGGATCAGCGTGCGTCCCTCGACCCGCCACGAGGCGAGATCGGAGAGGAAGTTCATCCCCAGCACGTTCATGTCGCCGAGCGCCGGAGAGATCGCGACCTTGAGATCGCGCGCCGTGATCGATCCCAGCTCGAGCCGCTTCACCGATCCGGTGCGCGCCTGGGCCAGGCCGTTCGCGGTCTGAAGCACCACTGGAACCAGGCTGGTGCCGGAGCCTATGGCGGCCGCCTTTGCCGTGTCCTCGGAGATCGCGGTGATCGTCGCACCGCTGTCGACCAGCATCCGGCGCTCCACCCCGTTGATCGTCGCGCGTGCCCAGAAATGCCCGTCCGGCGACATCCGGATGCGAACCTCTCCGCCGGACACCTCCTGGCCGTTCACGCCGAGGCGCTCGGCGATGCGCGCCAAAGAAGGTTCGTAGGGCGCCTGCTGGAACAGGATGAACAGGCACAGCGCGAGCAACCCGACCGAGAAAGCGAAGCGCACGATCGGCCCGATGAAGGGGATGCGCTGGATGAATGCGAGCGCCAGCGCCGCAAGCACTGCATAGATTGCGATCTGCTGCCATTCGGTGCTGATGGTCACGCGGTGTAGCCCTTCATCTCGTCACGAACCCAAAGCCTAAAGTTTCGATCCGCAGCGTCTCTCGGGGACGATCAGAGCGGACTGTCAATGGACGCGGGTGGCTTGCTGAACCAGTGAGGCCCCGCCGGGGTCATGTAGAAGCAATCCTCCAGCCGGACGCCGAACTTGCCGGGCAAGTAGAGGCCCGGCTCGTTGGAGAAGCACATGCCGGCCGCGAGCGGGGTAGTCTCTCCGTGCACGAGGTTGACCGGTTCATGCCCGTCCATGCCGATGCCGTGGCCGGTGCGGTGGGAAAGGCCGGGCAGGCGATAGCGCGGGCCATAGCCCTGCGCCTCGTAGAAGGTGCGCACGGCATCGTCGATGGTACCGGCCGCGATGCCGATGCGCGCTGCTTCCAACGCCACCTGCTGCCCCTTCGCGACCGTTTCCCATACCCGGCGAACCTCCGGGCGGACGCTACGGTACGAGAAGGTGCGCGAGACGTCGGACTCATAGCCATGCACCGAGCAGCCGCAGTCCATCAGCAGCACTTCCCCGGGCGCGATCCGGTGCACCCGTCGGCTGCCGTGCGGATAGGCGGAGGCCTCGCCCACCAGCGCCATCGAGAACTCCGGCTCGCCGCCGAGCATGCGGGTTGCGGCGCTCATCAGCGCGGACACGTCACGGCCGGTCATGCCAGCCTCGACCCGCGCCCAGGTCCACCGATAGGCGGCAAGCGTGACGTCGGTCGCCATCTGCATCAGCGCGATCTCCGCGGGGGACTTGATCATGCGCAGGCCGCGAACGATCGGATCGGCCGACACGAGCCGCATGCCCGGCAGCCGTGCGCCGAGCCCGTCTGCCACGAAGAAGCGGGCGGTCTCCTCGATCCCCAGCCGCCCCTTGGCCAGGCCGCGCTCCTGCAGCCAGCCGGCGATCAGTGCCAGCGGGCTTTCATCCTCCTGCCACACGCGCACCTCTGCCGAGACGTCGAGGGTCTCGCGGACCGAGGGTTCTTCGAAGAAGGGGGTGACCACCAGCGCGTCACCTTCGCGCGGAAGGACGGCCGCGGTCACGCGCTCGCTCCGGCCCCACTGAACGCCCGTGAAATAGGTGAGCGACGCGCCCGGCTCGACCACCACGGCGGCGATGTCGTGGCGACGCATCAGGGCCTGCGCGCGCCCGATCCGTGCCAGCCGCTCGGCCGCATCGATCGGCTTTGCACCCGTGGTGAGGTCGCGGAGTTCCGACAGGTCCGGCTCCGCGGCACGCAGGATCGCGCTGGAAGCGAGGGCCGGGAGGGTGAGAGCTGCGCCGACGAAGCTGCGGCGGGAGAGGAAGGAGCGCATACCGGCTGGATAGGGTGCATTGCAGGGACGCTGCAATGCACCCGCGCCGGTCAGCGTCGATTTAGCGCCGCCGCCGCCACAGCCATGCGCCGATGGCCGCCACGCCGAACGCGGCGGCTCCGGCCGCGGCCGCTGCGGCACGGCGCTGCTCGGGATTTCGCTGGCCGCCATCGATCCCGCTGGGCTCGCTCGGCGGATCGAACAGCGTGCCGCTGCCGTCCTCGCCCCGCTCGGCCTTCCGTGACCAGCGCTCCATGAAGCCGTTCATCATCGCCGCGCTCAGGTTCGGCACCGCGAACTGGCCGAGCTTCAGGGCCAGTGCGGGCGCGCCCAGCACGGTGGTGTTGCGGGGGTGCCGTGCAAGCCGCACCACGGCCTTCGCCACGGTCTCCGGTGCCAGCGACCCCGGCGGCATCGCAAGCCGGACGCCCGTATAGTTGCCCGCGTGTCCGATCGCGGGTGTGTCGACGAAGGTCGGATACACGTCGCAGATGTGGATCCGCGGGTTCTTCGAAAGCTCGCCGCGCAGCGCCTGGCTGAAGCCCCGCAACCCGAACTTGCTCGCCGAATAGGCGGCGGCAAACGGCGTCGCAAAGAAGCCGCCGATCGAGATCATGTTGACCCAGGTGCCGCGATCCTGCGCCAGGAAGATCGGCAGGACGGCGTGCGCTTCGTTCATGTGGCTGAGCAGGTTCGACTCGATCACCCGCTGGTGGTCGGCGAGGGGAACGTCCTGGAACTTGCCGAGCACGCCCACGCCCACGCAGCTGAACCAGAGGTCGATGCCGCCCAGCCGCTCCCGCGCTTCCGCTGCGAAGTCCGCGACTGCGCCCGGATCGGTCACGTCGACGGGAACGGCATCGGCCGTGCCGCCCGCGCCGCGGCAGCGCAGGGCGATGTCGTCCAACCCGGCCGTGCCCCGCGCGCCGAGCACCAGCCGGGCGCCCTGGCGTGCGAAGGCGACCGCAGTGGCGGCGCCGATGCCGCTCGACGCGCCGGTGATGACGACGCGGAGGGGCGCGCGGCTCATCGGCCGACCGCCTCCTTCACCTTCTCGGCCGCCTTGGCGAGCAGGCCCTTCTCGGCCTCCTCGGCCTCTTCCTTGGTCTTGAAGGCCGCCCCCTCCGGCTCGGCCGGCGGCGCATAGACCGAGAAGAGCTTCAGGTCGCCGGAGCCCTTGTTGATGATGTTGTGCTCCGATCCCTTGGGCACCACCACCATGTGGTTCTTGCCGGCCTTGGTCGAGTGACCGTCGACGATGACCTGCGCCTCGCCCGAGACGATGAAGGTCGTCTGGTCGGCCGGATGCGTCTCGGTGCCGATCTCCTCGCCCGCCGGGATGCTCATCAGCACGATCTGCACCTTGCGGTCGCGATACACCTCCTTCTGCCAGAAGCTGTTCTTGGTCGCGAGGTCCACCATGTCCTTGTTGAAGATCGCCATTCGCCTGCTCCTGTGGATTTGCGTTCGGGAAAGGGGACGAACGAAGGCCCGGACCGTTCCCGTGAACTGCGGATCGCGCGGCGCGATGGGGCGTTCGGGCGGCGCAGGGATGTTCGGGAGACCCGATGGTAACGCTCTTTCCCCAAGCGCATGTCAGCGAGGCCGAACGCGAACACGGCCTGCACCTGCTGGTGCGCGAAGCGGCCTTGTCCGGCGGTACCGCCGCACTCACCACCGGCGTCATCCTCACCGCCTTCGCGCTGCACCTGGGGGCTTCCAACACGATGGTCGGGGTGCTTGCGAGTGCGCCCTTCCTCGCGCAGCTCCTGCAGCTTCCCGCGATCCTGCTGGTGGAGCGCCTGCGCACGCGCAAGCGGATCGCCGTCATCACCAGCCTGGTGGGCCGCGCGATGCTGGCGGTGATGGCGGTCACCGCCTTTTTCACCGGAACGGTGCCGTTGCTGTTGTTCCTGGCCGCGCAGTTGGTCGTATGCGGGTTGGGCGCGATCGGGACCTGTGCCTGGAACGCCTGGCTCCGCGACCTGGCGCCGGAGGACCGGCTAGGGCGGGTGTTCGCGAAGCGTACGGCGTGGCTCACCGCCATTAGCCTGATCCTCGGCCTCGCGGCGGCGCTTGCGCTGCATCTGACGCCTGCCGGATCGCTGTCGCGCAACCTGGTGTTCGCCGGCATGTTCACGATCGGGTGCGTCACCGGGCTGATCAGCGCGCGCGTGGTTGCGGCCATGCCGGAGCCGGAGATGCCGGCCACCGACGGCCCGGTCCGCCTCAAGCGCCTGCTCACGCAGCCCTTCCGCGACCGCAACTTCGCCCGGCTGCTGGGTTTCGTTGCCAGCTGGCAGTTCGCGATCAACCTGGCCACGCCCTTCTTCACCGTCTTCATCGTTCGCCAGCTCCGCTTCGAAGTCAGCTTCGTGATGGTGCTGAGCGTGGTGAGCCAGGTGGCGAACCTGCTGGCGCTGCGGTCCTGGGGCGTGCTCAGCGATCGCTTCGCCAATAAGTCGGTGATGGCCGTGTGTGCGCCGGCCTATATCTTCGCCATCGTCGGCATGATCGGCGCGTCGCAGTTCGAGAACCGAACGCTGGTCGCCGCGTGGCTGGTGGCGCTGCACATGCTGATGGGGGCCGCCATCGCAGGCGTGACGCTCACTTCGACCAACATCGCGCTCAAGCTGTCGCCCAAGGGGAGCGCCACCGCCTATGTCGCGGCAAACGCGATGGTGACAGCAGTGGCCGCCGGCCTCGCGCCGATCCTCGGCGGCCTGCTCGCGGACTTCTTCGCGAGGCGGGAACTCGAGCTGCTGCTCCGCTGGAGCGGCCCCAGCGGAACGCTCAGCCTGCCGCTCATCCTCACCAACTGGGACTTCTACTTCCTGATCGCGGGTCTGCTGGGCCTCTACGCCATCCACCGGCTCTCGCTGGTGGCGGAACATGGCGAGATCGAGCGGCGCGAGATGGTGAACCAGCTGCTGTCCGAGACCCGGCGCGGCATCCGCAACATCTCCAGCGTCGCCGGGTTGCGGGCAGCGACCGACCTGCCCGCGTCGCTGCTGCGCGACGCGCGATTGCGGCGGCGGCTCCGCCGCGCTCGCGCCCGGCGTGACGAGGCGCGAGCCACTCGGCGAAGTGCTCCGCGGGACGGAGGGGCGGCGCTGGAGACACGTTCCGGAACCGCACCGGAGCCGGTGGACTGATCCAGGTTATTCCGGACCGCCGTCGATCGGTTTTTTGGCCCGCCGCGGGAACAGCGCCTTGCCTTCGAGGCTTGAGAGGCTGAACCGAGCGCCGGCGGATGCCGCCTCGAACCTCAAGGAAGAGGGAAGAGAATGGCAAGCATGCAGGACGTCCGGAGACTTCCGCGCGAGCCCCTCGGCAGTCGCTTGCCCCTTGCCGCGGCGGGGTGCTGACCGCCATGGCCTATGTCCGCTACACGCCCGACGTGGAGACGATCCCGCCCGATGAGGGTGAGACGATCGACGCGATCATCGCGGCGATGGGGAAGGGCGGGGAGGTGACCTGCCGCCGGTACGGCCGCTACGTCCGTGTCTCCCACGCGAAATCCCATGCGCTGTTGCGCGGCGAGTTGCATGTCCGCGACGATCTGCCCCCGGAGCTCGCCCAAGGCCTGTTCGCGAAACCTGGGCGCTATTCCGTGGTGGTGCGCATGGCGCAGGTGCCCGGCGAACTGCTCGACGATCGCCGCGTCTCCACCCCCCGGGGCCTGGCGATCAAGGTGCTGGGGGTCGAGGGCGAGAAGCTGCCCGGGCATGATGCCGACACGCAGGACTTCGTGCTCGATACCGGCACCGTCTTCAACGCGCCGACCGCCAGCGCCTTTCTGGCCGCCATCAGCGCCACCGAAACCGCGACTGCGCTGCCGCAGGCGGTCAAGGCCGCCGTCTCCACAGCAGCCCGCGTCACGAACCGCACACTGAACGCGGTCGGGCTCAACAGCGCGAACCTCGACTTCTACGGCCATCCGCGGCTGCCCCCGCTCGCGGAAGCCTATTTCAGCCAGTGCCCGCTGCGGTACGGCGACCATGTAGCCAAGCTGGGGTTCTTCCCCGACAGCGAAACGCTTGCGGCCGTGCGGGCGAGGGGCATCGACTTCCAAGATCCCGACGCGCTTCGGACGGCGATGGTGGCCTGGTTCACCGAAAATGCGGCAGAGTTCGACGTCCGGGTGCAGCTGTGCACCGATCTGGAGCGGATGCCGGTGGAGGACGCCAGCGTCGACTGGCCGCAGGAAGAAAGTCCCTATCGTTCGGTCGCACGCCTCGTGCTGCCGCCGCAGCCCGCCTGGAACGCAGTGCGACGCGCCTTTGTCGACGAGCAACTGCTGTTCTGTCCGTCCCACAGCCTGGCCGCGCATCGGCCGCTCGGCAGCATCATGCGCGCGCGGCTGCGTGCCTATGAAGTGCTCGGCAACCGGCGCCGCGCCACCAACGGTTGTCCACTAGAGGAGCCCAAGGATCTGATGGCCATGCCCCAGGAAATCCCGAGCGCCGCTGCGCTCGCCTCTTCGTCCCGCAAGAGCTCACCGGTCCCCGGATCCGCCGGGGTCCTGGTGGTCGGCGCTTTGGCGGCGTTGGTCGGTGCGGCTTGGTTCCGCAGCCGCAAGGATGAGGCAGCGCTTCGCGAGCGAACCGCCGAACGTCTTCGCACTCCAACCGAGGTGAACTGAACCCATGCGCATCCATCACCTCAACTGCGGTACCTGCTGCCCCGTCGGAGGGCGGCTCTTCGACGGCAAGAGCGACAGCCCCTTCGGTCATCTCGTCTGCCACTGCCTGCTGATCGAGACGGAGGCGGGCCTGGTCCTGGTCGACACCGGCTTCGGGACCCGAGACGTCGCGCATCCGCTTCGGCGCTTGTCGCCCTTCTTCCTGACGCTCAATAACATCCAGCTGCGTCGCGAGGAGACGGCCGTGGCCCAGGTACGCCGGCTGGGATTCGATCCCGCCGACGTCCGCCACATCATCGTTACCCACCTCGACTTCGATCATGCCGGCGGCCTCGAGGACTTCCCCAACGCTGCCGTCCATGTGACGGCGCGCGAGAAGGAAGTTGCGGACGAGCGGGCAGGGGGCGCCTTCGTCGGCACCCGCCGCTATCGTCCCCAGCAATGGGACGAGATGCAGGATTGGCGCCTCTATCCGTTCGGCGGCGGCGAGCGCTGGTTCGGCTTCGATGCCGTGCGGGACCTTCACGGCCTGCCGCCGGAAATCCTGCTCGTGCCGCTCGCCGGCCACACTTGGGGCCATGCCGGGGTGGCGATTCGTGAGGATAGCGGCCGCTGGCTGCTCCACGCGGCCGACGCCTACTTCTATCGTGGTGAGGTCGGGTCGGAGCGCTATTCGTGCACGCCGGCGCTGCGCGGCTACCAGCGGATGATGGAGGTCGATCGCGCCGCGCGCCTACATAACCAGCAGCGCCTGCGCCGCCTCTCGCTGGATCGCGGGGACGAGGTCCGCATCTTCTGTGCCCACGACCCGGTCGAGTTCGAACTGCTCGCGTCCGGACAGCGCTAGTCCGAACCGCGGCGCCCCAAGCGGGGCGCCGCGTCGCGCCTAGTTGTCCGCCATCGGCACGGGGGCATCGGCGGGGATCAGCGCTTCCTCGCGCAGTTCCTCCCAGACGGCTACCGGCACGGTCGCCGCCATCAGCCGCGCGTTTTCGCGAACCTTGTCCGGCCGCTTGGCTCCCGGGATGATCGCTGCCACGACCGGATGCGCGGCGCAGAACTGGAGTGCGGCCGAGCGGATGTCGGCGCCATGCCGCTCGCAGATGGCCGCGATCCGGTCCCGCTTGGCGATCATGTCGGCCGGCGCCTCCTGATATTCGAAGTTCCGCCCGCCGGCGAGCAGGCCGCTGTTGTAGGGGCCGCCCACCACCACATGCACGCCGCGTTCGGCGCACAGCGGAAAGAGACGATCGAGTGCGGGCTGGTTGAGCAGGCTGTAGCGGCCGGCGAGCAGGAACACGTCGGGATCGGCCTGCTCGATTGCCCGCACGCAGGGCTCGGTGCGGTTCACTCCCAGGCCCCAGCCCTTGATCACGCCCTGATCGCGTAGTTCGTCCAGCGCCCGGAACGCGCCCGTTCGGGCGATCTCGAACTGCTCTTCCCACGCTTCTCCCAGATGGTCGGCAGCCAGGTCATGCACGAAGGCGATATCGATCTGGGCGAAGCCCAGCCGCTGATAGCTGTCCTCAATCGACCGCATGATACCATCATAGGTGTAGTCGACGTCGACGCGGAACGGCAGGCCCTCCTTGAACGGCGGGTTTTCGGGGCGGCTGACGTCCGGACGCAGCAGCCGTCCGACCTTGGTCGAAAGCACGAACTGCTCGCGGGGATAGCGGCGGAGGACCGCGCCGAACCGATGTTCGGAGAGCCCGCTTCCGTAGTGGGGCGCGGTGTCGAAATAGCGGACACCGCTGTCCCAGGCGGCGACCAGTGCCGCCTCGGCCGTCGCCTCGTCCACGACGTCAAACATGTTGCCGAGCGGAGCGCCGCCGAAGCCGAGCGGGCCGGGGGGAGCGAAATGGGGCATGCGGATCCTCGGAGAAAGCTGAAAGGGACACCGTCAAAGCGCGACGATCGGCAGGACGTTCCCGCAACGGTGCCGCCCGCCGTCCGGACCCGCGCGACCAGATGCCGGTAGGCGTCGCGCTGATCTGGCGCGACGCCATGCCATTCTGCCGCCCTGCGCACCAGACGCAGCGGCAATCCGGTGGGAGACTCCGCCTTCCGAACGCCCGCGTGGCTTCCGCCAGCCTGGCGTTCGGCCGGCTCAATCCAGCATTTCGATGTCCGGCAGATGCCAGCTGGCGTCGAAATACGGCGCCAAGGGTGCGTAGAGCCTGAAGTAGGTGAACCAGGCCCGGCCGGCTACGGTCGGCAGCCAATTGGCCTCCGGCGCATCGGTGGGCGGCTCCGGCCCGAACACCAGGTCGACCGAACCGTCCGGGTTGGTAACCAGTTCGCTCCGGGAGCCGATCTCCGCCTTGTCGTACGGGGTGTCGATGAAACAGCGGGTCTCGATGTCGTAGACCGCGACCGACCACCATTGCGCCGCCGGCACATCGGCCGGGACGTGGAGCCGGTAGCGCCTGCCGCCGTCGAACCACTGGCCCTGCGCGTCCCGATAGGCGGAAAGATAGGCTTGGCCCTGACCCGGCGTGTGGGTGGTCATCCCTTCCGACAAACCCACCGCCTCGTAGAACCAGGACGCGCGCTCATCGAGCTGGGAATAATGCTCGCTCTGCTGGCTCATGGCGACATTGACCGCCCGATCCCAATGACCGCCATAGGCGGCCGTGTCGAAGCGCTTGTCGAAGGAGTTGGCGATCGCCATCAACTGGCCGATCCGCGCGCCTTCCTCCAGCGCCCGTGCCTGCCCGGCATCGGGGCGGAACGGTTTGCCCTTTTCGATGCCCAGCGGCTTCAGCATCGCCATGAACAGCCGATCCTCCTCCTTCACCGGCTCGATTTGGAGGATCTCGTTCAACCGTTCCCAATAGGCTATGCCGACCGGCTGGGTGCCGCTCCACGGCCGGCCATCGGGATGGACAATACGAGTCTTGCGCGGGTGGCCGAACATCCGTCGACGGGCGTTCGATCCCGGCTTCAAGGACAGTGACGCTTCGCTCGGCCGCGAGCATTATTACCAGCTCGGCTACATTCCCGCCGACAAGGTGTGGGAGTCGGTCAGCCGCACGCAGGAATATGCGTACGACGACTGGGCGATGGCGGTTCTCGCCGAGACAGCGGGTGCGGCGGAGGACGCCAAGGCCCTGCGTGCGCGGAGCCGCAACTACCGCAACGTGCTGGACGCCTCGATCGGCTTTGCCCGGCCGAAGTTCTCCGATGGGAAGTGGTGGGAGGCATACGATCCCGTCCAGATCGGGCACATGCCCAAGCCCTGGTGGCGGGACTATACCGAGGCGAACGGCTGGCAGGCGACCTTCCTGAACCAGCACGACGTCTACGGCTTGATCGAGCACTTCGGTGGGGATGCTGCGTTCGAGAAGAAGCTCGACAGCTTCTTCAACGCGCCTTCGACCCTGCCGGACAATGCGCCGCCCGACATCTCGGGGCTGGTCGGGCAATATGCCCATGGCAACGAGCCTACGCACCATGCCGCCTATCTCTACGCCTTTGCAGGCGCGCCGTGGAAGACCCAGGCGATGGTGCGCCGGCTGCTGACCGAAATGTACAAGGACGATCCGGACGGAGTGATCGGCAACGACGACTGCGGACAGATGAGCGCGTGGTTCGTGTTCAGTGCGCTCGGCTTCTATCCGGTCGACCCGGTGAGTGCCCTCTACGTCTTCGGCTCGCCGCTGTTCGAAGAGGCGGAAGTTTCGGTCGGGGAGGGCCGAACGCTACGGGTGCGGGCGATCGGTAACGGGCCGGGAAGTCCCTACGTCCAATCGGTGCGCTGGAACGGCAGGCGCTGGACCCGCAACTGGATCTCGCATGCGGACCTGGCGAGGGGCGGCACGCTGGAGTTCGTAATGGGGCCCAAGCCCTCTCGCTTCGGGGTCGCGAAGCAAGACCGGCCGCCTTCCTTCGGACGCAACGCGCGCTAAAGAAAAAGTCCCCGGAAGATGCGGGCATCTTCCGGGGCAATGTTGCCGCTGGGCAAGGGGAGGGGGGCCAGCGGAACCTCGTTCAGGGAGCCGAACTCATTGATGGGGGCACGTCGGCGGGGCCGCTGCCCCAGTTCGGGTTCGGCCGTGCACCCATGGTGAGGACGAGCGTTGCGCCATCCTTTACATCGGCATGGCGGAACCACGGCTTTGTCCAGCGATGGCCGTTCAGGGTCGCCGACTGGATGTAGAGGTTGGTGGCCGAGTTGTTGCGCGCCACGATCTCCAACGCCTTGCCGTTGCCCATTTGCAGCTTCACCCTGTCGAAGATCGGGCTCGAAAGCACGTACACGTCGCTGGACGGATCGACCGGATAGAAGCCCATCGCCGTCAGCGCGTACCAGGAGGATGTCGCGCCCTGGTCGTCCATGCCGGCATAGCCATAGCCTGAGGCATCGCTGCCGTAGAGCGTGTCGAGGATGCGCCGGGTCAGCGCCTGCGTCTTCCACGGTTGGCCGCTCCAGGCATATAGGAACGGGGCGTGCTGGTCCGGCTGGTTGCCGTGGACATACTGGCCCACCATGCCGGTGCAGTCGCGGCAGATCCCCTTCGGCGTGTAGGGGGTGCTGAAGAACTGATCGAGCTTGGCGTTGAACGCGTCGCGTCCGCCGAGCAGGGTCGAGAGACCCCGAACGTCATGCGGGACCAGCCACAGCGTCGACCAGCCCGACGCCTCCTTCATCATGAAGTTATAATAGGGCTCCTGCGGGTCGAACGGCGCGATCCATGCGCCGTCGGCGGTGCGGCCGCGCATGAAGCCTGTCTTGCGATCGAAGACGTTGCGGTAATTGGCGGCACGCGTGCGGAACAGCCGCGCATCTTCCCGATGGCCGAGCATTTCCGCGAATTCGGCCATGGCGTGATCGTCCCAGGCATATTCCAGGGTCTTGGCGGTACCTGCCTTGCCGCCCGCATAAGGAGGGCTGGGATCCTCGTCCGGCAAGACGTCGGAGATCCAGCCGTTCTTCTGATATTCGGCCAGATACCCCCGTGGGCCCTTGGGATCCGTAGCGTTGCGGCGGAGGAACTCATAGGCGGCCGCATAGTCGAACGGGATGCCCCGCCGGGCGGCACCCAGGTACAGGAACACGGCATTGTCGCCGTGGAAGGACGTGTTCATGAACCCGCGCTCGCGCGCCATGTCGAGCTCGGACTGCATGATGTCGCGAACGACGTCCGGCTCGAGCAGCTCCAGCAGCACGATCTGGTTTCTGCCCGTGTCCCAGAATGGCACCGGACCATAGCGATCGTAGGTGGCCGTCTGCATCCTGCCTTTGCTGTCGGCGAAGTTCTCGCCCTTGCGCGCGACCAGGCGCGGGCTCGCAAAGGACTGGAACAGCGTGGAGTAGAAGAGCATCCGCTGCTTGGGAGTGCCGCCGGTCACCTGGACCTTGTCAAGCAGTCGGGCCCAGGCTTGCCGCGCCTGCGCACGCATGCTGTCGAAGTCCCAGCCGACGCTTTCGGCGCGCAGGCGCCGCTCGGCGTCGGCGTAGCTCGGCCCATGGGCCATTCGCACCAGGATCGGCGCGTCCGCCCGCGTCGTGAAATCAAGGTAGCTGCCGACATAGCTGCCGTCGATCCGGCGGGCGTCGGGGACCACGTCCTTGTCGCCGATCCCGTAGCCCCGATTATTCCCCCCGGACTTCCGAAAGGTGCCGAAACGCGAGAAGGGGTGCGAAAACTCCGCGACGAAGTAGCGGCCGTCCGGCGCGTCGTGATCCCCGCGCCGGGCAGCAACGCCTCGAACCATGCGGTCACCGACGATCTCCACCTCCCCACCTTGCAAGGGAAGGTTGAGGACGATGTGGGCCCGATCGCTCGTCGGAAAGGTGAACCGCATCAAGCTGGTCCACCGGCTGGCGGTCAACTCCGCGCGCGTTCGGAAGCTGTCGAGGTAGACCGAGTAGTAGCCCGGCGCAGCGACTTCCTTGGCCTTGTCATAGTAGGACTGGGTGTAGACCGGCGGAACGGTCCAGTCGCCGACGATCGGCATCAGGATCGGTTGAGCGCCGCCGCCATAGGTGGCGCCGCCGCCGCCGGTGAACCCGATCATGGTGGGGTTCGGATAATAGTAGGGCGTGGCCACACCGGTGGGATAGGTCTGTTCGATGTTGACGTTGACCGGCGCCGCCTCGACTGCGCCGTGCGGAAGGCGCGCACCTGGGGAGGTGATCCCCGAATACAGCGGCTCACCGGGGGGCGGAGCGTTGCCGATCAACTCCTTTCGATCCAGCGGCGCAGTGCCGACCAGGGGATTGGCTTCGTCGACCGGCTCGCGCCCGTTCGACTGCGCAATCGCAGACACGTGGCTGCCGATCAGCACCGCGGCGGTCGCAACCAGGCTGCGGCCGAGTCTCGTGCGCCAGACGCATGGCGAAGTTTGGATGCGCACAGACACCTCCCCGTTTCAACATTCTCGTGGTCGGGCGGCCGTGTTCGGCTTCAATAGGCCCGACAGGAGGAGGGTCGTTTAAATAAATCATATTGTCAAATAACTGGGATTGCGGTCTGCATCTGAATTCCTCTCCATGCCCTGGGAATTCAAAGAAAAGCTTGCGGGTTCGAAAGCAGGTATCGCGCCACCTCGCGGCCAGATGAGTCTAGGAAAAACCATACCGAGTGTCGCCAGACGGAGAGGCGCTCGGCGGGTGCTTTCTCCTCCACGAGAGGCGCCTCCGCATCGTGCCGCCAGCCTGTGTGCGCGGTGATCAACAAAGGGGTTCCCATGGCTCGTCTTCGCGCAGCAGGTCTGCTCACCGTTTCCCTTCTTGCGCTCGCGTCCACGCCGGCGAGCGCGCAGCAAGCCGCCGCGCCGGGCGAGGAGGCGGAAAACGCACCGGTTGCGGGCGCCTCGTCGCCCGCGGACGAAGGAAACGAGATCATCGTCACCGGTACCCGTGCGGAGGGCCGCACGCGGCTCGACAGCGCGTCGCCCGTGGACGTGCTGAGCGCCGCCAGCCTGCAGCGCCAGGGAACGACCGAGCTCGGTGCGGCGCTTGCCGCAGTTGCGCCTTCGATCGACTTCCCGCGTCCCGCGGCGAACGACGGAACCGACGCCATCCGCCCGGCGACGCTGCGCGGGCTCTCGCCCGACCAGACCCTGGTGCTGATCAACGGCGTGCGCGGCCATACGTCCGCGCTCCTGAACACCAACGGCACTGTGGGCCGCGGCTCAGCGGCCGTGGATCTCAACACCATCCCGGTCACGGCGCTGGATCGCATCGAAGTGCTGCGCGACGGCGCATCGGCACAATATGGCTCCGATGCGATCGCGGGCGTCGTCAACCTGCGCCTGCGAGAGGCCCGCGAAGGTGGCGGCGCGTCGGTGACCTACGGCTTCTACAACACCCAGATCGACACCGCCCGAGGCAGCCGCCACACCAATGGCGAGCCGACCGTGACGGCTTCGCTGTGGCAGGGCATCGGCTTCGGCAGCGACGGCTTCCTCACCCTGTCGGGCGAATATACCAAGCGCGAGCCGACCAACCGCGCCGACTATGATCCGCGCGTGACGCCGAGCCGCATCACCGGCCGCTACGGGGATCCCGAGGTGGATCAATATTCCATCTTCGCCAATGCAGGGACCTCACTCGGCGAGACTTTCCAGCTCTACGGCTGGGCCGGCTATCAAAACCGAGAATCCGAGAGCGCGGCCTTTCCGCGACTGCCGGGCGTCACGTCCGGGTACAGCAACGCCGCCTCCATCTATCCCGACGGCTTTCTTCCGCTGATCAACAGCAAGTCGCGCGACCTGAACTCCGCGGTCGGCGTGAAGGGTGACGTTGGCGGCTGGAACCTGGACCTGAACGTCAGCTACGGGCGCAACAAGATCGAGTTCCGCACGCGCAACTCGGCCAACTTCTCCTACGGTGCCGAGACGCCGACCGACTTTTACGATGGCGCACTGGTCTACGATCAGTGGGTCGCCGGCTTGGATGTCGCGCGCAGCTTCGACGTCTTTCAGTCGCTCAACGTCGCCTTCGGCATCGAGGGGCGCCGCGAGGGCTATAAGATCGAGGCGGGCGAGCTTGCCTCCTACGGTTATCCTACGCCGGACTATGCGGGCGGTGCTGCCCCGGGAGCGCAGGGCTTCGGCGGCTTCTCGCCTCGGAACGAGATCGAGCGCAGCCGCCGCAACGGCAGCATCTATGCCGATGTGGAAGCGCAGGTGACCGACAAGCTGCTGCTTGGCATCGCCGGGCGTGCAGAGAAGTATTCGGACTTCGGCTCGACCGTGAACGGCAAGCTGTCGGCGCGCTATGACCTGGCGGACTGGCTCGCGCTGCGCGGCACCGCTTCGACAGGCTTCCGCGCACCGTCGCTGCAGCAGCAGTATTTCACGCAGATCGCACAGGTGGTGCAGAACGGCGTGCCGGTGCAGACCGGAACCTATCCGTCGGTGGACCCGGTTGCCCGGGCGCTGGGCGGACTGCCGCTCGATGCCGAGAAGTCGACCAACCTCTCGGCCGGCTTCGTGGTTCGCGCCGGCGGTTTCGACCTGACGGTGGACGCCTACCGCATCCATATTCGCGACCAGATCGGCCTGTCCGAGAACCTGAGCGCCGGGACGCCCGGGACGCCCAGCTACAACCCGGCAGTTGCCGAGTTGCTGCCGAGCGGCGTGCAGGCTGCCCGCTTCTTCATCAACGGTCTGGCCTCGACCACGAAGGGCATTGATGCCGTCGCGCATTATCGCCTGCGGACTGCGACCGCCGGCAGTTTCGACTTCACACTCGCGGGCAACATCAACGACATCAAGGTCACGCGCGTACCGACCACCACGTCGACGCTGAACCCGGCACCGACGCTGTTTGCCCGCACCCGCATCCTGTCGCTGGAAGAGGGCACGCCGCGGGAAAAGGTGACCGGTACGATCGACTGGTCGCTCGATCAGCTCGGCGCGCTTGCTCGCGTCACCTACTACGGCGACGTGACGCAGCCGGGGACCACGGAAGCGGCAGATGTCCACACCGGGCGGCACGCGATCACGGACCTGGAGCTGCGGTATCAGGCGACAAAGGGTGCGCAGTTTGCCCTGGGCGTGAACAACCTGTTCGACGTCTATCCGGATCGCATCATCCCGGCGAACAACAGCACCGGCGTGCTGGGCTTCCCCTACTACTCGCCGTTCGGGTTCAACGGCCGCTATCTCTACGCGCGCGCCGGTTTCAACTGGTGAACCCCTGCCAGGCCGGGCTGTACGCCCGGCTTGGCGGAACCGTACAGCCGCCCTATGCGCTTCTCCCATCAACGAAGTGGGAGTAGTTCATGATCGTGCAGCTGTTCACGGATCATCCCCGTAGCGTCGGGGAAAGCTATGCCGAACATGCGCGCACGGCGGCGCATTTCGGCTTCGCGATGCTGAAAGGGGGCGCGGCGTGCCTCGTGCATGCCGTGGTTCCCGCATGGTTCACCCGCACCGGAAGCAACACGGTGCGGCAGCTGCACGCTGAGATGACCCGCCGCAACGCCGCGGCGGTGGCCGAGGGATCCGCGCTGGTCTACGAGATCTGAGCGCGTGATCCGTCATGTCGCGATCGTCGGCGCGGGTTTTTCAGGCACGCTGCAGGCGATCAACCTGCTGCGCCACGGGGGGCCCCGCGCGACCCTGATCGAGCGTGCGCCGCGTCCCGGCCTTGGGCTGGCCTATGGCGCTGCGCATCCGAGCCATGTCCTCAACGTCCGCGCTTCGAACATGAGCGCCTTTCCCGACGAGCCGGACCATTTCGTGCGCTGGCTGGAGAAGCGCGGGGTACCGGATGCGCCCGCTGCGTTCGTGCCGCGGGTGACCTATGGCACGTACCTGCGCGAGCTGCTCGACGAGGCGCAGGCACGCGCCGGCGATCGGCTGCGCATTGTTCAGGGCGACGCGCTCGACGTCGTCGAGAACGGAGACGTTCGCGTGCAGCTGGCGAATGGTCCCGAGATCGTTGCCGATGCAGCGGTGCTTGCGGTGGGCAACCTTCCGCCCCATTCGCCGCCCGGTCTGGATCCGGCTGCGCTTTCAACGGAGCGCTACAAGGGCGATCCCTGGGACCCTGGGGTCGGGGAGGGGCTTTCCGGCGAGGATACCGTCCTGGTCATTGGTACCGGCCTGACCATGGTTGACGTCGTGCTGATGCTCGACGCGCGCGGTTTCAGGGGCCGCATTGTTGCACTGTCCCGGCGAGGGCTGCTGCCCCGGCGGCACGAAGCTCCCGCCGCGTGGGACAAGATCGTGGAGAAGCCTTCGGAGTCTGGGGCGAAGCTGGTGCAGCGCGTACGCGCGCGTGCCCAGGAGGTGGGCTGGCGGAACGCCGTCGATGAGCTACGCCCCTACACGCAGGCGCTGTGGGCACAGGCGACCGAGGCGGACCGCGCACGGTTCCTGCGGCACCTGCGCCCGTGGTGGGACGTGCACCGCCACCGGCTTGCTCCAGCGGTCGCCAACCGGCTTGCCGATCTGCAGGCGAGCGGGCGGTTGAACGTGGTTGCCGGGAAGACGCTCGGGTTCGAGGAGGTCGGCGACGGCGTTACCGTCCGCTATCGGCCGCGTGGCGACGAGGCGGAACAGCGGCTGCATGTCCACCGGATCATCAACTGCACCGGACCCCAAGGTGACCTGCTGCGCACCAGTGAGCCGCTGCTGCACAGGCTGGTCGATCGCGGCGCAGTGCGTCCGGACCCGGAGCATCTAGGTCTCGACGTCACGGTCAGCGGCCAGGTGGTGCGGACGGACGGCTCGGCAAGCGAACGGCTGTTCGCACTCGGCCCCATGACACGCGGCGCTTTCTGGGAGATCGTCGCCGTGCCGGATATTCGCCGCCAGACCTGGGACGTGGCGCGGCGGCTGTCGAACGCACATTGGGTCGGCGGGGAGGGCCTGTAGTACCCGCGGGAGGCGAGCTGTTCCGTGTTCGTTCTTGACGTGCTACGGCGATGTCCATGCTCGCTCACGTCTCGCCTCTTACGAGTATCTGCCGGTGACGCGCCGTGCCGGAAGCGCCGATCTGCCGCTGCACGGCGGCAGGGTGCCGGCTTGGCTCGGCCAGCGGATGACGAAGCTTGGCGCGGTCATCGTCGAGGCGATCGTCCACGAATATGGCCGCGACGAGTTGCTCCGGCGGCTGGCGCACCCTTTCTGGTTCCAGTCGTTCGGTGCAGTGATGGGGATGGACTGGCATTCCTCCGGCATCACCACGAGTGTCCTCGGAGCGCTCAAGAGGGGGCTGGCACCGCTCTCGGGCGAACTCGGTATCCACGTGTGCGGCGGTCGAGGGCGTCATTCGCGGGCGACGCCGTCGGAACTCGCGGCAGTGGGTGACCGAGTGGGCCTGGATGGCGCGGCGCTTGGCAAGGCCAGCCGGCTTGTCGCGAAGGTCGACAGTGCCGCGGTGCAGGACGGGTTCGACCTCTATCTCCACGGCTTCATCGTCACGGATGAGGGGCGCTGGGTGGTCGTGCAGCAGGGGATGAACGGGGATCGCAGGCAGGCGCGCCGCTATCATTGGCTGTCGGAGGGGATCACCAGCTTCGTCGATGCTCCCCACGCCGCCATCGAGGGCCGCGGGCAGGGAATGATCGTCAATCTGGCCGACCGTCGCGCGGCGCCCTCCCGGGAGCGCCAACTGGAGGTGCTGGCGACACTCGGTCCGGACGGGATCGTGCGGGAGTTTGCTCGAATGCAGCCCGTTGAGCCAGCTGCGCCGGCACAGGGCCTGCTGCCGCACCTGGTGATGCCAGATCATCACGACGTGCGGCCCGAGAACATCGTGGCGCGTCGCCTCCACGGCAACCTCGCCGCCGCGGCGGATCGCGCGCCGGTCGATTTCGCCGACCTGCTGCTGTCGCCGCGGGTCGGCGCGCGGACGGTGCAGGCGCTCGCGATGGTAGCGGAGGTGGTGCACGGCTCCCCTTGCCGGTTCACCGATCCCGCGCGCTTCTCGCTCGCGCATGGCGGCAAGGACCGTCACCCCTTTCCGGTGCCCACCCGCGTCTACGACCAGAGCATCGCGGTCATGAAGCGGGCAGTGATCAAGGCGAAACTCGGCGAGACGGAGGAACTCGCGGCGATCCGCCGGCTGGACGCGCAGGCGCGACGGCTGGAGCGGGATGCCACCGGTCCCTCGGTGAAAGCACTAATCGCGCAGGAACGCCGTTCAAGCCACGGATATGGGGGGCGCAGCGTCTTCGGGTTCGAACCGCCCCCGGCGAGTGAGAAGATCGCCGGCTAGGCCAGCAGGATCGCGCCACCGATCAGCATTGCGCCCGCGACGATCGCACCGCCGATCCAGCGCGATCCGGTGATGATCGCTGCTCCGGCATCCGGTGGTGGCTGGGCAGGTTCGCTTTCGAGACGCCGGATTGCGGCGCGGAGCAGCCGCGGCGCGTCGCTTCCGATCTTGCTGAGTTCCCACGCGAGCGCCTGAAGCGTCGGCAGCCAATGATCGGGCGAGAGCCGGGCCTGTGCGATCCGCAGCGACGAACGCTGCATCGCCGAAGACAGGTCGAAGTCGGGCTGGATCGCCGTGAGCACCCCGTCGATCGTCGCCAGCGCCTTGAAGATCAACAGCAGGTCGGGGGGCATCGTCATGCCCTCGTCGCGCATCAATGGCAGGAAGTCCGCAACCATGGCGCTCAGGACGACACGGCCGCCACCATGGCGCACGATCAACCGCTCCGCTGCGGCCTGGACGCGGTCGCGCGGCACGGCGCTTCCGGCGGACCAGGTCGCGAGGACGTCGGCCAGAGCAGCCGGATCACCGGCGTTCAGCGATTGGGTGAAGGCGATGAACTCCTCGCGGCGTCGCGGAGAGACATGACCGATCATGCCGAGGTCGAGCAAGGCGATACGGTTGCCGGGTAGGCACAGCAGGTTGCCTGGGTGCGGATCTGCATGGAAGCGCCCGTTCACCAACACCATGTCGAGCACGATGTCGGCGCCAAGCGACGCGATTTCCGACGGATCGATACCCGCCGCACGAAGACGCTCGCCGTCTCGGGGCGGGGTTCCCGCGATGTAATCCATCACCAGCAGCGCTTCGGAGGTCCAGGCCCAGTGGATCTCCGGCACCACCACGCGCGGATCGCCTGCGAAGTCGGCGCGAAGCCGGTCGGCGTTGCGACCTTCCCCGGTGAAGTCGAGTTCCTCCAGCACGGCTTCGGCGAGTTGGCGCGTCATCGCGGCGGGCGCGAAGCGCCTAGCCTCGGCGCTCGCGGCTTCCGCCACCGAGGCCAGTTGGGCGATCAGCCGCAGGTCGGCTTCCATGCGCGGCCGGATGTCCGGTCGCCGGATCTTGAGAACGACGGGCGTGCCGTCTTTCAGGGTCGCGCGGTGGACCTGTGCCATGGAGGCGGCGGCCAGGGGTTCCGGATCGAAGCTCCCGAATGCGGACTCGGGTGATTGGCCCAGCGCTTCTTCCACCGCGGGACGGAGGGCGCCGAAGGGTAGGGTAGGAGCGCCGCTGTGCAGTTGCTCCAGTTCCGCGATCCATTCCGGGGGCAGCAGGTCGCCGCGCGTGGCCAGGATCTGGCCCAGCTTCACGAACGTCGGTCCCAAGGCCTCCAGCGCCAGTCGCGTGCGGCGCGGAAGGGTCTGCGGGTTGTCGACTTCGCCGTCGTTCCGCTCCAGCCCCAGTCGGGCAAGCAAGACCCCGAGGCCGAAGCGCGAGGCGATCTGCAGGATTTCTGCAAGCCGCCCGCGATCGCGGGCGGCTACCATCAGGGTCTTGATCATGCGGGGCTCTTCCTTACCCCTATTTCTCGAAGGCTACCGTCGCCATCACGGGGAAGTGATCCGAGGCGTAGGTCGTGCCCTCGTGGTGCGTGTCGACCGTCGCCTCCTTGATCTGGAAGCCGCGGACGAACAGATAATCGATGCGCTTTTTGCCGACGCCCGTGAAATCGTGGAAGGTGAGTTCGGGACCCTGCTTTCGCGGAGCCGCCGTCCAGGCGTCGGTGAGTGCCTTGGAGAATTCAGCGTAGACTCCGCTGTCCGGTTCGGCGTTGAAGTCGCCAGCGACGACGAGCGGCAGGTCCTTGGCAATCGCCGGCAGGCGCGACAGGATCAGGGCGCCGCCCTGCTCGCGAGCCTTCGCGTCCTGATCCCGGTGCGGCAGATGGGTGTCGACGAAGACGAAGCGGCGCGGGTTGCGGCCGAGAGTCTCGAACACGCCCCAGGTCGCCATGCGCGGCAGATCGGTACCCCAGCTCATGCTGCCAGGCTGCTCGGGCGTGTCCGACAGCCAGAAATCGCCCTCGGTCACCAGCCGGAGCCGGTCGGTGCGATACAGGATGCCCATGTGCTCATCCGCGTGACCGCCCCGTCGGTCGCGGCCGAACCAGCGATATTGCGGCAGCGCGCGGAGCAGATCGTCGCCCTGCCGCTGGTGCAGTTCCTGCGTGCCGATCACATCCGGCTGGGTGTCGCGGATCGTCGCTACCATCACGGGGCGCCGCACGTCCCACCGGGTCGGACCCTCATCGTAGGAAAGGCGGACGTTGAAGGTCATCACCCGCAGTGAAGAGGCCGGCGCGCAGGCTGCCACTGTGGCGACGAGGAACAGCCCTATGCTCCGGCGCAGGATCGACATCATTCATTCTCCCCAATTCTTCTTGCTGGTCATTTCCCGATGGGCGGGGATCGCGTCAATGCCATGACGACCTTGTGCGATGCGCCTCCGGGGGCGTCCCCTGTGGAGACCTGGCCATGGTTTGCAACAAAATGTTGCTGAGTGGGGTTCCATTTAGTTAGCTTCCTAACTATCTGGCGTCGCCATGCCGGATCAACAGCTGCAACGCGGGTTCACGCACCGCCTGATGCCGCTCGCGCGCGCCTATCGGCGCTACATCGACAAGGGGCTCTCCTCGCTCGAGCTGTCCCACACCACGGCGCTTGCCGTGATGCTGATCGGCCGGATGGGAGACGGGCTTCGCCAAGGCACGCTGGCAGAAGAGCTGGGGCTGGAAGGGGCATCGCTGGTGCCGCTGATCCAGCAGCTGCTGCAGGCGGGTCTCCTCGATCGTCGTCCCGATCCCGAGGACGGCCGCGCCAAGACCCTCCACCTCACCGACGCCGGCCGGAGCCTTGCGGCGGAGGTCGAAGAGCGTTCGGCGACGTTGCGCGCGCGCGTCTTCGCGGGCATCCCGGACGAAGATGTTGCCGCCGCGTTGCGGGTGATGGACCGCCTGGCGGTTGTCCTCCAGGAATGTGCAGATGGGACGCCGGCCGCGTGACGATCGGCGTGCGTCATCTGGTGTTCTCGGCCAACGCCTTTGCCGGCGCCTTGCTGGCGTTGTTCCTCTCCTTTGAGATCGGCCTGGAACGTCCCTTCTGGGCAATGGTGACCGTTTATATCGCGAGCCAGCCCCTGTCCGGCGCGTCGGTTTCCAAGGGCGTGTTCCGCCTCATCGGGACCGTGGTCGGCGCGGGCGCCGCAGTGCTCATGGTGCCGGCATTCGTGAACGCGCCGGTGTTGCTGACGCTCGTGATGGCCCTGTGGGTCGGCGGCTGCCTGTTCGTCTCGCTGATGGACCGTACCCCGCGCTCCTACCTCTTCATGCTGGCCGGCTATACGGCCGCCTTCGTCGGGTTCCCCTCCGCAGGTCACCCGGAGCTGGTGTTCGGCACCGCGGTGCTCCGCGCCCAGGAAATCGGGCTCGGCGTGTTCTGCGCGATGCTGTTCCACTCGATCATCTTCCCGCTGAGCGTGGGCGATGCGGTACGCGATCGGCTGCGCGACATTCTGGCGGATGCCGAGCGCTGGACCGCGGACGCCCTGTCCGGCGCCTCCTCCCCAGAGACGGAGATGGAGCGCCGCCGCCTCGCGAACGACACGACCGAGCTCCATCTGCTGGGCACGCATCTGCCTTATGACACCGCGCGGATTCGTCCGGAGCGCAGGACGTTGGCCGCGCTTCAGGACCGATTGGTGCTGTTGCTGCCGATGGCCTCCGCGATCGAGGATCGCATCGTCACGCTGCGGGCGGCAGGGGCGCTACCGGAGCACCTCGATCGGCTGATCGAGGACGTCCGCAGCTGGATCGAGGATCCCGCTGCCGCAGATCCGGACATGCTCCGCGAGCGGGCCGAAGCGCTTTCGCGGGAGGCGGCGAGCCGACACGACTGGAATGCGCTTCTCCAGGTGAACCTTGCAGGTCGGCTGGCGGAACTGATTGTCTTGCTCGGGACCATCCGGTCGCTCGCACGCGCGATCCGCTTCCCTGAGGAGAAGCTGCCCCAAGCGTTGCGGCAGACGATCCGGGCGGCGCGCCCGCGCAAGTTCCACCTCGACTATGGGCTCGCGCTACGCTCGGCCTTTGCCGCAGTGCTGGCGACCGGGGGATGCGCCGCGTTCTGGATCTTCAGCGGTTGGCCGGACGGCGCCACTGCGACGATGATCGCCGCCGTCATGTGCTGCTTCTTCGCGGCCATGGACGATCCCACCGTCGCGCAGCGTGGTTTCCTCTACGGCACCGCGGCCGGCATTCCGCTCGTCGGCTTGTACCTGTTCGCCATCCTGCCGATGATCAGCGGCTTTCCGCTGCTGGCGCTGGTACTCGCGCCCCTTTTCCTGCCGCTCGGCGTGGCAGTCGCCTTCCCGGCACTCGCCGGTGCGACGATGCCGCTGGTGGTAGGGATCGCGGGCGGGCTGGCGCTCAACAACAACTATGGTCCGTCCGATTTCGCCACCTTCGTGAACAGCAATTTCGCGTTGTGCGCGGGGGTTCTGGCCGCGATCTTCGCGACCCGTCTGGTGCGCGTGCTGGATCCCGCGGCTGCGGTGCTGCGGGTCCTGCGGGCCGGCTGGCGCGATCTCGCCGACGCGGCCGAGGGGCGTTCGATCCGCAGTCCGGCGGCCTGGACCAGTCGCATGCTGGACCGGGTGGGGCTTATCCTTCCCCGCCTCCCGCGCGCAGCCGCGGACCTCAGGCTCGCTGGAACCGACGCCCTTCGCGATCTTCGCGTCGGCCTGGGCGTGCTTCAGGTCCGCGAAGCGGCGCGAACGACCCCGTCGGGCGTCGCACGGGTCGCGTTGGAGCGGCTTGTCGCAACCCTCGGACGCCACTTCCGCCGGCTCGGAAACGGAGCGAGCGAACGTGCGCCGTTGATGCTGCTCGACGAGATCGACGTCGCATTGGCGCTGACCCTGGACACGCCGGCGGACTTCCCTGGCCGTGAGCCGACGCTGCACGCACTCGTCGGCCTGCGCCGCAATCTCTTTCCCGACGCCAGCGCCTGGCAACCGGAGGCCCTTGCCGCATGAACGGCCAGATCGACATCAACGGCATCTATGTCCACCCGCTGCTGATCGCGGCGATCGTCGCCTATGCGGTGTCGCTCCCGATCGAATGGGCACTCGCCCGTGTGGGGTTCTACCGCTTCGTCTTCCACCGGGGCTTGTTCGACTTCGCCCTGGTAGTCGTCCTGTGGGGGCTGGTCGCGGCCGCCCTGTCCACCGGCACTCCTTTCGCGCTTTCCTTCTGAGACCGTCATGAAACCCGTCATCATCATTCGCGTCCTGATCACCTTCGCCATCGTCCTCGCCGGCTATTTCGTCGCCGAATCCCTGTGGCGGCATTATGAGGAGGATCCCTGGACCCGCGACGGTCGCATCAGTGCGGACGTGGTGCAGGTTGCGCCGGACGTGTCGGGGCTGGTGACCGAAGTGCTGGTGCACGATAACCAGGAGGTGCGCGCTGGCACCCCATTGTTCATCATCGACCGGCCGCGCTACCAACTCGCGGTCAAGCAGGCGCAGGCGGGGATCGCGGCGCAGCGGGTCCTGATCGCGCAGGCCCGCCGCGAGGCGCGGCGTAACCGTACCCTAGGGGACCTGGTCCCGGCCGAGGAACGCGAGCAGGGAGACGCCAAGGTCGAGCAGCTTCAGGCCGAACTCGCCCGCCTGCAGGTGCAGCTGGAGACGGCGCGGCTCAACCTCGCGCGTACGGAGGTGCGGTCGGGCGTGGATGGCACCATCACCAACTTCGACCTTCGCCCCGGCGACTATGCCACTGCCGGCCGCGCCGAGTTCGCGATCATCGATCGCAAGTCGATCCATGCCGTGGGCTACTTCGAGGAAACCAAGCTGCCTCGGATCGCGCCGGGAGACCGGGTGCAAGTCCATCTGATGGGGGAGCAGCGGGTGATCGAGGGTCATGTCCAGAGCATCGCCAGCGGCGTGGACGATCGCGATCGCACCGCGGGTGAAAAGATGCTCCCCAACGTCAACCCGACCTTCAACTGGGTGCGCCTTGCCCAGCGTGTCCCGGTGCGGATCGTGCTGGACCGCGTCCCGGCGGGCTTGTCTCTGGTCGTCGGCCGCACCGCGACGGTCAACGTCGTCCATCGCGAGCCGTCTTCTGCACCGCGCCCCGGTACGGTGGCAGGGGGGCTCGAAGCCCGCGCTAACCCGGAGAAGACGGCATGAGATCGTCGATGCTGCGGAAAGTCGTTCCCCTGCTTGCCACTGTGGCGGCAGCCGCTTGCGCGCCGGTCGGGCCCGACTACCACCGTCCGGAGGCGGCGATCGCCGAGCGCCCTTCTGCCAAGGCGCCGTTCTTGAGCGGCAACGAGCCTGCCTTCACCGAGACTGCCGTTCCCCAGGACTGGTGGCGTTTGTACCGCGACCCGGTGCTCGACAGCCTCGTGGCGGAGGCCATCGCCGCGAATACCGACTTGCGCGTGGCAGCGGCCAACATCGCGCGAGCCCAGGCGCAGCGCACCATCACCGAGGATGCGCGAGAGCCGCAGACGGAGCTCGGCGCAAGCATCTCGCGCGCCATGCCCTCGGCACAGGAAGAGTTGATGCCGGGCGAGGCGTTCCCGTCCTTCTGGGTCTATTCGCTGGAGGCATCGGCGAGCTACCAGCTTGATCTGGCGGGTCAGATCCGCCGCGCGATCGAGGCGGCGGATGCCGATGTGGCAGCGACGCAGGCGGCGTATGACGCGACCCGCGTGACCGTCGTCGCCCAGACCACCGCCGCCTATGTCGAGGCCTGTGCTGCGGGGCATGAGATCGGCGTCGTGCAGCAAGCGCTCGATCTGCAGCGACGCAGCACCGAGCTGACACGGCGGCTGGTTCGTGGGGGACGCGGCAGCACGCTCGACGTGACCCGCTCCACCGCGCAGGAGGCGCAGGTTCGTGCCAATCTGCCGACCCTGATCGCCCAGAAGCAGACGGCGCTGTTTCGTCTTGCGACCCTTACCGGCAAGCCGCCTGCCGAGTTCGACCGGCGGGTGGCGGGCTGCGGGCGGGAGCCACAGCTGGATCGGCCCGTCCCGATCGGTGACGGGGCCGCACTGCTGCGGCGCAGACCGGACGTCCGGCAGGCGGAACTGCTCTTGCGCGCGGCAACTGCCCGGATCGGGGTCGCAACCGCGGACCTGTATCCGAAGATCCGTCTCGGCGCGTCCGTCGGCTCAGCGGGGCTCGCAGAGTCCTTCCTGGCATCGGACACGTTCAAGTTCGGGCTGGGGCCGCTGATCAGCTGGGAGTTTCCGAACCGCAAGCGCGTGCGCGCCCGCATCGGCATGGCCGAGGCCGAGGCGGATGCGGCGTACGCGCGCTTCGACGGGGTGGTGCTCACCGCCCTTCGCGAGGTGGAGACGGCGCTCACGGTCTATGCACGCGATCTCGATCGCCGCCGCGAGCTGGAGGAGGCGCGGTCTCATGCAGCGCAGGCGGCACGGGATGCGCAGACGCTATTTCGCGCCGGGCGCCAGGGATTCCTGCCGGTACTGGATGCGGACCGGGTTCTGATTTCCGCCGAACAGGCGCTGGCGGCGCAGGAAAGCCGCATCGCCGCAGATCAGGTCCGCTTGTTCCTGGCGCTGGGAGGCGGATGGCAGACCTCCGCTGCGGCAGAGGCTTGAGCCTGAAAGGTCCGGTCGAAAGATAAGATAATTACGGTCGCCTCCTTCGTTCCTTGCCGTTAGGCTGGAAAGAAAAAGGGAGGATCTGATGGCATTTTTCCGCACGGCCTTGTTGCTGGGGAGCACGCTCAGCTTTGCCGGCGGCGTTCCGGCGTTGGCTCAGCGCACGGTTCCCGCCGCGCCGGACGCGATCGTCTACAAGACTGCGCTGACGACGAAGTGGGGCCGGGAGGTCACGCCGGAGAACGCGTGGCGCAGCTATCCGCGTCCGCAGCGGGTGCGGGACCGTTGGCTCAACCTCAACGGCCAATGGGACTATGCGATCGCGAAAGCGGGCACACCCCGGCCCGCGCAGATGCAGGGGAAGATCCTCGTTCCTTTCGCGGTGGAATCGAAGCTCTCGGGCGTGCAGCGCCCCGTTCTTCCGGACGACCGCATCTGGTATCGGCGCAGTTTCGCTGTGCCTGTCGATTGGGCCGGGCAGCACGTGCTTCTGAACTTCGGCGCGGTCGACTATGAAGCGGCCGTCTGGGTGAATGGCGCCTATGTGGGAGCGCACAAGGGCGGTTCCGCCACCTTCAGCTTCGATATCACCGCGCACCTGCGGAGCGGAGACAACGAGCTGGTGGTCCAGGTCGCCGATCCCACTTCCGATGGCGTGCAGCCGCGCGGCAAGCAGACGCTGGCGCCGCAGGGCATCTGGTACACGCCCGTCAGCGGCATCTGGCAGACCGTATGGCTGGAGCCGGTGTCCGAACTGCACATCGCGGACGTGCGCGCCACACCGGACATCGATCGCGGCCGTTTGGAAGTGGATGTCGCGCTCAACCGTTCTGCCAACGATACCGATGCGGTGCGCCTTACCGCGAGCAAGGACGGACAGGTCATTGCGAGCACCATCGTGCGCGCCAACCGGCACGGTAGCCTGCCGATCCCGAACGCGCATCTCTGGTCACCGGACGACCCGTTCCTCTACGATCTTTCCGCCGAGCTGGTGACGATCAAGGACCCCTATGCAGGAGCGAAGGAGCGGACGCGTACGGCCTATGACGCACGGTTCACGGAACGTGAGAGCGCGACCTACGCTCAGGCTCAGGTGGTCGGCACGCCAGTGGATCGGGTGAAAGGATATTTCGCCATGCGCAAGGTCTCGATTGGACCAGGCGCGGTAGAGGGGCAACCCGCAATTCTGCTCAACAACAAGCCGCTCTTCCAGAACGGGACGCTGGACCAGGGCTGGTGGCCCGACGGCCTGCTCACCCCGCCTTCGGAAGAGGCCATGGTGAGCGACATTGTCTTCCTGAAGAAGGCCGGGTTCAACATGTTGCGCAAGCACATCAAGGTTGAGCCCGCGCGATACTATTACGACGCGGATCGGCTCGGGATGCTGATCTGGCAGGACATGCCCTCCGGCGGCGACGAGGACCAGTTCGTCACCGGATCGAGCAAAAGCCAGGCGGTGCTGTCCTCGATCGCGATGACGGAGTTCCAGCAGGAACTTGCCGCGATGATCGGGGATCTCCGGTCCTTTCCCTCGATCGTGACCTGGGTCGTGAACAACGAGGGTTGGGGGCAGTATGACTCATCAACGCTCGCCAAGCTGGTGAAGGGGATGGACCCAAGCCGGGTCGTCAACGCCGACAGCGGCTGGCTCGACGTTGCGCCGGACGCGTCGGACATGGTCGACATCCACACCTATGAGGACAAGCCGAACGTCCCGCCGCGCTCCAGCACCCGCGCCATCGTCATCGGCGAATATGGCGGCATCGGCCTTCCGATGCGCGGCCACATCTGGCGGGCCGGCAAGCGCAACTGGGGATATCAGGTGGCCGCCGACGGCCAGGATTATCTCAAGCGCTACCGCGTCAAGTTCGACGAGATCATCCGCCAGGCGCGCGAGGAGGGACTGAGCGCGGCCGTCTACACCCAGACGACCGACGTGGAGGACGAGATCAACGGCCTCCTCACCTACGATCGGGCTGAAGCAAAGGCTCCCGCCGAGGACCTCGCGCGGATCGCGGTCCCGCTCACGGGCGTCGGCGTGGATCCTCATCAGGGCCGCTGAACGGAACTCTGCGGCGCGACCGGAAGGTTGCGCCGTCTCGGGCTGACGGGTTCAGGTGGCGGCTCGCAGTGCTCGCGGTTGAGTGGTTTTCGCTGCCGCCCTTTCGCGCAAGAAACGGAGGATGGCAGCATCGAGGCCACCGAGCGGCGCGCCCCGTTCCGTGGCGAGGCGCGCACCGCGCGGTCGTGGCGCGCGCCAGTCGGGAAGGGGGCCCGGGATTTCCTCGATCAGGCCGGCGTCGAAGCCTGCACGATGCGCGATCCGCCGCGCGAACTCGGCCCAGCTCAGGGTCTCACCGTTCGTGAGGTGCCACACACCGGTTGCGCAATCGATCAGCAGGTCGAGTGCAGCTTCCGCCACTTGGGGTACATAGCTGGGGGAGACGAGGTAGTCGGACGTGGCCTGGAACGGGCGACCTGCTTCCAGGCTGTCCACCACCGCATGCGCGAAGTCGAAGCGGCCGGTCGGCGAGAAGAAGGCGCCGGTGCGGGCGATCAGCGTGTTGTCCAGACGGGTGCAGCCCGCCTCCATCTCCGCCTTGCTGCGGCCATAGGCGTTGAGGGGCTGCACGGCGTCTGTCTCGACATGAAGCCGGCCGTCGTCCGCGCCGAACACCATGTCGCTGGAAAAGCCCAGATATGCGATCCCGCGCTCGGCGCACGCTTCTGCAAGTGCCACCGCGCCTTCTGCATCGGTCCGGCGGCAGGCCTCTTCTTCCGCTTCGGCAGCATCGACGTCGCCCCAGCCAGCCGCGTTGACCACCGCCCACGGGCCGATGGCCTCGATCGAGCGGCCGAAGCCGTGCGGCCTAGCAAGATCAATCCTCGTGCGATCCGACAGAACATGGGGGATGTGCCGGATCGTACAGGCGCGCGCGATCGCTTGGCCGAGCGTACCCGTGGCGCCGAGTATCAGCAGCGGGGGCGTAGACGGGCTCGCGTCCTGTGGCCGTCGTGCTCCCGGGTGCGGCATGGGGGAGTAGAGCAACCGGTCGGGGCGCTGCCACCAGCCGGGTTCCTGCGCGAGCGGATGGCGGGCTGCGCGCTTCGGCAGGCCGCGCCAGAGCTCTGCCAGCGCCGTGGGCCGCGGGGTGCCACTCGATACGTCGAACACCCCCGGTTCGTAGCTTCCGGATCCGGTCAGCAGCGTGTCCCAGCCATGGCTCCCCAGCAGCGACCAGGCGGTGACCGCGCGCAGGTCAACGCCCGATGCTTGCGCAGCGCAGGCCGTCTCCCAGGCCTCGGCTGCCCAGCGCAACTGTTCCTCGCGGGTGCAGCCATTGTGCACCTCAGTGATCGCGATCGGCGTTCGGTAGCGTTGCCACGCCTCGCGCACGACGCCGCCCAGCCCGGCGGGGGGCGGGTCGAGAACTCGGATGGCTTCGGTGTCGGCGTAGGCGAACCGTCCGTTTCCGCCGTGCGTGGAGGGCGGATAGCGCTGCAGCCGATGGTCCAGGAACCGATCGCTCGTGAGATAGTGGTTTACGCCCACGATATCGGGCGGGCAGGGGGCATCGGCGATCGCCCGCATCCGATCACCGAGGCCGAAGGCGGCGATCCGCTCCCACAGCGGGTGCTGCCGCGTGACCCGGCCGAACAGCAGATCCCACCCGGCCCACCGACGAAGGTTGTCGAACGCTGCCTGTTCGGCCAGGCGCGTGGTCGCATAGGCGCGGCCGAGATCGTCCGTCTGGATCAGCTGCGCGGCCGGGGTCACCCGACGCACGGCCTGCATCGCCAATCGGACGCCATCCACCTGGTTGAGCAATGCCAGCCAGAAGGAGCCCTCGTCCGCGCTGTGCGGGTACCAATGGCCGTAGAGAGCAGAGAAGCGGGCGGTGGTCAGCGGCTCGTTGACCGGCGTCCAGGCCTCGATCCAGGGGTAGCGTTGCGCAACCTGGGCAGCAAAATCGGCCAATCCCGGCGCAAACCCCGGGTCGAGCAGGTTGGTGTGGCTGGGGCCGCTGCCGTGATGGACCAGTCCGACAATGGGGCGGATGCCGAGTTCTCGAAGCCGTTCCAGCCGCTCGTCAGGCCAGCTCCAGTCGGCCGTCGCAAGCCCGTCAGGTGCCACCCGCTCCCAAAGCACGGGGTAGCGTATCGCTTTGAGACCGAGTTCGGCAAAGCGGTCCAGGTCCGATATTCGATCGTGGTGGCCGCTCAGGCGGCACTGGTCGAGGTACCCGTCGCGCGTGCGGTTTACCGTGCATTCGACACCACCCCAGAGCTCGATGTCCGGCATCCGACACCTCTCGATCTGTGGGCCTGCAACGGCTGCGAGCGCGCATCGTTCCGCACAAGCATGTTGATCTATGTTGGTCGGCAAAGACTTAGCGGAACATTTCTTGCGCGCACAGGTTTCAGTAAGGTTACCCAGAGAACATCTGAAGGGGGCGCGCGTGAACAAGCAGGTGCCGTCGGAAACCAGCCTTCCGGGACTTTCCTCTGGGCCCAGTGATCGTCCGACGTTGATCTGCTTCAGCCATCTGCGATGGGCGTTCGTCTTCCAGCGTCCGCAGCATTTGATGACGCGCTTTGCCGCCACGCATCATGTGCTGTTCTGGGAGGAGCCGGAGTATGTGGCCGGCATCGGGACCGCGCGCCTCCGTCGGAGCGTCTGCGAGGGCAGCGGCGTGGAGGTGCTGACGCCCGAACTCGACGAGTCGCTGCGCGGCCGGGACGAAGACGCCGAGCTGGCGGTGCTGCTGAACGCTGCCCTGATCGGCACCCGCGGCAGCATCATCCGCTGGTACTACACGCCCATGATGCTGCCCTTTTCGCAGCATGTGCAGGCGGACTGCGTCGTGTACGACTGCATGGACGAACTGTCCGCGTTCCGGGGGGCTCCCCCTGAGTTGCTCGACCGCGAGCGCTTGCTGCTCGAAGCAGCCGACCTCGTCTTTACCGGTGGCACCAGCCTGTATGAGGCCAAGCGCGACCGCCACTCGAACGTCCACGCATTTCCCTCCAGCATCGACGTTCCTCACTTCGCTCGGGCGCGAAAAGGCGGCGCGATCCCGGCGGAGCAGGCGGCGATTGCGGGTCCGCGGCTCGGCTTCAGCGGCGTGATCGACGAGCGAATGGATCTGGAGCTTCTGGAGGCCGTTGCGGACGCGCGTCCCGATTGGTCTCTGGTGGTGATCGGCCCCGTGGTGAAGATCGGCGAGCACGAGCTGCCGCGTCGTCCGAACATCCACTATTTGGGTTCCCAGCCGTACACCGCGCTGCCGGACCATATGTCCGGCTGGGACGTGGCCCTGATGCCGTTCGCGATCAACGAGGCGACGCGGTTCATCAGCCCGACGAAGACGCCGGAGTATCTGGCCGCCGGCTGTCCGGTGGTGTCCACGCCGATCACGGATGTCGTGCGCCATTACGGCTCGCTTTCGGCAGTGCAGATCGCCGACAGTCCCGACGCGTTCATCGCCGCGTGCGAGGCGGCCATGCAGTTGCGCGCGGGAGACCGGGCGTGGCTGGAGGAAGCCGACGCGGTCCTCGCCCGCACTTCCTGGAACAGCACGGCCTTCGAGATGGCGGCGTTGATCTCGGCAGAGATCGCGGCGCGGGGGCGGATCGAGCCCGTGGTGTCTCCGACGGTCTGGCCCGCGTCGCAGGATCGTTACGACGTGATGGTGGTGGGTGCCGGCTTCGCGGGAGCCGTCATGGCGGAGCGGCTCGCCGCCGATGGTGGCAAGCGGGTTTTGGTGGTGGACCGCAGGCCACACGTGGGAGGGAACGCCTTCGACCACAAGGACGACGCCGGCATTCTGATCCACCAATATGGGCCGCACATCTTCCACACCAACTCGCAAGAGATCTTCGACTATCTTTCGCGGTTCACGGAATGGCGTCCCTACGAGCATCGGGTGCTCGCGTCCGTCGACGGGCAACTGGTGCCTATGCCGATCAACCGTACGACGCTGAACGCGCTCTATGGCCTCGACATGCAGAGTGACGAGGAGGTCGCGGCGTTCCTCGCCGAGCGCGCGGAGCCCGTGGTGCCGATCCGGACTTCCGCGGACGTGGTCGTCTCGCAGGTAGGACGGGAGCTCTACGAGACTTTCTTCCGCGGCTACACGCGCAAGCAATGGGGACGGGACCCGTCGGAGCTCGACAAGTCGGTCACCGCGCGGGTGCCCACCCGGACCGGCACCGACGATCGCTACTTCACCGACCAGTTCCAGGCGATGCCGCTTGAAGGCTATACCCGGATGTTCGAGCGCATGCTGGACCATCCAAACATCGACCTGCTGCTGGGCGTCGATTACCGTGAGGTCCGCGACGCCTATCCGCACGACCATCTGGTGTTCACCGGCCCCGTGGACGAGTATTTCGGCTATCGCTACGGCAGGCTTCCATACCGGTCCCTGCAGTTCGAGCACCAGACGCTCGACAAACCCTGGCACCAGCCGGTTGCCGTCGTGAATTATCCGAACGAGGCGACACCCTACACGCGGGTGACCGAATACAAGCACCTGACGGGACAGGAGGCAGACCGCACCAGCGTCACCTTCGAGTATCCGAGCGCGACGGGCGATCCGTATTACCCGATCCCCTGCGAGGAGAACCAGGCGCTCTACAAACGGTACGAGGCACTGGCCCTGGCGGAGCCCTCGGTCAGCTTCGTCGGGCGGCTGGCAACCTACCGCTACTACAACATGGACCAGGTCGTCGGTCAGGCGCTGGCAACCTACCGGCGCCTCACCGGGGCGCGGAAGGTGCAGCAGCCACCGGAGCATGCGGTTGTCGCTCCATTGGGACGTACTGCGGCTTGAACATGGCCGGTCGGGTTGCAGGATGACCGTGCTCGCCTTCGGACGTGTGCCGGCGCTCGTGCGTCACCGATGATCGGGTCCTCACTTGGAACTGCCCATGTCACGGGCGTCCGACATGTCCCGCGGGGTACAGGACGAGGGTGGCCAAATCCGGTCGTGCGTTCCGGGGGATGACGTGCATACAACTCTCTTCCCGCCAAGACGGCTGAGGGACCGGATCGTGCGACATGGATACGCAGCGGGGGAAAGGGGGCCTTGCACACTGGAGTTGCCCGTCGTCGCTTGTTCTTCGCGTTCGCCTCGTCGATAGGCACCCGCATGAAGCCTCATCCCGCACCCGCCGGCATGCACCCGCGAGAGTTCGTCGCCTTCATCGCGGCGGTCATGGCGGTCAACGCGCTGGGCGTCGACCTGATGCTGCCCGCGCTTGCAGACATCGGCCGCGACCTGTCGGTGAGCACGCCGAACCATCGCCAGTGGATCGTCACCGCCTATATGCTGGGCTTCGGCGCCGGGCAGCTGGTCTATGGCCCGCTTGCCGACCGCTTCGGACGCAAGCCCATCCTGGTGGGCACCTTGGCGGGCTTTGTCGCCGCGGCCATCTTCGCCGCAGGCTCGGTGACCTTTGTGGGCCTGCTTGGGGCGCGCTTGCTTCAGGGGCTGATGTCCGCCTCCACCCGCGTGCTGGCAGTCGCCATTGTTCGCGACGGGGCATCCGGGCGCCAGATGGCGCGCACCATGTCGATCGCCCAGATGATCTTCTTCCTGGTGCCCATCCTGGCACCCACGCTGGGGCAGGCGCTGCTCGCCTTCGGGCCCTGGCGCTTCATCTTCTACGCGCTGGGCGCCTTTGCCGCGGTGGTGCTCGCCTGGACGCTGGTCCGGCTGCCGGAGACGCTGCCGCTCGCGCGGCGGGTACCGATTTCGCTCGCCGCTCTCCGCGAGAGCTACCGGCTGACCCTCACCAACCGTTTCTCGATCGGCTATGCGATCGCCGCTTCGCTGACCTTTGGTGGCATCCTTGCGTTCGTATCCTCGGCCCAGCAGATCTTCGTCGATGAGTTCGGCGCAGGCGATCGTTTCACGCTGCTGTTCGCGCTGTGCGCCTTCGCCATGGGCGTCGCTTCCTTTGCGAACAGCCGGCTGGTGGAGCGGCTGGGCACGCGGCTCATCTCTCAATCCGCCGTGCTCGCGCTCATTACCCTGTCCGTCATCCATGTCGTCGTGATCGAGGCCGGGCTGGAGACACTGACGAGCTACATCGTGTTCCAGGCTTTGAGCATGACCTGCATCGGCCTGTGCGGCTCCAACTTCGGCGCGATGGCGATGGAGCCGGTCGGCCACATCGCCGGCACGGCGTCGTCGCTGCAGGGCTTCATCACGAGCCTGGGGGCGGTCGTCGTGAGCCTGGTGATCGGCCAGTCGTACAGCGGGACGACCCTGCCGCTGGCAGTCGGCTATCTTGGGATTGGCCTCGCCCTGATTGCGATCATCTATGTGATCGAAGGCGGGCAGTTGTTCCGTCCGCGCCTGCCCGCGCAGTAGGGCGCTGGCCGCTCTACGGGCGCCACACGCCGAGGAATGCTGCGCCGGGCACGTCCGCCCGGCCAACCGCGAGCTTCGGACGTCCGGTCCCGTCGAGCGGGAGGATCGTAACGCCGCCGGTCTTTTCATGCGCCACGAGCAGCTGGTCTTCGAGTAGCAGCAGGAAGCGGGGGGAGGCGCCGCCGCTGGGGGTGTGCCCGAGTAGCGTGACCTCACCCTCTGGATCAATGGCGAAGCTTGCCACGCTGTCGTGGCCGCGATTGCTGACGTAGAGGCGCGTTCCCGCCGCGTCGAGCGCAACGGCGCCGCCGAGACTGCCCGGTGCTGCGTCCGCCGGCAGAGTGGAGAGGATGCGCTGCGCTGAAAGTGCGCCGCTTTCTTTCATCCCGAGAACGGTCAAGGTCGACGTGAGTTCGCTCACCAGGAACGCAATCGGCAGGGTGGGGTGGAACGCCAGCTGGCGCGGACCCGAACCCGGTGGCGCGACATGGGCGATGCTGGGCTCGCCCAAAGCGCCTGTCGCGCCATGGGTCGGGAACGCAAGGACCTGGTCGGTCCCCAAGTCTGCGACATAGAGCCGTCCGTCGGCGGCGAAGCCGACCCAATGGGCATGTGGCCCTTCCTGGCGCTCGACATTCGGCCCCTGACCCTCGTTCTGGTGGATGGCCGGCGGGCCGGAAGGCAGGCCCTCCGGATCGAGGCGGTACATCGCAACCGTCCCGCTCGCGTAGTTGGCGATCGCGAGCAGCCGACCGGAAGCGTCGAGCGCCAGGTGACACGGACCATCGCCGCCCGACGATACGGAGGCGACCTCACGCCAGTCTGCATCGGCGTCCGCAAGCACCACCCGGCCCGCCTTCTCGTCGACGAGATACCAAAGCCCGGAGCCCGGCCGACGTATGCCTGCGGAGACGTTGACGTACGCGGCAAGCGCCGGGCCTGCCGTCAGGCCTTCGCCCGTGATCGTGAGCGGATAGAGCCCGCGTGCGCCCGGCTCCGCATAGCCGGCCGCAAATACGAGTCCACGAGCTTCGTCCATTGTCCTCTCCGACTTGCTGGCGGCCTCTTCAGGTCAAAGGCGGCAGGTCCGTATCGGTTCCCCTTTATGGCCGCGAAGGGCTTTTCCGCGGAAGGCGCTGGATTTCTCCGGCGCACCCATTATGTACCGACCATTATGAAAGCTTGCTGTTCCGCAAAGGGTCGTCCGCGCGAGTTCTGTGCCGACACGGCGCTCGCCGCCGCGCTGCGGGTGTTCTGGAGCAAGGGCTACGAGGGCGCGTCGCTTACCGACCTCACCGAGGCGATGGGGATCACGCGTCCCAGCCTGTACGCGGCGTTTGGCAACAAGGAAGCGCTCTTCAAGATGGCGCTCGACCTCTACGAACGCGAGAAGCTCGACTACATCGGCGAGGCGCTGAAGGAGCCGACGGCTCGGAAGGTGGCCGAGCATCTGCTGCGCAGTGCGTTGGAAATGCAGATGAGCAATTCCGATCCGAAGGGCTGCATGGGCGTGATCAACGCCGTCGCCTGCGGTGCGGAGGCCGAGTCGATCCGGGCGGAGGTGATCCATCGCGGCCGAGTCGCCAAACAGGGACTGATCGATCGGTTCGAGCGGGCGAAGGCAGAAGGCGACTTGCCACCGGATACCGATGCCGTCGGGCTGACCAGCTATCTCACCGCGATCATGCAGGGATTGGCGGTTCAGGGCGGGGCTGGTGCCTCGTGCCAGGACCTGAAGGCGCTGATCGATACCAGTCTCGCGATGTGGCCGGAGGCGTAAGCCGGTCGAGTTCTCATTACGCGCTTGCAAAAAATACCGTACGGTATGAAAAGGCTCTTGACCGTCGCCTCCGCGTTTCTATACTGGGCGGTATAGAAGATAAAGGCAGCGTCGAGCGGGGACCAACCCCGACGGCGACTTCAGCAAATTAAACCAACGAACCGGACGCGACGCCGCAGGACCCCTCCTGCGCGACAGGCCGGGTCGTGCCCTTGAATGACAAAGACCGGCAGGCCGGCGGAGGCGTTCCGCGCGGCGCGAGGGCGTGCGCCCTAGCTCGGTCCGGCAGGAGGAGACGAGTGATGGCGTATATGAACTTCACCGAATTGCAGGGTGCTCCCGTTGCTGCGCCGGTCGATGTGCCCGCCGTCGTGGGCGACGTCGGCTTCTCGGCACTCGAGTGGTCGGTCGTGGCGATCGCGCAGAAGGACCGATTGTCCAGCCTGGCGACACCGGGCCGGCTGTCGATCGCCTTCGGCACCGTCTTCGGCAACCAGAGCGGAAGCGCCCGGCTCGCGGATCCGCGCCTGGAGGCGCTGCGTCGGATGTCCGTACTTGCGTGGCATCACGGCGATGCCGTTCCCCGCCATGAAATTCGTGCATTCCACCAGGCCGGCTTCACGCACGAGCAGTACGAAACCCTGCTCGACAGCATCAGCCGCGGCCGCTCAGCCCTGAACCAGGGAAGGCGTACCCGATGAACATGATTTCCCGAGTTGAGACCGAAGAAGCTTCGCGAGCAGGTCTCGCGAAGCGCTTCCGCCGCTTGCCCTTCTGGCAGCGCGCGGGCGTCATAGCCCTTCCGATCGCGCTGGTGGTCGGCAGCACCGGCATCGCCTTCAAGGGCGCGCCTGCCGCGCCCGCTGCTCCACCGCCGCCGGTGGTCACCGTGGCCGCGCCGTTGGTCCGCGACATCAACGAGTGGGACGACTACGTCGGCCGGTTCGAGGCGAGCCGCGCGGTCGAGGTCCGGCCGCGCGTCGCCGGGGCGATCACGGGCGTGCACTTCACGGATGGGGCCGTCGTTCACAAGGGGCAACTGCTCTTCACCATCGATCCTCGGCCCTTCACCGCCGCGCTTGCGGAGGCACGCGCCGGCCTCGCCAGTGCGGAGAGCGACCTTGCGCTCGCGCGTGCGGATCTCGGCCGCGCAGAGCGGCTGGTCACCGTGGACGCCGTCTCCAGAAGCGATCTCGAGCGGTTGCAGGCGCGCGTTCGCGCTGCGACTGCCGCCGTCGCCGCAGGACAGGCTCGGGTGCGAAGCCGCGCTCTGGACGTGGAATTCACGCAGGTACGAGCCCCGATCTCAGGTCGCATTTCGGACCGCCGCGTCGATCCGGGTAATCTGGTCGCGGCCGGAGAGGGGCAGGGCGGCTCGCTTCTGACGACGATCAACGCGCTGGACCCGATCTACTTCACGTTTGACGGTTCCGAGGCGCTGTTCCTCAAGACCAAACGCGCACGGGAGGCGGGTGCGGCCGCGTCGCCGGTCGAGATCCGGCTTCAGGACGAGGCGGACTATAAGTGGAAGGGGCGGCTGGACTTCACCGACAACGGGCTCGATCCACGATCGGGCACGATCCGGGGGCGTGCGGTTCTGAGCAACCCGGGGCTGTTCCTGACGCCTGGGATGTTCGGCAACATGCGGCTGTCTGCCGGCGGAACGACGCGCGCGTTGATGGTCCCGGATGCGGCGATCCAGACCGACCAGGCGCGCAAGCTCGTGCTCACCGTGGGCGCGGACGGAACGGTTGCTCCCAAGCCGGTTGTGCTCGGACCGGTGGTCGACGGCCTGCGCATCATCCGCTCCGGCCTCACGCCTCAGGACAAGGTGGTGATCGCAGGCACGCAAATGGCCATGCCTGGTGCCAAGGTTCAGCCGAAGCCCGGCAGGATCGCGCCCGATGCATCCGCGCAGCAACCCACCTTCACGGCACCGGTCACGGGCGAGGCAACCTTCGCCCGGTGACCCGTCAGCCGCCGGGACGCCCCCAACACCCGGCGGCTGACACCCCCAGTTTCTGATCTCTTGCACGAGGAGTGGCCCCATGCGCCTCTCGCGGTTCTTCATCACGCGCCCGATCTTCGCGGCCGTCATCGCGATCGTGATCACGATCATCGGTGCGATCGCCTATCTGGCGCTTCCGATTTCCCAGTACCCGGACATCGTGCCGCCGACCGTCACGGTCACGGCGAGCTATCCTGGCGCCTCGGCCGAGACCGTCGCCGAAACCGTTGCTGCGCCCATCGAGCAGGAGATCAACGGCGTCGACGACATGCTGTACCAGTCGTCGCAGTCGACCGGCGACGGCAATGTGACGATTACCGTCACCTTCAAGTCCGGCACCAACCTCGATGCCGCGCAGGTGCTGGTGCAGAACCGCGTCGCAGTCGCCGTGCCGCGTCTGCCCGAAGAAGTGCAGCGCCTTGGTGTCGTGACGCGGAAGACCACGCCGGACTTCCTGATGGTCGTCAACCTGATCTCCCCCGACAATTCGGTCGATCGCAGCTATATCTCCAACTACGCGCTTACCCAGGTCAAGGACCGGCTGGCGCGTATTGAGGGCGTGGGCGATGTGCGGATGTTCGGCGCACGCGACTTCGCGATGCGCGTCTGGATCGATCCGGGCCGGGCCGCGGCGCTGAACCTGACGGCGGGCGACATCGTCCAGGCGTTGCGCGCGCAGAACATCCAGGTCGCCGCCGGGACGCTTGGTCAGCCCGGCTCTACTCCCACTGGCAACGCGTTCCAGCTCAACATCGAGACGCAGGGTCGCCTGAAGGACCCGGCAGAGTTCGGGCGGGTGGTCATCCGCACCGACAACGATGGGCGCCAGGTGCGCGTGAGCGACGTGGCGCGGGTCGAGCTCGGCGCCGCCGACTATTCGTCCAACACCTACCTGTCGAACCAGCCGACCGTCATTCTCGGCGTGTTCCAGCGTCCGGGATCGAACGCCCTTGCCGCCGCAACGGCGGTGCAGGACGAGCTCGAGGCGATGTCAAAGGACTTCCCCAAGGGTTTGGAATACCGCGTCATCTACAATCCGACTGAGTTCATCTCCCAGTCGATCGACGCGGTCTACCACACGCTCGGCGAGGCGGTGTTGCTGGTCGTGCTGGTCGTGATCGTGTTCCTGCAGAAGTGGCGCGCGGCGATCATCCCGGTGGTTGCCATCCCCGTGTCGCTGATCGGCACGATGGCGGTGCTGCTGCCGCTCGGCTACTCGCTCAACAATCTTTCGCTGTTCGGCCTGGTGCTGGCGATCGGCATCGTCGTGGACGACGCGATCGTCGTCGTGGAGAATGTCGAGCGCAACCTGTCGCGCGGCATGTCCCCGCTCGAGGCGGCGCGCACGTCCATGGACGAAGTGTCCGGCGCGCTGGTTGCCATCGTGCTGGTGCTGCTGGCGGTGTTCCTGCCGACGCTGTTCCTCAACGGGCTTTCGGGTGCCTTCTACAAGCAGTTCGCGGTCACGATCTCCGTCGCGACGGCAATCTCGCTGCTGGTGTCGCTCACCCTTTCACCCGCCCTCGCCGCGGTGCTGCTGACCGGGCATGAGGGAGAGCCCAAGGGTCGCATCGGGCGGATCACCAGCCGCGCGGCGGACGCCTTCAACCGGGGCTTCGATCGCTTGAGCCACGGCTACAGCCGCCTGACCCGGGTGCTGGTCACGCGTCCGAAGCGCATGATGGTGACCTATGCGGGACTGATCGCGGCAACGGTCGCCATGTTCTGGGTGACGCCGGTCGGCTTCATCCCGGCGCAGGACCAGGGCTACTTCCTGACGGTCATCCAGCTGCCGCCGGGCTCCTCGCTTGAGCGCACGGATGAGGTGATGCGCAAGGTCGTGGCCCGCATCCTGCCCATCAAGGGCGTGAAGGGATCGGTGATGCTCGCCGGATTCGATGGACCGTCGCAGACGCTCGCGCCGAACAGCGCGGCCGCCTATGTCCCGCTGCAGTCCTTCGAAGAGCGCAAGAAGCTGGGCGTCACCTACGCCGGCATCATGGACGAGGCGCGCAAGCGTACGGCCGACATCAATGAGGCGATGCTGCTCGTCGTGCCGCCGCCGCTCATCCAGGGTATCGGATCGGCCGGTGGCTATCGCATGATGATCGAGGATCGTGGCGAGCACGGCTATGCCGAACTGGGCAAGACGGCGTTCGATCTGATCGGCAAGGCGAATCAGACCGAGGGCCTGCAGCAGGTCTATACCTTCTTCAACACGGCCACCCCGCGCGTTTTCGCCGATATTGATCGGCGGAAGGCGGACCTGCTGGGCGTGCCACCGGAGCGGGTGTTCGAGGCGCTGAACGTCTATCTCGGTTCGGCCTTCGTCAACGACTTCAACATGTTGGGTCGCACATATCGCGTCACCGCTCAGGCCGATGCACCGTTCCGCACCACCGAAGCGGACATCGCCAACCTGAAGACGCGCTCGAACTCCGGGGCGATGGTGCCGATCGGCTCCGTCTCCACCTTCGAGAACAAGACCGGCCCGTATCGGGTGACGCGCTACAACCTCTTCCCCGCGGTGGAGGTCGATGGCGACACCGCACCGGGATACAGTTCCGGCCGGTCGCTGCTCACGATGGAGAAGCTCGCGAGCGAGTTGCCACCGGGCTACGAAGCCGAGTGGACCGGCATTGCGTTCCAGCAGAAGATGGCCGGCAGCACAGCAGGCCTGGTGTTTGCGCTGGCCGTGCTGTTCGTCTTCCTGGCGCTCGCGGCGCAGTATGAAAGCCTGACGATGCCGCTGGCGATCATCCTGATCGTGCCCATGTGCCTTCTGGCCGCCATGGCGGGCGTCAATCTGCGAGGAATGGACAATAACGTCCTGACCCAGATCGGGTTGGTGGTGCTGATCGCGCTGGCCGCCAAGAACGCCATCCTGGTGGTGGAGTTCGCAAAGCAGGCGGAGGAGCAGGACGGCCTCTCGACCGTGGAGGCAGCGGTTCGCGCCGCACATGACCGCCTGCGGCCGATCCTGATGACCTCGTTCGCCTTCATCCTGGGAGCCGTGCCGTTGCTGATCGCGAGCGGGGCCGGCGCGGAGCTCCGCCAGGCGCTGGGGACGGCGGTGTTCTTCGGGATGATGGGCGTGACTGCCTTCGGCCTGCTGTTCACCCCGACCTTCTACGTCGTGTGCCGCGCGCTGGGCGATCGCATCGCCCGCCTTCGCTCTCGCAAGGCTGCCGACCGTGACGCCGCACCTCACTTCCAGCCCGCTGAATAAGGAGGGCCCGATGCGTTCGATCCTGATCACCACCTCGGCGCTGGCGCTTGCCGCCTGCGCCGCAGGTCCCGACCATGCGGCACCCAATCATCCGCAAAGTGCAGGCGGCAGCTTTGTCGCCGCAAGCGCCGTCGTCACGCCGGAGCCGGTGAAGGGCGATTGGTGGCGGCTCTACGATGATCCCGTGCTGGACCAGCTCGTCGCGGACGCCCTGGCGGCCAACACGGATGTTCGAGCCGCCGCCGCCCGCGTGGAGCGTGCGCGGGCGCTCTTGCGCGGGGCCCGCGCGAACCAGCTTCCCCAGGCCACCCTGGGTGCGGGCGCGAACTACGGACGGACGCCCGAAATGCAGCGGGTCCCCGGAATGTCCCGCGAGAACTGGCAAATCGATGCGGGTCTGAACGTGAGCTATGAGGCCGACTTGTTCGGACGCCTCTCGCGCAATGTGGAGGCATCGAGAGGCGATGTCGGCGCCGCAGTTGCCGATGCAGAAGCGGTCCGCGTGGCGGTGGTTGCCGAGACCACCCGTGCCTATGCCGATGCCGCGTCTGCCGCGGAACGGATGAAGGTTGCCGAGCACATCGTGCGACTGCTCGACCAGTCGCTCGACCTGACCGAACGGCGTCGCAGCGTCGGCGAAGGAACGCGGCTCGACACAGCGCGGATCGGCGCTCTGCGGAATGAGCGTCAGGCGCAGGTTCCCACGCTCCGTGCCGAGCGCGACGCCGCGCTGTTCCGTCTGGCCCTGCTGACTGGCCGCGCCCCCGCCGATCTTCCGCCGGTGGCTGCGGCGCGGACGTCCACGCTGCGGCTGAACCAGCCGATCCCGGTGGGCGACGGAGCTGCACTGCTCGCCAGGCGTCCGGACGTCCGCGCAGCAGAGCGAAGGCTCGCCGCCGCGACCGCGCGGATCGGCGTGGCGACCGCGGACCTGTATCCGCGGATCACCCTCGGAGCGTCCGGAGGTTCGACCGGCACGGATATCGGCGACGTCTTCGGTGCGGGGCCGTTGCGGTGGCTGGTGGGAGGCTTGCTGAACTGGGCGGTGAACCCGGGACCCGCGCGGGCCCGTGTGGCGGCCGCCGAGGCGGAAAGCCGGGAGGCCCTAGCAGACTTCGACGGCTCCGTCCTCCGGGCACTGCAAGAGACGGAGACGGCGCTCTCGGCCTACGCCAATGCGCTGGACCGGCGGACGGCACTCCAGGCCGCGCGCAATGAAGCGGAAGCCGCCGTAAACATCGCGCGGGCGCGGCAGCGCGAGGGCGACATCGACTCTCTCGCACTCCTCGATGCGGAACGCACCTTTGCCGATGCGGAAGCCGCGCTGGCGAACGCCGACGCCTTCATCGCCGACGCCCAGGTCGATCTCTTCCGCGCCCTGGGCGGGGGCTGGCAAAATGAAGAAGCCGCATGACTGCGTAGTCCGACGCCATTTGCAAATCCTGCCGAACCACGGATGCATGCGGCTGCGTAACGAGCTTGATTTCGTGACCGATTTGGCTGCAAGCACTCGGGTTCGGGGGCGGTGGTGATGCTTAGGATTTGGAATGGCCGCATCGGCGTTTGAGGATCATGTTGCGAACCGCCGGTTCGAGCTGCTGGTACAGTCCGTCACCGACTACGCGATCTACATGCTCGATCCGGAAGGCCATATCGTCACCTGGAACGCCGGTGCCGAACGCTTCAAGGGCTATTCCCCCGACGAGATCGTCGGCCAGCATTTCTCGCGCTTCTTCACCTCGGAGGATCGCAAGGCGGATCTGCCGGGGCGGGCGCTTCGGATCGCTGCCCGCGAAGGCCGGTTCGAAGCCGAAGGATGGCGCGTCCGCAAGGACGGCGGGCAATTCTGGGCGCATGCCGTGCTCGATCCGATCCGAGCCGAGAACGGGACGTTGCTCGGCTATGCCAAGATCACGCGCGACATCACCGAAAAGCGCCGGCTAGAGCGCGCGACGTACGACAGTGAACTCCAGTTCCGCCTGCTCGTCCAGGGCGTGCGCGACTATGCGATCTACATGCTGGATCGCAGCGGCCGGATCACGAGCTGGAATTCGGGTGCACGGGCGATCAAGGGGTATGAGGAAGCGGAAGTGCTGGGCCAGCATTTCTCACGCTTCTACACCGAAGAGGACCGCGCCCGCGGTGCGCCGGCGGCAGCCTTGGCCACCGCTCTGGGCGAAGGCAAGTTCGAGGCCGAGGCGCAGCGGGTCCGGAAGGACGGTTCGCTGTTCTGGGCGCACGTGGTGATCGATCCGATCTACAACGGTGCCGGCCAGCACGTCGGCTTCGCGAAGATCACGCGCGACATCAGCGAGAAGGTTCGTGCAAGCGACGAACTGCGACAGACCCAGGCTGCCCTGCTCCAGTCGCAGAAGCTTCAGGCGCTGGGGGAGCTGGCAGGGGGCATCGCGCACGACTTCAACAATCTGATGACCGTCATGCGCGGCGCCGCCGACTTCCTCTTGCGGCAGCCGGATCTGCCCGTCGGAAAGCGCAGCCGCTATTTGCATGTGATGCTGGAAACCGCCGAGCGGGCGACGAGCCTCACCTCGCAGCTTCTTGCCTTTGCCCGGCGCCAGCCGCTGGAGCCGGAGGTGATCGACCTGAGCGTGCGCCTGGATGCGCTGGGCGAGATGCTCCAGCGCACGCTGGGGAGCCAGTACGACCTGCAGCTGGACCTGTTTCCGGCGCTTTGGCGGGTCGAGATCGATCCCACGGGCCTCGAAACGGCGCTTCTCAACGCGGTGCTGAACGCGCGCGACGCGATGCCGAACGGCGGGCGCATCACCATCTCGACCCGCAACTGGTCGACGCCCAGCGGCGACATGGTCCGGCTGTCGATCAGCGACACGGGCGAGGGTATTCCCCCCGAGCGGTTGGAGCGCGTCTTCGAGCCGTTCTTCACCACCAAGCCTACGGGCAAGGGGACTGGCCTCGGCCTCTCGCAGATCCACGGGTTCGCCACGCAGTCCGGCGGCGCGGTCGACATCGAGTCGCAGGTGGGCGTGGGAACCGCGGTGCACATGCTTCTGCCGCGTACGGAGAAGGCCGCTCGCGAAGACGTCAGTGACGCCGGAGATATCTCGATCCCACATGGGCTTCGGGTTCTGCTGGTCGAGGACAGCGAGCACGTCCGCTATTTCGCCCGCCAGCTGCTCGAGGACCTCGGCTGCGTGGTCACCCAGGCGTCCGATGGCGAGGAAGCACTGGGGCTCCTCCAGTCGGATACGTTCGACATCATCTTCTCGGACATCGTGATGCCCAGGCTCAGCGGGCTCGACCTGGCGCAACGCGCCAGGGAACTGGGCTACTCGCTGCCGGTGCTGCTCGCGAGCGGCTACAGCAGCAAGCAGTTCATCCCTGCCGACGAGCGCGAGTTTCCAATCCTCCGCAAGCCCTACAAGCTAGAGACCCTGGCAGCAGGAGTGAAGCAGCTGCTGGAGAAAGAGGCCTGACGGGGCAGGGCGTGTGCGCAGCGAGATCAGGAAGCGGGTGAGCGCCTGAGCAGGGGCCGCCGAGAGGCGTGTTCATCGCGCCGCGACCTTCGCCAGGCCACCGCCGTCTGCCAGCTTTGATATAGGTGCGGTAGGTGCCGGGTATAATCCGTCCGCGTTAGCCCATGGGATGATCCCGTAGGCACCTGCCGTGCGGCGGGTGTCGCGTATCCGGTCAGGAGAGCTGGATGCTGGTGCCTCTAGTGAGACTTGTCACCCGCAGTGGCGTTTGCGCCGAAGATGGTGACCCCTACGAGAATCGAACTCGTGTTTTCGCCGTGAGAGGGCGACGTCCTAACCGCTAGACGAAGGGGCCAATCGCTTGGTGAGGTGGCCGTTTACGGTCGGAGGCTGAGCACGTCAAGCAACCAATTCGCTCCACCAGCTCTTTTTCGTAACCACTTGGGATGGCCGCGGAAAATGTGACTTGTAGGTCCGTCCCGCCGAACTTGCACCGGTGCGGAGCCCTGACTCCCCGTTCATCCTTTGGCAACCTTTCCCTCGGTCGCGCATTGAAGCAGCAACAACCTTGTAGGTGATGTGATGTTCAAGTTCGTTCCCGTGGTCTTCGCTTCGGTGCCCCTGGTGGCGGTGGTCAGTGCCTATGTGATGGTGCACTGATCGAGCCCTGGACCGCTCGCTCCAGCGGAGAAGGCAAAAAGAAAGGGCCGCCGGGGTGATCCCAGCGGCCCTTCCTGTTTTGCGTTGCCGCGAGTGGCTTAGGCTTCTTCGCCCTCGACCGGCGCTTCGTCGCGCGCGATCTCGCCCGGCTCGGCGTTGGGGTCATAGTCCTCGGTGAAACCGGCGGTGTCCTGCTCGAACATCGCAGCCATCACGTCGACGCCCTGCGCCTGCATGTCGGCCTCTTCCGGCGAACGTGCGACGTTGACCTTGACGGTCACCGCGACTTCCGGGTGCAGCGCGACGCGGACTTCGTGCAGACCGATCGCCTTGATCGGGCGATCGAGCACGACCTGTGCCTTGTTGACCTTGTGGCCGTCGGCGACCAGCGCCTCGACCAGGTCGCGCACCGCGACCGAGCCGTACAGCTGGCCGGTGTTCGACGCCTGGCGGATCAGGGTCACCGAAACGCCCTCGAGCGTCTTGGCTTCGGCCTGTGCGTCGGTGCGACGCGAGGCGTTCTCGGCCTCGATGCGCTCACGGTTGGCCTCGAAGACCTTGCGGTTGGCTTCGTTGGCGCGCAGCGCCTTCTTGCGCGGGAGGAGGAAGTTACGGGCAAAGCCGTCCTTCACCTTCACCACGTCGCCGATGTGGCCGAGCTTCTCGACCCGCTCCAGCAGAATGACGTCCATGTCGGGCGCTCCTTACTTCACGATGTAGGGCAGCAGGCCCAGATGGCGTGCGCGCTTGATGGCCTGGGCCAGCTCGCGCTGCTTCTTTGCGCTCACCGAGGTGATGCGCGACGGGACGATCTTGCCACGCTCGGACACGAAGCCCTGGAGCAGACGGACGTCCTTATAGTCGATCCGGGGAGCGTCCTTGCCCGAAAAGGGGCAGCTCTTGCGGCGGCGGAAAAACGGTCGTGCCATGATGATGCTCCTTTACGCTTCTTCGCGGCGCGGGCCGCGGTCTTCGCGGGGACCACGATCGTCGCGGTCGCGGCCGCGACCACCACGGTCGCCACGCTCCGAACGCTCGCTCTTGCGCATCATCACGGTCGGGCCGTCTTCCAGCTTGTCGACCTTGACGGTCATGAAGCGGATCACGTCCTCGTTGATCTGGGTCTGGCGCTCCAGCTCGGCGACCACGCCTGCGGGCGCGTCGATCTCGAGCATGACGTAGTGCGCCTTGCGGTTCTTGGCGATCCGGTAGGCCAGCGAACGCAGCCCCCAGGTCTCGGTCTTCACGACCTTGCCGTTGTTGTCTTCGATGATCTTCGTGGCGGTTTCCGCCAGCTGGTCCACCTGCGCCTGTGCCAGATCCTGGCGCGCAAGGAACACATGCTCGTACAGAGCCATGCTGCTTACCTATGTTGGCCGATCGCTGACGCCGCCCCGTGCGGCGCCCCTCCGGCTGTCGTCCCAAAATCAAACGAGGGCGGAAGGACGTGCCTTCCACCCCCGAGGACCCGTGCCTGTACCGCAAAAGCGGCGAAAGGCAAGGTGTTTAGTTGGCGAACCCGCCTGCGATCAGTTGGCAAGTACGCCGCCGATCACGGCTCCGATCAACCCGCTCGTCAATGCGACCAGCACCGCATCGTTGCCCGACTGCACCCACTGGTAGCCGCGGGGCGGAGCATAGAGCCGGCTGCTGCCGCGATAGTCGATCTGGCGATAGTTGCGGGCATAGCGGCTGTCGAACCGTTCGCCGCGCTGCCAGTTGCGGACGTTCTGATACTGCTGGCGGCTGGGCTGCTGATAATAGCGCTGAGGCGTGCGGGTCACCTGCTTGTTGACGACGGTGGTCCGCTCCACGGTCCGGTGCGGTCCATGGTCCGAACGCTGCGGCGCGGCCATGGCGGGCGTCGCGAGCAGCGAAGCAGCGACGGCGGCGAGAACGAACTTCTTCATGGGAACCTACTCCTTCATCACCCTCAGTGGCGATGAAGGCAATCTGGGGGTTGGCTGTCGCAAGCGTTTGTCGTTGGTGCGGCAAAATGGTCGCAACCTGTCGCGGCCCATGGGCTTGCGTTCATCTTCGTGCTCGGCCTAACGGCGCCTCACGTTTCAAGGAGAGGCACGTGCGCGCTTTCATCTTTCCTGGCCAGGGGAGCCAGTCTGTCGGCATGGGGGCGGCGATCGCCGCCGCCTCGCCCCATGCCCGCGAGGTGTTCGGGGAGGTCGACGACGCGCTCGGCCAGAACCTCTTCCGGCTGATGAGCGAAGGCCCGGCCGACGAACTGACGCTGACCGAGAACGCGCAGCCGGCGATCATGGCGAACGCGATCGCGGTGTTGCGCGTGCTGGAAAAGGAAGGCGGCGTCCGCCTGGCCGAGAAGGCCGACTTCGTCGCCGGCCATTCGCTCGGCGAATACACCGCCCTTTGTGCAGCCGGCGCGTTCGACCTCCCAACCACCGCCCGGCTTCTCAAGCTGCGTGGACAGGCGATGCAGGCGGCGGTGCCGGTGGGCGAAGGCGCCATGGCTGCGCTGTTGGGTGTGGATCTGGAGAAGGCGCAGACGATTGCCGGCGCTGCCGCCGATTCGATCCTGGCCGAGGGTGGGCCGCAGCTCGTCTCCACCGTCGCGAACGACAACGACCCGAGCCAGGTGGTGATCTCCGGCCACCGCCAAGCGATCGAGCGCGCGGTGGCGCTCGCCAAGGAAATGGGCGCCAAGCGTGCGTTGCTGCTGCCGGTCTCGGCGCCGTTCCACTGCCCGCTGATGCAGCCGGCAGCAGAGGCGATGGAGAATGCGCTGCTCGACGCCGACCTGCGGGCACCGCTGGTGCCGGTCTATGCCAATGTCGATGCGGTGGCGATCGCCGATCCGGGTGCGATCCGCGTGGCGCTGGTACAGCAGGTTACCGGCATGGTGCGCTGGCGCGAATCCGTGCTGGCGATGCAGGATGCCGGCGTGAGCGACTTCGTGGAGCTTGGCGGCAAGGTGCTGGGGCCGATGGTCAAGCGGATCGCACCCGACGCTACCACGACCAGCGTCGTGACGATGGACGATATCGAGGCGCTCGTAGCGCGCCTTTGAACAGGGATCAGAATATGTTCGATCTTACAGGCATGACCGCGCTGGTGACCGGCGCGTCGGGCGGCATCGGTTCCGCAATCGCCAAGGCCCTGGCGGGGCAGGGTGCGCGCCTCGCGCTCTCGGGCTCCAACCTCGACAAGCTCGAGGCGTTCAAGGCGGAGCTGGGTGGCGATCACGTGGCGCTGCCGTGCAATCTCTCCGATGGCGCCGCGGTGGACCAACTGGTGCCGCAGGCGGTGCAGGCGCTCGGCAAGCTCGACATTCTCGTCAACAATGCCGGCGTCACCCGTGACAATCTGGCGATGCGGATGAAGGACGACGAGTGGGATCAGGTGATCCGCGTCAACCTGGAGGCGGCATTCCGCCTCGCGCGCGCTGCCGCGAAGCCGATGATGAAGGCCCGTTTTGGACGCATCGTCTCGATCACGTCGGTGGTGGGGCAGACCGGCAACCCGGGCCAGGTAAACTACGCCGCGTCCAAGGCGGGCTTGGTCGGCATGTCGAAGGCGCTGGCACAAGAACTGGCGAGCCGCGGGATCACCGTCAACTGCGTGGCTCCGGGCTTCATCCGTTCGGCCATGACGGACGTGCTGCCCGAGGCTCAGAAGCAGGGGCTGCTGGGCAAGATCCCGGCGGGCGACCTCGGCACCGGCGAGGACATCGGTGCGGCCGTCGTCTATCTCGCCAGCCGGGAAGCGGGCTACGTCACGGGCCAGACCCTGCACGTCAACGGCGGCATGGCGATGATCTGACGTCCAGCACGCTCCGGCGCGCCGGGGCCCTTGCAAGCGAACGGACGCCGTTCTAGGTGCGTTCAGGAATACGCGTTACAGCATTTTGAAAGAGGAACAGGGAATGAGCGAGACCGCCGATCGCGTGAAGAAGATCGTCGTCGAGCATCTGGGCGTCGAAGCCGAGAAGGTGACCGAGGACGCCAGCTTCATCGACGACCTGGGCGCGGACAGCCTCGACATCGTCGAGCTGGTCATGGCGTTCGAGGAAGAGTTCGGTGTCGAGATTCCGGACGATGCCGCCGAGAAGATCACGACCGTCAAGGACGCGATCGCCTACATCGACGAGCACAAGGGCTGAGCCCTGCCGGTCCGGTCGCAGTGATGCGACAGGGCCGCGGCTGACGCCGATCAGGAACGGCCCTCCGTCCCGCCGCGACAAGCGAGGGGCGGGGGGCCGTTCGCATTTGAGAGCACAGACGGAGAGTTGCCATGCGCCGCGTAGTCGTGACCGGGCTCGGCCTCGTCACCCCGCTGGGTGCCGATGTCGAAACGGCCTGGAAGAACATCATCGCCAGCAAGTCTGGCCCCGCCACCATCACCCGCTTCGACGCAACCGACTTCCACAGCAACTATGCCTGTGAAGTGAAGCCGGCC
>NZ_BAAAEL010000003.1:0-11262 GCF_039522995.1 Sphingomonas molluscorum | reverse complement strand
GCACAGGGTGTGCTGGCGGGTGTCGTCCTGTCGGGCCTGTTCTTCGCCAGCAAGGTCAAGCGGCTGTTCGACGTCGCGACCGAGCTGTCGGGTGACGGGCAAACCCGGACCTACCGGATCTCCGGACAGGTGTTCTTCGCCTCGGCCGAGCGGTTCGCCGACACGTTCGACTACAAGGAAGTGGTCGACAAGGTCGTGTTCGACGTCACCCAGGCGCACTTCTGGGACATCTCGGCGGTCGGCACGCTCGACAAGGCGATCCTGAAGTTCCGCCGCGAGGGCACCGCGGTCGAAGTGATCGGCCTCAACACCGCCAGTGCCTCGATGATCGAACGCTTCGCCATCCACGACAAGCCCGGCGCCGAAGCAGCGCTTGGCGCCCACTAAGGAGAGAACAGAATGGACCGTATCCTCGCGGCGATCGACGCCTCCAGCTATGCCGGCAGCGTCCTCGCGCTTTGCGAATGGGCTGCGCCCCGGCTGCACGCTACCGTCGAGCTGCTCCACGTCATCCAGCGCGCGAGCGCCGCGCAGGGCCACCAGGACCTCTCCGGCGCGATCGGGCTGGGCGAGAAGAGCGGGCTCCTCGAAGAGCTGACCCGGCTCGACGAAGCCGAAGGCAAGGTCGCGATCGAGCGCGGGCGGCTGCTCTTGCAGGGCGCGGCCGATCGCCTCCGCCAGTCCGGTGTGCCCGTCGAAACGCTGGCGCGGCACGGCGGCATCGTCGAGACGATCGTCGAGCGCGAGGCGGACGCCGCGCTCGTCATCATCGGCAAGCGCGGTGCCAGCCATGAGTTCGCGAGCGACCATATCGGCAGCAAGGTCGAGCGCGTTGCCCGCGCCAGCGACAAGCCGGTGCTGATCGCCTCGCGCGAGGTGCGCCGTCCATCGACTGTCGTCATCGCCTTCGACAACAGCGATGCGGCGTGCCGTGCCGTCCGCTACGTCGCTACCTCTCCGCTGTTCGCCGACCTGCCTGTCCAGCTTGTCATGGCCGGATCCGACGATGACCGGCACCGCGACCAGCTCGGCGCTGCCGCCAATTCACTGCCGAACGGTGCGGAGACGATTTTGCGCGACGGCAAGGTCGATGCCGTCATTGGCGGGCACATGGCGGACCGCCGCGACGCGGTGCTGGTGATGGGCGCCTACGGCCATTCGCCGCTGCGCACGCTCATCGTCGGCAGCACGACCACCGCCATGATCCGCACGTTCCACGCCCCGGTGCTGCTGGTCCGCTAACCGTGGCGCACGATCTGGACAGGGCACGCGAACGCCTCCTCGCCAAGCGCGCCGCGCTGGTCGAGGAGGACCGCCAGAGCGAAGCCGATCGCGCGCCCGTCGCGCTCGATCAGGAGAGCGTCGGCCGCCTGTCGCGGATCGACGCCATGCAGGTGCAGGCGATGGCGCTCGCCGCGCAGCGCCGGCGCGCACAGGAGCGCGACCGGATCGACGCCGCGCTCCGGCGGATCGACGACGGCGACTATGGCTGGTGCGTCACCTGCGGCGAGGAGATCGCGCCCGCCCGTCTCGCGCACGCACCCGAGGCGCCGACCTGCCTCACCTGCGCGCGCGGTGATTGACCCTAAGGAGAGGAAGATGCCGACCGGAACGGTCAAGTTCGTCGAGCCCGGAGGCCGCTACGGCTTCATCTCGCGCGACGACAAACAGCCCAAGGTCTTCGTCCACATCGATGCCGTGCTGGAAGCCGGCTACACCGAGCTGCGCAAGCATCAGCGCTGGTCGTTCGAACTCGTCGAGGGCCGCAACGGACGCATCAAGGCCGGCGACCTGACGCTGCTGCCTGACTGAAACAGTGTCGATCCTCGCCTTCCTGAAAGCCAATTTTCGCTGGCTCGCGTGCGGTTTCCTGCTGACGCTTTTCTCGTCGTTCGGGCAGACCTTCTTCATCGGTCTGTCGGGGCACGAGTTGCGGCGGGCCTTCGACCTCACGGGCGGCGGGTTCGGGTTCGTCTATATGGCCGCCACGCTCGCCAGCGCGCTCACCCTGCCCTGGCTTGGCCGCCTGCTCGATATCTATCCGGCGTGGAAGTTCTCGCTTGCCGTCATACCCGCACTGGCGCTCTCATGCCTCTTCCTGCCGTTCGCGCGCACCGTGCCGGAGCTGATCCTTTCACTCTACCTGCTCCGCCTGTTCGGGCAGGGCATGATGACCGAGATCGCCTATACGATGATCGGCAAATGGTTCGTCGCCAATCGCGGGCGCGCCGTCTCACTCATCATCCCGGGCCACCAGACCGGCGAGGCGATCCTGCCGCTCGCCTTCGTGGCGGTCAGCACATCGGCGGGCTGGCAGACGGCCTGGTTCGGCGCCGCAGCCGCGATCCTGTTCATCGCCTGCCCGCTGATCGTCGCCCTGCTTCGAATCGGACGGATACCACAGGCCGAGATCGCGACGGACGTCGATACCGACGTGCGGCACTGGACGCAGGCCGAGGTCATGCGCGATCCGACCTTCTGGCTGCTGCTGGTCGGCGTCCTCGCGCCCTCGTTCATCGGCACGGCGGTTTTCTTCCATCAGGACTATCTCGTCCGCGAACACGGCACCACCGCGGTCGTCTTCGCCGCCAGCTTCCCGATCATGGCGGTGACGACGATCGTCTTCAGCCTTGTCAGCGGCGCGCTGATCGATCGGTTCGGCGCGATTCGGCTGCTGCCGTTCTTCCTGCTGCCGCTCATGGCCTCGATCGTCATCGTCGCGCTCGTCACGCCGGCCTGGGCGATCTACCTGTTCATGCTGCTGTTCGGCGTCAGCTACGGCTTCAGCTCGACGCTCCTGGGCGCGATCTGGCCTGAAATCTACGGCACCCGATACCTGGGCGGCGTGCGGGCGCTGACCGTCTCGGCAATGGTCCTCACCACCTCGCTCGGCCCCGGCCTCGTCGGCGCGTTCCTCGATCGCGGCGTGGCTCTGTCGAACCAGCTTCTCTGGATGGCGGCGTGGTGCGCGTTCGCGACGGTCGTCCTCAGCCTCGTCTCGCGCCGGCTCCGGCGCTCCCGCCCCATCTGAAGGAGACCGTCATGGAATTGCACATCGTCATAGGAGCGCCGCTGGTCGGCCGCGACCCGGCGTCGCTGACACCGGAAAGCATCAAGGTCGAGGGGCTGTTCTCGACCTACGATGCCGCGCTCGATGCGTGGCGCGCCGCAGCCCAGCGCACGATCGACGACGCGGAGATGCGCTTCGTCATCCTCAGGCTCGATGTCGCGACTGCGCCGAACACCGCGCATCGCGAAGCCGCCTAAATGAGGAGAACGTGCGATGACCGCACCGGCAAGGTCCGTGTCGGGTCGGCGGAGCTATCCGCCGATCATTCTAGACCGCGATGCCGTTGGCACATAGCGGTCAACAACCCGGCCCGTGAATTTCTACCGTCAGGGCCTTATCCTGGGATGACCTATGTTCACGCACATCATGATCGGCAGCAACGACCTGGATCGATCCAAGGCCTTCTATGATGCGACGTTCACGGCGCTTGGTGGAACGCCCGGGGAGCGGGACGAGAGAGGCCGGCTGATCTACGATCACGACGGCGGGCGGCTGATGATCACCCGACCGATCGATGGCCGCCCGGCGACCGCCGCTAACGGCGGAACCATCGGCATCGCCGCCATCAGCGCGGATCATGTCCACGCGTGGCACGAGGCCGGCGCAACGCATGGCGGCACCGCGATCGAAACCCCACCCTGCGAGCGCCCGAATGGCGTCTTCGTCGCCTATCTGCGCGATCCGGACGGCAACAAGCTCACCGCGCGGACGAAAGCGACGCGGTAGGCCGCATGGATCTCGGCTATTCGGCGGGACGAGGGGGCTCATGTCCGTCGGCATCAGCCTGATCGTCCTGGTCGCGGCGGTCCTGCACGCGAGCTGGAACGCCCTCCTGCGCGGAGGCGGCGACCGGCTCTGGTCGATGACGATCATGTGCATCGCCATTGCGCTCGCCTGTGCCCTGATGGCGCCCTTCGTGCCGGTGCCCGCGACGGCGAGTTGGGGCTGCGTCGCCTTGTCGGCGCTGCTGCACGCCGGCTACAACCTCTTCCTCGTGCGCACCTACCGGCAAGGCGATCTCGGGCAAACCTACCCAATCGCCCGTGGCGCCTCGCCGCTTCTGGTCTCGCTCGGCGCCGCGGTCTTCACGCGGGAGCTGCCAGACGCGCTCAGTCTGACGGGCGTGCTGCTGGTGTCGGGCGGCATCGTCGCGCTGGCCTTCCAGGGGCGGGCCATCGGGCGGCAGACCCTGCTCTTCGCGCTCGGCACCGGCTGCTTCATCGGTGCCTACAGCGTGACCGACGGCGTCGGTGTGCGGTTGTCCGGCTCGCCTTTGGGCTACACCGTCTGGATGTGCCTGTCGTGGGGCCTGCTCGCGCCGGCGACCTACATCATGCTGCGCGATGCCCGCTCACTGGTGCGCGGGCGCAGGGAGACGCTGGTGGCGGCCGGTGGCGGGCTCACCTCGCTTCTGGCCTATGGTATCGTCATCTTCGCCATGGCACGCGGCGCGATGGGGCCGGTGTCGGCGCTGCGCGAGACGAGCGTCGTCTTCGCGGCCCTGATCGGACGCGTCTTCCTGCACGAAAGCCTGAGCCGTTATCGGATCACGGCCTGCTTGGTGGTAGCGGCAGGGGCGGTTCTCATCGGGCATGCGGGCTGACAACGTGCGGGTTGGATCGGAACGGTCGTGCAGCAACCAGGCTGCCGTGCAATTCCCGAAATTCGATCCCAATCGGGACGATCGCCGGGCTTAGCGTACGATTTTGACCATCCTCTCACCGGACCCCTATAAGCGGATCATTCGATGGTATGACCGACCTCACCGGCCTTGCTGTGCACGCGAAAGATGTCGCGCCGATCGTCGGCGAAGGCGCCAATATGCTGCGCGACGCCTATCTCGGTCGCTATGCGATGGTGGTGCCCGGGGCGCTGATGCGCATCCAGGTCAAGCGCATCGTGGCGAACCATGCCGCGCTGCGTTTCTTCGATGCGGCAGACGATGCGCTGGCATGGCTCGGTTGGGAGGCCAGTGATCGTATCATGGCGCCGCCCGGCTGATATCAGGTCGCTTGCCGAGATAGATGATGTTGAACGCTGGATCATCCCGATAGGGGTTTGGGAACTCGACGCGTTCGGCCAACACCTCGTCGAACACGCGCTCCATGGCAGCAACGAATACGGGGTCTTCCGCGCCCGAGGACCATAAGGCGAAGATGCCGCCGGGGCGCAGATGCTGCGCCATCCGGGTCAGCGCCGTCAGCTCATAGAAGCTCGAACTGCCCGCTTCGATCAGGTGCCGGGTCGAGTGATCGATATCGACCAGGATCGCATCGAGCCCGTCCGACAATCCGCCGTCGGCATGGTCCTTCGCGGCCATTGCGAAGAAGTCGCCGGCGACGAGACGACAGCGTGGATCACGCGTCAGATCGCTACCGAGCGGCAGCAGGTCGTGACGGTGCCAGTCGATTACCTCCGGCACCAGTTCGATGACGTCGAGGCGAGCAACCCGCTTGTCGTTCAGCGCGGCCGCAGCGGTATAGCCGAGACCGAGGCCACCGATGACGATGCGCATGGCGGCGCCGTCGAGACGGTCGAGCGCCAGCTTCGCCAATGCGATCTCGCCGACCACGAACTGACTGCTCATCAGATAACCGCCGTCGAGCATTATTTCCCAGATATCGGCACTGTCCGCACGCAGCCGGCGTCGACGCAGGACCAGCTCGCCGATCCCGGTCATGTGATGTGCGATCTCCTCGAACATCAGGCTCATGATGATGTGTCCTTCCTTGATCGTGAGGCGCGAGCGGCTACATCCCGCGTCGGGAATGGAGCCTCCCTTCTAACCGCCTGTCGCTGATGGCCCCTGCAACCGCGCTCGCGAGCGCCGCAGGGGAATTGTGCGTGGACTATCTTCTCGTCTTCATCGGTGCGGGCCTTGGCGGCATGGCGCGCTATGTCGTCGGTCGCGCAGCGCTCACGATCGGGGGCGACTTCCCTTGGGGAACGATGGCGATCAACATCGCCGGGTCGCTGGCGATGGGCCTTGTAGCAGGCTGGTTCCTCAACCGTGGTGGTGCCGACCAGAACCTGCGCCTGTTTTTGACGACCGGCGTGATTGGCGGCTTCACGACCTTTTCCACCTTCTCGCTCGAAGCGGCGCTGTTGTGGGAACGCGGGCAACTCCTTGCCGCCGGCCTCTATGTCGGGGGTTCGGTGCTGATCGGGGTTGCCGGGGTGTTCGTCGGTCTCGCAGCGATGCGATGATCGTCGATCATCCGTAGCCCCGCGAGCCTGTGCCGCTCGTATTCCATCATCTCTTCCGCGCAGGTGAACGCAGATGCCGATGTCATGGTGGCTGCCACTGGCTTCAGGATCGAGACGAGGATCGTGCCACCGCTCCCCTGTCCGCCACTCGGCCAATAGGCGCCGGAATCGACCACCATCGGCACCAGCGGGAAGCGCGGGTCGCGCATCAGCTCCGCCCCTCGCCGGAACGCGATCGGCCGCGTCGCCGCCACGCGCGTGCCTTCCGGGAACACCAGCACGGGGCGTCCGTCCACCAGCGATCGGCGCCCTTCGCGCGCCATATGCCGCGCCGCGCTCGCCCCGGCCTCGCGGTCGATCACGATCATCGGCGATCGGCGCAGATACCAGCCGATGATCGGAATGCGCGTCAGTTCGTGCTTCGCGACGATCGCCACGTCTGGAAAGAGGGTCAGGACCGCGACCGTCTCCCACACCGATTGGTGATTGCACAGGATGAGGCACGGTCCCCTGGGCACGTGATGGCGGCCGAGAACGGTATGACGCAGACCGACGCACAGGTGGAGCAGCAACAGGACGCCCCGCGCCCAAAGCCGCGTGAGCGCACGGACGGGGCGGCGATCCGGCGTCAAGGCCAGGAACGGGATCGGCAATGCGAACAGGACTGTCCAGATGGACGCGAGCGCGACAAAGGCGCTCCAGCGTAAAGATGGCATGAGGTCTCTTCGATGATTTGGACAGGACGGGCGGAAGGGAGCGGGTCATCCGCTCGCCCTGGAGCGTCCGCCCGACCGCCGGCGACGCGCGCGTTGCAGCCTCGCATCAATCTCACCGTCGGGCAGGTCCGCCAGCACCGGCGCAAGCCGTCGCACATCGTCGGCCGTCGCCTTGGGCCGCGCCACCAGCACGCGATCGAGCAGCGCTTCTGTATTGACCATCACGCCGACCCTCCCGCGCCGATCCGCTCGCGCACGGCCGGGAAGCGGATCTCAGGCCATTCGCGCTGCACCCGCTCCAGCTCCCACGAGTTGCGAACGAGGAACACCAGCGCGTCGTCGCCATCCTCAGCGAGGTTCGCCGTTTGCGCCTGCACGAACGCCTTGCGCATCACGTCATCGGGACAGCTCACCCAGCGCGCGCTCTCATACATCGTCGGATCGAACCCGATCGGCAGACCATATTCGGCCTCCGCCCGCGTCGCGATCACGTCGAGCTGGAGTGCGCCGACCACGCCCACTACCCAGGCCGATCCGACCATCGGCCGGAATACCCGCGCGATCCCCTCTTCCGCGAGGTCCAGCAGCGCACGGCGCATCTGCTTGGCTTTCATCGGATCGTCGAGCCGCACACGGCGCAGCAGCTCGGGCGCGAAGTCGGGCAGGCCGGTGAAGGTGATCGCGCTGTGTTCGGTCAGCGTGTCGCCCACGCGCAGCGTGCCGTGATTGGGGATGCCGACGATATCGCCGGGCCGTGCCTCCTCCGCCAGCTCGCGATCACGCGCCAGGAAGAAGATCGGGTTGTGCAGCCCCATCTTCTTGCCGGTCCGGCTGTTGGCGAGCTTCATGCCCCGCCGCAGCGTGCCCGAGCAGACGCGCACGAAGGCGACCCGATCACGATGGTGCGGGTCCATGTTGGCCTGCATCTTGAAGACGAAGCCCGTCACTTCGTCGCCCTCCGGTGTCACCGGCACCGGCTTTGCCGGCTGCGTCCGCGGTTCGGGCGCATGGCGCGCCAGCGCCGCGAGCAGGTCGGCGACGCCCAGCTCCTTGAGCGCGCTGCCGAAATAGACCGGGGTCAGGTCGCCGGCGAGGAACGGCTCCAGGGCGAACGTGGGATAGGCACCGCGCGCCAACGCCACATTTTCCACCAGATCGGCCTGCACGCCGGACGGCAGCGGCGGGGAAAGGCGGCCATCGGCGGGATCGACGTCGCGGACACGATCCGGGCAGAGCGCACCGCCGATCCGGTCGACCAGCAGCGCGGTGCGATGCTCGATCGAATAGATCCCACGGAACATGCCGCCCATGCCGATCGGCCAGCTCATCGGCACCGTGTCGAGCGCCAGCTTCGCCTCGATCTCATCGAGCAGCTCGAAAGGCGGCAGCCCCTCGCGGTCGATCTTGTTGATGAAGGTGATGATCGGCACGCTGCGCAGGCGGCACACCTCGAACAGCTTCAGCGTCTGCGCCTCGATCCCCTTGGCAGCGTCGATCACCATCACCGCCGCGTCGACCGCGGTCAGCGTCCGGTAGGTATCTTCCGAAAAATCCTCGTGCCCCGGCGTGTCGAGCAGGTTGAAGCGGATGCCGTCATGCTCGAACGTCATCACCGACGACGTGACCGAGATCCCGCGCTGTTGTTCGATCGCCATCCAGTCCGATCGCGCGCGGCGCCGGTTGCCCTTGGCGCGGACCTCGCCCGCCTCCCGGATCGCGCCGCCTGCGTGAAGCAGCCGTTCGGTCAGCGTGGTCTTGCCCGCATCCGGGTGCGAGATGATCGCGAATGTCTTGCGCCGCAGCGGCGTCGCCGCAGTCGATCGGTCGACGGCCTCCCCGTCGTGAGTGGCCTGGTCCGGCTCCATGAGCATGTGTCTCGTCTCCTGCAGGCGCAGCGCAGGGACGCGGCAGCTCGGGACCGGCTTGGGGGCCGGTCTGACGCCGACGCGCGCGACAGCCGCAAAGCGGCGTTCGGAAGCGTAGGCGTCGACGGCTGCGTGCCGGCGAGGCGCTATACCTCCATGTCGCGAGCGTCCTTCGATGTCGGAAAGCTCGTATCGCCCCCGAACGGGGCCGAACGCTGTTGCTGTAGCACAAAAGCCGGACCGAACAAAGATTTCGCTACACAGGCGATGCGGCGCGTCCTATCTCGGACGCACGGATGTTGCCGTGTCCGGCCCGGTGCCGGCTTCCCACTCTCAGCATCCGGTTGCGTCGCGCGGACGCGCTCGTGTCAGGTCGAACCGTTAGCGGTTCGAAAGCCTCACGGGTGCCGCGGGACGGCCACCGGAGACTTCGCGATGCCGCGCCTGGCACTCGCTCCTTTCGCGCGACCAGCTCAGGCTCGCGAAGGAGAAGACATGCTGCAACAAGACGTCGCCACCGCCCCCCGCAAGATTGCCGGCACGCCGCTACGCCGCGCCGACGAGAGCTACCGCCATTTCCGGCTCGTCGCCGCACAGACCGGCATCGATCACATCGCCATCGCCTATGCCGGCAAGACCCCGATATTCCAGCTCTGCGCGCCTGACGTCGACACAGCGCTCGACGATCTCCGCGGTCGGATCGACCAGGATCTCGCCCGCCGCGCCGAGACGCGCGCCGGTGCGCTTCCCGACAGTCACGATCTCCAACTCGCGCTGCAACTGATGGACGCCCATCTGACGGCCGCCTCGCAGCATATCATCTCGCGCGTCTTCGATGCCGACTGGCCCGCTGGCCCCACGGATATCCTGCTGCGGTCGACCTTCGGCGAAGATGCGCTCCTACGCGGCCTTGTTCGGCTCGCCCGCCAGATGGCGGAGGTAATCGCCGTCCCACTTCCCAAAGGCCCCAACAACGCTAACGCCGCGCTGGCGCTGCTGATCGAGGACGTGCCGGAGCCGTTCGCCCTCGACGGGGAATGGCATTTTCGCAAGGAGTTCATGGTCGCCGCGCGTCGTCACATGACGAGTTGAGCAACGCATGTCGCTATCAGAACAGCAAGCGCTCGATGCCGCGTTCGATGCCCTGTCTCACCCGGCACGACGCGCCGTGATCGACCGGCTTGCCTGCGGACCTGCTGCTGCCAAGGAATTGGCCGACGTTTACGCCACCGGTTTTCCGACGCTGATGAAGCATGTCCGGCTTCTCGAAAACCAAGGTCTGATATGCTCGCACCGCGTCGGGCGTGTTCGGATTTACCGCCTCGACGTGGGGCGGCTTGAGCAGATCGGACGCTGGATCGACGCTCGCTGCCGGATATCGCACAGGACAACTAGCCCGCGGCCATCCCTGATCGCGGGTCGCCAAGCGGAATGGGACGTCGCCAGCGCCTAAGGGGCCGACCGGCACGCGTCTGCCCGGACCTGTCGATGATCCACCAACAGAAGCCTCGGGCGCGTCCCTGACGGGCACGGCTCTATCGGGTCTGCGCTCCGACCGAGCCGCACCGGCGTCTCGGCCCATTCGGGTGACGATCCTCGCGTGTGGTGTGCCACGTGGCACACCTATCGAACGCGCGTCGACGCGCGACATCATGGTGTTTTGGCCTGCCAGCCCTCCCCCGGAGGCCCGTCAGCGCCGGGGAACACCAGGGCTGCTGCCCTTTCGTTCCCGAACGACAATCGGTCCGCCCGTGTAATCCGCCAAGCGTGGCACCCGACACCCTGCAGGGCGTCGGCCACGCTAGGGCGGCTCGCCCGCACCAGCGGCCAGATTCTCGCTCCCCCTCCCCATCCCGCTCCTCGCCGGAGCGGCAGACCCCGGTTGCAGCGGCAACCGGCTGTCGCCTTGAAGAAGGAGGAAAAGAGAATGGATTACACGCGATACAAGGGCGATCCCTACTGGAAACGGGCCAAGATCGCCGGGACCGGCAGCGACGGCACCCCCTACGCCAAGGGCGACCGGATATTCTTCTATCCCCGATCCGGCGCAACCTACGCCGGTGACAGCGCGATCCGCGCATCGGCCGAGTTCGACGAGCTGGCGAGCCTCGAAGGCTGACCGCTCCCCCTCACCAACCATTCCAATTGAAGGACCATCATCATGGCTATCGTCACCATCAAACTGTCCCAACTTCGTCTCTCCCCGCTCAACCAGCGCAAGGTCAAGCCGACCGCCATCGAGGCGATGGCCGAGGACATCGCCGTGCACGGCTTGTTGCAGAACCTGATTGCCTATGAGGAAGACGGCCTGTTCTACGTGTTCGCCGGGGGGCGGCGCTATCGCGGCCTCAAGGAACTGGCGAAGCGCAAGCACATAAGGAACAGCGATGGCTTCCCCGTCGAG
>NZ_BAAAEL010000002.1:223844-568796 GCF_039522995.1 Sphingomonas molluscorum | reverse complement strand
ATACTAATTGTCCTATTCGCGCTTGAAGAGTCCCACCATCAACGACAACCCTGGTTGTCACGATGTGGATGTACCCTCAGCCTTAACATCGATTTGAAAAACTTGTGTGCACCGGCTTCATTGCTTGGTGGCTATAGCGTCTGTGACCCACCCGATCCCATCCCGAACTCGGCCGTGAAACCAGACCGCGCCAATGGTACTATCGCTCAAGCGATGGAAGAGTAGGTCGTCGCCAGGCATTGAAGCTCGTGCTCACATACCCATTCACAATGCAATTCACCCTGGCGCGGGGTGGAGCAGCCCGGTAGCTCGTCAGGCTCATAACCTGAAGGTCACAGGTTCAAATCCTGTCCCCGCAACCAACACCAAAGCCCGCTTGTCGCAAGACAGCGGGCTTTGTTGCGTCCGGGGCATGGGCGTTCAGAACCTGGAGATAGCCTACCCGCGTGGAAACGGTCGCGGTGTGCCGTGCGCGCCTCCTCAGCCGAACTGGCGCCAAACAGCACGCTGACCGTAAGCGTCCGGTGAGCCGCGTGTTGCCGGGGGCGGCGTAGGCGTCAATGTCCGGACCTGTGGTCTCCTCCTGGAGTCCAGAAGGAGGTCAGGAGATGGGGCGGATGGAGGTCATCACCGGGACGGAGCGCCGGCGGACCTACAGCGAGTGGGCAGCGGCGATCTACACCCTCTCCAGACCGCCAAGCTCAACTTTGTCGACCCCCAAGCCTGGCTGCGCGACGTGCTTACGCGCATCGCCGACGGGCACCCTGGCAACCGCATAGGCGAACTCGTACCGTGGAACTGGACCACGTAGCGTTCCATCCGAGAAACGAAAACGATGGCTTGCCGCACCCCTTCATCTACAATCGGCACATGACGCCGTCCCGCATCAAGACCGCCGGCCACCACGTAGTGCGCTATGTGCTGCCCATCATTAGCGCCATATGGCTGTTCTGGACGATGCTTGAAACAAAGCGCATGCAAGGCTGGTTCGAAGCTCAGGACGATTTTCGTCATGCCTCAAGGCCGTTCTTCGCCTTTCCGACGGCCGAGTTTGCTTTCGCCGCGATCTTCGTCATCGCGAGCTTCGCATCGGCCGCGATGTCACGTCCCCGGATTGCAGCCGTCATTGCTCTTATGGCAACGGCCTTCGTCGAGATCATGTGGATCGGCATGACAAGGTGATCTTGCCAGCCCTCCGCAGCTCATCACTTCTTCCCAGTCGACGGCCCTGAGCAGACGCTTACGTGAACTCTGCGGTTCCGCCGCTCTGTTCGTCCGACTAGTCCCGGTTTGTCCCGCGCGGGTTCTTCGCCGTGATTTCGGCGTGTCTCACCAACGGTGTGGTGGTGACCAAGTCCGGCTTGCCCGGCACCAGCGGATAGAAGCCGAGTGCGCCGAAGACGTACCAGGCCGACATCGCACCCGCGTCGTCGTCCATGCCGTCGGCATACCCCTGCGGCGCCAGCGCGAAGCTGCGGCCGCGGAAGGGGACGGGGCGCTTGCCGGCGTTGGTGTAGGGGTGGTCCACCGACTCGGTGAGGTAGCGGTGCACCAGGTCGCGCGTATTATCCGGACGACCAAGCGCCGCGTAGAGCCAGGGCGTATGGATGTCGGGCTGGTTGGTCATGTTGTAGAGCCCGTCCGCAAAGAAGCGATCGAGCTCCCGCAGAAAGCGCTCCTTGCCGAGCGTCGCCACCATCCAGTCGAGGTCGAACACCGGCGCCCAGCGGTACTGCCACAGCGTCCCCTGGTAGAGGCCCCGTGCCTTGACGACGTCCGCGTCGGGCCCGAGGTTCTCGAACACCGAGCGCCACATCTTCCGATAGGAAAGTGCCTTGGCGCGGAAGCGCTCCGCGATCGCCTGCTCCCCCAATTCTCCGGCGAGTTCGGCCACCGCCCAGTCATCATAGGCGGCCTCGATCTGCTGGTCCGGGGTGTCGCGTTGCAGCGTCTCGCTTTCGCGTACCATGCCGGCGAGGGCCGCACGCGCATCGAAGCCGCGGATGCCGCGTCGGTAGAAGTCGAGCAGCGCGACGCCGGCATGCTCGGTGCGCACCGTCAGGAACGGCTCCGTCCGGGTCGACCAGCGCTGCTTGCCCTCGCCATAGAGGGCCACCAGCGATCGTGCGATGTCGGCGGCGCGGTCCGGGTCGAGGATCGCGATCAGCGGCATCTGGGTCCGGTAATTGTCCCACAGCGCCCAGCTGGCATAGCGGGTGGTGCCGGGTGCGGACCGGTGCACCTGGCCGTCGCTGCCACGGTGGCGGCCATCGGGATCGTCGATCGCCACCGGCGTCTGCATCACCCGAAAAAGCGACGTGTAGAACAGCGCGCGCTGTTCGCGTGAGGCGTCGATGCGGACGCGGGACAGTTCCCGCTGCCAGTGCGCACGCGTGCCCGCGAGTACCGTCGCGAACGATCGGGTGCCGAGCTCCGTGTCGCGCACCCCTGCTGCCGCCGCGGCGTCGACGGTCGAGAGACCCGTGCGCACTTCCACGACGGCGCCGCGGCGCAGATCGAGGGCAAGCGAAGCCTGGTTGCCGGTGATCGTCCCGGCGGCAACGCGCGGCGTGCCGTCCACCGTGATCCGGCTCGCGCTGTGGATCGTATAGGCACCCTCGTCGCAGACGGTGCCGGCGGTCAGGGTCGCCCGCAGATCAGTGCCTTCGGCGGTGAGCCGGGCGGCGTGGCGCCGGGTGTAGGCGTGCGCGGCATCGAAGCGGAGCAGGTAGCGCCCTGCCCGGGCGACGGTGAAGCGCAGCAGGCCGGCGCCACGGGTGGCGGTCATGTCGGCGGTGATGCCGTTGGCATAGGTGACCCGGTAGCGCCCGGCCCCTGCACGCTCGCTTGCCTTGTCGAGCGGCACGAGCGCTCCAGAGCCCTCCGGCAGCAGCGAGACCAGCAGGTCGCCGCCGCCACCGCCGCAGCCCACGCCCACCGCACGCGTGTGCGAGAAGCCGCGCAGGCTGCGGGCCGCATAGTCGTACCCGGCGTGGTTGGCAGGATCGGTGTCCGGCCCCAGCTGCACCATGCCATAGGGCGCCACGGCGGCGGGGGAGAGCTGCCCGAAATCGGCGAGGGTGCCGACGAAGGGATCGACGAGGTCGACCGGCTTCTCGCGCGCGATTGCAGGTGCCGTGAACGCCAGTGCCGCACCGGCGGCCAGGAGGGCTCGCTTCATTGGCCCAGCTGAGCGAGGAGACGCGATGGGGAACGGCATGCCACGTCCCTCCGGATCGCGCGGCGGAAATCCCCCAGCGTCGGCGCTCGGCGATATCGGCATTCATTCCCTCCAGCAGGCGAGCAGCTTGCCGCTCCTTTGCCCGGCCACCTCCCGGTGTCCAGAGTGGGCAAGCCCTCTACCGCCGTTGCGCCGGCCCGTGTGCGCCCTTCAGGGCCTTCCGCCGCTCCGCCGCACGGTCAGAACTCGAACGCCGCGCTGAACCGGAACGAGCGACCGAGGATCGGACGGGCAAGGATCGGACCCGTGCCCTGGCCGCCGATGATCCGCGGGTTGCCCTCGGTCAGGCCGATCTCGTCGGTCAGGTTGTTGCCCGTCACCTGCAACCGGATGCGCTGCGCCACCTCGACGGAGACGCCGGCGTCGAGCTGGTAGAAGTGCGGCAGCACCTGCAGGTTCTCCGGATCGGAGAAGCGGTCGCCGGTATATTGCAGCGTCGCGAAGAGGGACGGGCGCAGGTTGCCGACATCCACGTCGATCGCCGGCGTCACCCGCCACATCCATTTGGGCTGGCGCTGCACCCGGTTGCCGGTGTTGTCGATGGTGCCGTTGCCCGTGAAGAAGTCGCGGTACGTGGCGTCCAGATAGGTGCCGGCCGCGGTGATGCTGAACCACGACGTGGGCCGCAGGGCGCCTTCCAGCTCCACGCCGGTCGCCTTGGCGCCGCCGTTCGAGCTGACCGGCACATTGTCGATCAGCGTGGTGGTCGCCAGGCCCTCGAACTTGTTGTGGAAGACGGTGGCATAGAGGTTGGCGATCCCGGTCGAGATCTTCACGCCGCCCTCATAGGTATCGACCTCCGCGGTTGCGGCCAGTCCGGTATCGTTGGCGATGTTCTCGGCCGTGGCCTCGCGCAGATTGTCGAACTGCGGGAAGCTGTTGCCGCGGCTGTAGCGGGCGAAGACGCCGATCTCGTCGGTGAAGTCGTAGTTGGCGCCCGCCGTCCAGGACCAGGCGTCGTTGCGATAGCGGATCGTGCGGGGGCCGCCGAGCACGGTGACGGAATTGTCGTACAGCGTCAGTGGGTCCCCATCGAGATTGACGTTGCCCCCCGCGATCGGCGTACGCAGCGTCGCATCGACGGCATGGCGCTGCCAGCGGATGCCGCCGTCGATGCGCAGCTGCGGAGTCAGTTGCAGTTCGTCGACGGCGTAGAGGGCATAGTCCTCGCCCTCGTAGTTCGCGCGGACCTGGAAGGCGGGGCCGCTCGTGAAGCCATTGAGCGTCGCCGCGCGGCCCCCGTTCAGCGTCAGGTTCAGGCGGCGCGCATTCGGCTCTGCCGCAAGCAGCACCTGGTTGCCCAGCACCCAGGAGTCGCGCGACGTATAGTTGGTGTAGAAGAAGCCGGCGGTCAGCTTGTTCTTGCCCGTGCTCCATTCGGCTGCCGTGTCCGACACGAAGGACGATATCTTCTTGCGCACTTCCCAGATGCCGGCGCGCATCACCCGGGCGTCAGCGCCGCCCTCGACCGCACCGCCACCGCTTGCATAGGTGAGCGCGCCTACGGTGGAGCCGGCGCCGCCCAGCGTGATCGCCATGGCGGATGCCGCGACCGGCGCCTCTACCGGAACCAGGCCGAGCGTATCCGCATTGCCGCCCAGGAAGCTGGTCCGCTCGCGCAGCCGCAGCCCGTCGGCGACTTCATATTCGAAGTTGATGCCGGTGTTGACGATCTTGGCGCCGCGGCCCTCGCGCAGGTCGAGGGTGCGGCCGACCACGTTGGTCGTGATCCGCGTATCCCGGCCCATCAGCGTGCCGGTGCCGGCATCGAAGCCAGGATAGGCGCGGATGTCGCCGTCGCTGTCGGAGATGACGGGGATCGGCAGCAGCCAGGCGCCGCGGTCGTTCAGGTAGCGCGCATACACCTCCACCGAACCGCGACCGCCGAAATCGTGATGGATGTTGCCCGTGATCTGCCCGCCCTTTTCAGCGCGGAAGCCGGGATCGCGGATGCCGTTGCCCTGGGCGTAGAAGCCGCCGACCATGAAGCCGGTATCCTCGTCGAGTGGGCCGGAAACCCAGGCATCGCCGCGAATCTCGTCGTAATCGGTGTAGGAGAGCTTGGCTAAGCCGTGGAACTCGCTGCCGCCGATCCGCGGAACGACGTTCACGGTCAGCCCCGGCTGGCCGAGCGAAAACAGCGATCCCGTGCCGCCGCGCACCGCCTCGATCCGCTGCACCGTCTCATCGAGCCGGACCAGCTGCGAATTTTCCAGGAACGACAGCGTAGGCGGCGCGAACACCGGCGCGCCGGCATATTGGAAGGTCACAAACTGCGCGTCGCCGCCGGACGGATAGCCGCGGACGAAGATGTTGGCACCATTCTGGCCGCCCGAACTCTCGGCCATGACGCCGGGAACGGCCCGCAGGATATCGGCGGTGCTGTTGGGTGCCGCGCGCTCGATGGCGTCGTTCGAAAGCGCCGTTACCGCAAACGCGGCGTCCTGCCGACGCGTGCCGCCGCCGGCCGTGCCGACGACGATGATGTCCTCACCATTGGGTTGGCTCGTATCGACCAGCCCCTCCTCCGGCGCGGCGCGCTGCGCGCTGTCGGCCGTTTGCGCCCCGTCCGTGGCCGTTTGCGCAAGTGCAGGGAGTGCCGTCATCAGCGCCCCGGTAGCGGTACCGATCATCAGTCGACGAATGGAAATGGCAAGCATGTCTCATCCCCTACACTTGTACCTTCCGACTCTAATCTGGTCGGCGTCAAATATGGGATCTTCATCCCAAGAGCTGTTATAGTAGTTTCTCCGAGTTGCGGCGATAGGTACAAGATACGAGGCCGGCTCACTGCTGCTTTTTTGCCACAGAGTAGCGCCGGTAGGGGAACGGGATGTCCGGGTTGCTGATCGGTCGGCATCTGGGCACAACCGGCGCGCTACGCTGACGAGAGGACAAGACATGATGCTTTCGCGTTCGCTGATCGGCGGGTTGCTTGCGCTCTCGGCACTGGTCGCGAGCCCGCTTCCCGCGCAGCAGCAATCGCCTGCCGACATCTACGGCCCCCTCTTCAGCGCGGTGCAGACCGGGCGCATCTTCCCCGACGGCAAGACCTTCGTCGATGCAGTGCCGAAGCGCGCACCCGAGGCGATCCTGGCCGAGTATCGCCGCGCCGGGCCGACCACGCCGGAGGCGCTGCGCGCCTTTGTGCTCGCCAACTTCGTCGTGCCGGGCGTGAACGACCGCGAGGCCGCGGACCTGCGCCGCCACATCCGCACGCTCTGGCCGACGCTGGTGCGCCAGCCGGAGCCGGTGCCGGCGGGCAGTTCGGCGCTGCCGATGCAGGCCCCCTATGTGGTGCCGGGCGGCCGCTTCCGTGAGATCTACTATTGGGACAGCTACTTCACGATGCTGGGCCTGACCGTCGACGGGGAGCAGCCGCTGGTGGAATCGATGCTCGCGGACTTTACCGACACGATCGAGCGCTATGGCCACATCCCCAACGGCATGCGGACCTATTATCTCGGCCGTTCGCAGCCGCCCTTCTTCGCGCTGATGCTCGATCTGTCGAAGGATGCCGATCCCGCGCTCGCTGTGCGCCGGCTCGCGGCGCTGAAGCGCGAGCATGGCTATTGGATGCAGGGCGCCGCGTGTCTGGATGCATCGGGTGCCTGCGCGCGCGTGGTGCGCATGCCGGACGGAACGCTGCTCAACCGCTATTGGGACGATCGCCCGCTGCCGCGCGATGAATCCTACGCCGAGGACGTGGCCACCGCGAAGGAAGACGCTTCGCGCCCTGCCGAAATCCTCTACCGGCACCTGCGCGCAGGGGCGGAGAGCGGGTGGGACTTTAGCAGCCGGTGGCTCGCCGATCCGCGGCGCCTCGCCTCGATCCGCACCACCGACATCGTGCCGGTCGACCTCAACAGCCTGATGCTGATCCTGGAGGATTCGATCGCGCGCCGGTGTGCGGCCGCGGGCGACCAGGGCTGCGCCACCCGGTTCGCCGCCTTTGCAAGCAAGCGCCGCGCTGCGCTCGACCGCTATTTCTGGGTGGCGAAGGAGGGGCGCTATGCGGATTGGGACCGCGTCGCGCGCGCCGCCACGCCGCGCCTGTCCGCCGCGATGCTCTATCCGCTGTTCGCGGGCGCCGCGTCTCCCAGGCAGGCTGCCGCCGTCGCGGCGACGGTGCGTCGGACGCTGCTCGCGACGGGTGGGCTGCGGACCACGCCGCTGCGGACCGCCCAGCAATGGGATTCACCCAACGGCTGGGCACCGCTGCAGTGGATCGCGATCGCGGGCCTGGAACGCTCCGGCCAGCCGGAACTCGCGCGTGAGATCGCACGCCGCTGGATCGACACGGTCGCCACCGCCTATGCCGAAACCGGCAAGATGCTCGAGAAATACGACGTCGAGGAGCGCAAGCCCGGTGGCGGCGGCGAGTATCCGACGCAGGACGGCTTCGGCTGGACCAATGGCGTGGCAAGCGCGATTCTGGAGCGCTACCCGGATATCGGCGCGCCGGTCCGCACCCGCTGAAAGGGGCTTCCATGGCTGCTCGCTATCTCGAAGACCTGTCCGTCGGTGAAACCTGGGAGGGCGGGCCGATCCCGATCACCGAGGATGCGGTGATCGCCTTTGCCACGGCCTATGATCCGCAGCCGATGCACGTCGATCCGGTGGCGGCGGCGCAGGGACGGTTTGGCGGGATCATCGCGAGCGGCTGGCACGTCGCAGCGCTGGTGATGCGCGATACGGTGGAGACCAGCCCGCTCGGCGACATGCCGCTGCTTGGGCTCCAGCTCGACGAGCTTCGCTGGGAGGAGGCGGTGCGGCCAGGCGACGTCTTGCGCGCACGCCGGGAGGTCCTGGAGGTCACCAGGTCGCGAACCAAGCCGGACCGCGGGGTGGTGCGCATCGGCGTCACCGTCACCAACCAGCATGGTCGCACCGTCATGCGGTACACGAATCTCGTTCAGATCTTCGCACGCTCGGGTGGTGAGGGCGAAATCCTAACCTAGTAGAATACGCGAGCGTAATGTCCGCTGTGCGCCTCCTCCCGTCGCAGCCGTACGAACCTTCGTTCCCTGCGGAGCGCTTGCGGGATGCCAGAGGCCGGCAGGTTTCCTCAGGCGTCACCGCAATCGGAGGAGTTTCGCATGTTCATCCACATCAAGGAGGCGGCCTACAACTGTACGCCCGAGCGTCCTGATCCCCTCTACGCCAAGAAGCTTCAGGAACTGATCGGCGGCCAGTGGGGCGAGATCAGCGTGATGCTGGGCTATATGTTCCAGGCCTGGAACAGCCGCGGCCCGATCAAGTATCGCGACATGACCTTCGACATTGGCACCGAGGAAATCGGCCACGTCGAGATGCTCGCCACCACGGTCGCACGCCTGCTCGAACAGTCTCCGGTGGAAGCGCAGGAACATGCCGCCAAGGATTCGATCGTCGGCGCGGTGATGGGTGGCGCGCGCGTCGAGGACGTGGTGTTCGCGAGCATGAGCCCGCAGCACGCGATCGTCAGCGGCGGCGGCGCGATGCCGGTGGACTCGCAGGGCAATCGCTGGACTGCCGACTACATCACGTCGAGCGGCAACCTGCTCGCCGACTTCCGCTTCAACGTGACGGCCGAGAGCCAGGGTCGCCTCCAGGCGGCGCGCCTGTACAACATGACGGACGATCCCGGCGTGAAGGACATGCTGAGCTACCTGATCGCGCGCGATACCATGCACCAGAACCAGTGGCTGGCCGCGATCGCGGAACTGGAGGCCGAAGGGTTGGACGAGACGCCGAACCCGATCACCTTCCCCCAGGAACTGCAGCGCGAGGAATTCGCGTACAAGTATCTCCAGCATTCGCGCGGCGGCGAAAGCGCCACCGGCCGCTGGGCATCGGGCCCGTCGATGGACGGCAAGGGCGAGTTCGAATTCATCGCCGAGCCGCCGGCCATGGGCCCGCCGCTCGAGCTCGGGCCGACGGACCCGCGCCTCTACGGGACCCAGAAGGTGCCGACACCGCCGGCTGCATCCTGAAGGAACGGGAGCGGCGGCCCTCCGCCGCTCCCGCGTTCGCCTACCGGGGCGTGAGGGTCACGCGCGTGCCGCTGGCCGCCAGCGGGATCGTATAGGCCCCACGCTCCACCGTTGCGCCGTCGACCGCATAGGTGCGGGCGCCCGCGACCGTGGTCTCCACCAGCAGGCGCGCCGCTGGGGTGAAGCGCGTCTTGCCCGACAGCGTCAGCGTCACCCGGCCGCTCGCGGGATCATAGTCCGCCGCGTCGATCTTGCCGGCTTCCAACGTCAGCCACAGTCCGGCCGGCGCCACGAACAGGCGGGTGCGGGCGCTGTCCCGGGGCTCGACGTGCAGCGTGCCGCCCTGCTGCTTCAGGTTGCCGCCATAGGCAAGCCAGCCGAAGGTCGGGTCGTTCACCAGATAGGTCGCCGTCGCATAGGCGTGGCCGAAAAAGCCCATGCCATAGTCGCCGGTATAGGCGTCCCACTGCATCATGTCGGGATAGGAGTGGAAGGCGGCGCTGGAGAAGCCCTCCTGGTCGATGTTGGTGATGCCGCCCATCAACCCGCCATAGGCGATGCGCAGCAGGTGGGTGTCCTTGGGGTTCGCGCGGAAGGCGTCGAACAGCGGCACCGCGTTGAGGGTCGAGCCATAATGGTGGATCTGCCGCTCGATCCGCGGGACCTTGCCACCATAGAGGAAGTCCCAGTAGCGGCGCGCATTGCCGTTATAGCCCCAGTGCGGGACGGCCGGGTCATAGGCGAGGATCACCTCGCGCGTTTCGTCGGCCTGCGGTTGGTGGCCGAAATAGCGCATCCACGCATAGACCTCGGGCTGGCCGGTCGAATCCCACGCCATCTCGCTGCCGAACGGATAGGGCAGGGTCTTCCAATGGTCGGCGCGACCCTTCATCAGCCGCTCCATCTCGGCCGCCTCGGGCGCCATCCCTTCGCGCTTCAGGTCCTTGAGGATGTCGACGAACACGTCGCCCTCCATCTGGCCGAACTGCGCATAATGCGGCGCGTCGCGCATCATCGCGACCGTGGTCTGGTAGGCATGCTCCAGATACCAGCGCCAATTGTGGGTCTTCACCAGGCCGGTGTGGTTGCGGGCGAGCCGGTAGAGCACCCAGTGGCCCGCCGCCACGTGCGGGTAGTTGTAGCTGCGGCCGAGGTCGTCCGACTGCTTTTTCGTCCACGCCGTCCAGTTCTTCCAGTTCAGCCCCGGGTCGTAATAATCCGCGTGCTGCCCGGGCTCGTAGTAGAACAGGCTCTTCTTGACCGCGCCCGCTTGCGGGCCGCTCGCGACCTGCAGCTTGCCGACCACCGTCTCGTTCACCATCCGCTCGAGCTTGGCGACCTCCTCGCGCACGGGGTTGTCGAGCTGCTTCATCATCGCGGCGACCCAGGCGCCGGCACCGCCCTCATCGCTCAGGCCCGCGATCCAGACACGCGCGTCCTGTGTGACGATGCGGTTCGCCTCGCGATCATAGGACATGACGGAGGGGCCGCGGCGGAACGGGTCGGACTTGTCGTCATACCATTGCCGCGTCGTCGAGAAGCGGCCGAGGTCGGCCACCGCCTGTTCGAGCGGCTTGGTGATGAAATAGCTCACCGTCTGGACGCTGTTGTCGGCATAGGTGATCGAAAGGCGCGCCCGGCCCCAGCCGCTCGCGCGCACCGCATAGCGCGCCCAGCCGTTGACCGGCGCCGCCGGAGTCGCGGTAAGCGCGCCGGCGGGCTCGCTCTCGACCTTGATGACCGGCTGGGTGCTCTTGAGGAACAGCGATGCATCCATGTCGGTCGGCACGACATAGCCGGGGATGCCGACGGCGACGGGCCGCGCCTGCTGCACCAGCGTGTTCTCGATCCCGCGGATGGAGGGTGCCTGCACCAGCCGCACGCCGATGGTGCGGGTCTCGCCCGGTGCTAGAGTGATGCTGGTCGGCGTGTTCCACTGCTCGCCGGCGTTCTTCCATTCCTTGTCGGCAAAGCCCTTGCTGGCCACCGTCCAGTCGTAGAAGCCTTCCGAGGTCTGGCCGCGTGGGCTGCGGTCGGTGAAGATGTCGCCGGGCCTGGCGTGGCGGGCCTCTGCGATCGGGCGATAGGCCTCCAGCGGGGTGCCGCGCTCGGGGATGACCAGCAGCGCCGGGCCCTTGCCGTTCAGGCGCGTCACCTGAAGGTAGCCGGCGTCGCGGCCGATATAGGGGTCGACGAAGCTCGCCTGCGCGTGCGCCGTTTCCAGCTCGCGATCGGTGATGATGTTGTCGAACACCATCGGCATGCCGAGGCCGCCGATCTCGATCGGGGTGCTGCCCGGGTTGGTGAGGGTGAAGCGCAGCGCCACCGCCTTGCCCTCGGTCGCCCAGCGTCGCTCCACCTTCAGCGGAAAGCTCGCGCCCATGCTGGTGGTAATATCGGCGGCCGCGAGCGTCCCCGGCCGCGCGGCGAGCTTGCGGAGCGGCGCACGCTTCCTGGACGAGGCGAAGTCCTGCCAGGCGCCGCCGGGCGTACGCAGCCGCAGGTTGAGGTCGCCCAGATGGACATAGCCGTCCTCGGCCCGCTCCGCCGCACGCGCGCCCGGCACGAAGTCGAAGGCGGGCTCGGCATTGGGGGACAGACGCGCGAGCGTCCCCGTGTCGCTGCGCAGCTCCATGCGGAAGTCTGCCGTCCGATACGCGGTGCGCGCGATCGGCTTCGGCGCCTTCTTGACCGGCTTTTCCTGGGACCAGGCGGGCTGCAGGACCGGGACCAGCGGCACGGCTGCTAGCAGAGCGACGAGGGGCAGGGTGCGCAGGACGTGCATTCGGCGGGGCTCCTAGTCTGCGGCGGCAAGGGTGCAGCAACGGCAGTATCTTCACCGGCATGAAACCAGCCGGGGCTTTGTAGGTCAAATACATTATACGATGTTGAACCTACCATGGTGATGGCAGCGGTTGACGCCGCGGGAAGCGCACCGTAATCGTATACCGTATTTCACGGGAGAGGCATGTGATCGAGAGCAGCCGTAGGGAACTGCTGGTAGGGGCAGCCACGTTGGTTTTCGCAGCGCAAGGCGCGCGCGCGATGGCGCGGGTGGCGAATCCGGACGCGTCGCTGCTGCCCGCCAAACCCAAGCCGCTACCGCTTGCGGCGGTACGGCTCAAGCCGTCCGACTATGCGACCGCCGTCGAGGTCAACCGCGGCTATCTGCATCGCCTCGATCCCGATCGCTTCCTCCACAACTTCCGCAAATATGCGGGGCTCGAGCCCAAGGCGCCGATCTATGGCGGCTGGGAGAACGACACGATCGCGGGCCACACGCTCGGCCACTACATGACTGCGCTGGTGCTGACGTGGCAGCAGACCGGCGATCCCGAATGCCGCCGCCGCGCCGACTATATCGTCGACGAACTCGCCGAGGCGCAGGCGAAGCGCGGCACCGGCTATGTCGGTGCGCTCGGGCGCAAGCGGAAGGACGGCACGATCGTCGACGGGGAGGAGATCTTCCCCGAGGTGATGAAGGGCGACATCCGTTCGGGCGGCTTCGACCTCAACGGCAGCTGGTCGCCGCTCTACACCGTGCACAAGCTGTTCGCCGGCCTGCTCGACATCCACGGCGCCTGGGGCAATCCCAAGGCGCTGCAGGTCGTCACCGGCCTCGGCGGCTATTTCGAGCGGGTGTTCGCGGCCCTCGACGACGCGCAGATGGAGAAGCTGCTGGGTTGCGAATACGGCGGCCTCAACGAAAGCTATGCCGAGCTCTACGCCCGCACCAACGACAAGCGCTGGCTCGCGGTCGCGGAGCGGATCTACGACCATCGCGTGCTCGATCCGCTGGTCGCGGGCGAGGACAAGCTCGCCAACTTCCATGCCAATACCCAGGTGCCCAAGCTGATCGGCCTGGCGCGGCTCCACGACCTCACCGGAAAACCCGAGCAGCGCAACGCCGCCACCTTCTTCTGGAAGACGGTAACGCAGCACCACAGCTATGTGATCGGCGGCAATGCGGACCGCGAGTATTTCTCGGAACCCGACAGCATCGCCAACCACATCACCGAGCAGACGTGCGAGCATTGCAACACGTACAACATGCTCAAGCTGACGCAGCAGCTCTATCACTGGCAGCCCGACGGCGCGCTGTTCGACTATTATGAGCGCGCGCACCTCAACCACGTCATGTCGGCGCAGAACCCCAAGACCGGGGGCTTCACCTACATGACGCCGCTGATGACGGGCACGAAGCGCGGCTATTCGGAACCCTATGAGGACAGCTTCTGGTGCTGCGTGGGTTCCGGCATGGAGAGTCACGCCAAGCATGGCGAGGCGATCTTCTGGGAAGGCGAGGGTGGCCTGATCGTCAACCTCTACATTCCGGCCGAAGCGCAGTGGCAGACGCGCGGCGCGCAGGTCGCGCTCGAAACCAGCTATCCGTTCGAGCCCGGTGCGCGCCTGACGCTCGCTGCACTGAAGAAGCGCGGACGCTTCCCGATCGCGCTGCGCGTACCTGGGTGGGCCGGCGACACCGTGCAGGTGACGGTCAACGACCAGCCCGTCACTCCCGCGATCGGCAACGGCTATGCCGTGGTGGATCGGCGCTGGAAGGCCGGCGACGTGGTCGCGATTACCTTCCCCCTGGAACTGCGGCTGGAATCCGCGCCGGGCGACCCAAATACGGTCGCGGTGGTGCGCGGGCCGATGGTGTTGGCAGCCGATCTCGGTGCGGCCGAGGGCGAATGGCAGGGCGCGGATCCTGCGATGGTCGGCGAACAGCCGCTCGCCGCCTTTACCCCGGCGCAGGGTCGCGCATCCTATGCCACCAAGGGGCTGCTGCGCCCCGCCGACCTGACCTTCGTGCCCTTCTACTCGCAGTATGAACGGCGCAGCGCGATCTATTTCAAGCGCTTCAGCGAAGCCGGCTGGAAGAACGAGCAGGTCGCGTTCCTCGCCGAGCAGGCGCGCGTGAAGGACATTGCTGCCCGTTCGGTCGACGTCATGCACCTGGGCGAGATGCAGCCGGAGCGCGACCACAACCTCACCTCCGAAATCTCATACCCCGTCTCGTACCGCGGCAGGAACGGTCGCGACGCGCGCTCAGGCGGCTATTTCGAATTCTCGATGAAGGTGAAGCCGGGCCCGCTCGTCCTGCAGGCCAGCTATTGGGGCAGCGAGCGCGCGCGCGACTTCGACATCCTCGTCGACAATGTGAAGCTCGCCACCCAGCATCTGGAGAACGACCAGCCGGGCAAGTTCTTCGACGTCGAATATCCGCTTCCCGAGGCACTTACCAAGGGCAAGCAGAGCGTGAAGGTGAAGTTCGTGCCGCATGACCGCAGCAGTGCCGGGCCGGTGTTCGGCGTCCGCCTGTTCACCGCGAAGCCCGGCGCGACGACGTGAGCGAGGCGACTGCACCCGACACGGTGGCGATGACGCTGGACGAGGTCCGCACCCTGTCGCGCAGCGTGCTGTCCGGCGCGGGTCTTTCCGCGGACCATGCCGCGGCGGTTGCCGAGACGTTGGTCTCCGGCGAGCGCGACGGCTGCGGCTCGCACGGCGTGTACCGGCTGCTGGTCGCGACCCGCAGCATCGCGACCGGCCGCGTGTCCAAGGATGCGGTGCCGGTGGTGAGCGAGCCGGCGCAGGCGCTGGTGCGCGTCGATGGCGGTGGTGGCTTTGCCCAGCTCGCCTTCGAACGTGGCAAGCCGCTGCTTGTGGAAAAGGCACGCACGTTCGGCATTGCCGCGCTGGCGCTCAACAACGTCGTCCACTTCGCAGCACTCTGGCCCGAGGTCGAGGCGTTGACCGAGCAAGGGCTGGTCGCGCTCGCCTTCACCCCCAGCCACGCCTGGGTAGCGCCGGCGGGCGGGACGGAGCCGGTGTTCGGCACCAACCCGATCGCGTTCGGCTGGCCACGGCCGGGACGCGAGCCGTTCGTGTTCGACTTTGCCACCAGCGCGGTCGCGCGAGGCGAGATCGAGCTCCACCGGCGCGCGGGCAAGCCCGTGCCCGAGAGCTGGGGCTATGACGCCGACGGCAACCCCACCACCGACGCCGCGGCGGTGCTGTCTGGCGCGATGCGGACCTTTGGCGGGCACAAGGGGTCGGCACTCGCCGCGATGGTCGAGCTGATCGCCGGGCCGTTGATCGGCGATATGACCAGCAAGGAGTCGATGGCGGCTGACGACGGCGCGGGCGGATCCCCCTTGGGCGGCGAGCTGGTCCTCGCGATCGACCCCGCGGGCTTCCTGGGTGCGGGCGTCGCCGAGCATCTCGCGCGGGCCGAAGCGATGTTCGAGGCAATCGAAACGCAGGGTGCGCGCCTGCCGGGATCGCGGCGCTATGCCGCGCGGCGGCGCAGCCTGGTGGAAGGCGTGCGGGTGCCCGCGTCTCTCCACGCCGATCTGATGGCGCTGGCACAGGGGGGCAAGGCTTAGACATGCGCAAGGCACGGTTTCTGCTCAGGGCAGCGTTGATGATGGGGCAACTGGCGGTGGTGGAGGCGGCGGTTGCCGCGGCCCCGGCACAGGCCTCGGCCGCCCAGACCGCCGACCAGCGGTTCGAGGCGATCTACACGGCCGAATGGGAATGGCGAACGCAGCAGTCCGCCCCCAATGAGGACAGCCCCGCCGGCGCCGCCAAGCGCCTGCCGGACGTCGGTCCCAAGGTGCAGGCCGAAAAGCTCAAGCGCTGGGAAGCGACCGAACGGGCGCTCGCCGCCATCGACCCCGCTACGCTGACGCCCGCCAACCGCGTCAACTTCGCGGTCTACAAGGGGCAGATCGACGCGCTGCTCGCCGAACAGCGCTACCGCGAATATGAAAAGCCGCTCAACGCCGACACCAGCTTCTGGGGCGACATCGCGGGCTGGGCGCGCGAGCCGCTCGAGAACGAAACCGCCTACCGCAACTACATCGCGATGCTGCGGGAGGTGCCGCGCTATTATGACCAGCAGATCGCGAACATGCGCGCCGGCCTCAAGCGCGGCTTCACCCCCTCCGCCATCACGCTGAAGGGTCGCGACCTCGGCGTAGCACAGGTTGCCGAGGCCAAGACGCTCGACGACCAGGCGTTCTACGCACCGTTCCGCAAGATGCCCTCGACCATTCCGGCCGCGACCCAGGCGGCGCTGCGCAAGGAGGGAGAGGCGGCGATCCGCGAGGCGGTGGTGCCCGCCCACGCCAGGCTGCTCACGTTCCTGCGCGCCGAGTATATTCCCGGCGCCCGCAAGGAGCTGGACGCCTATCACCTTCCGGACGGCAAGGCCTATTACCAGTCCAAGATCCGCGAGTTCACCACGCTCGACAAGACGCCGGACGAGATCCACGCGATCGGCCTGTCCGAAGTCGCCAAGATCCGCGCGCGGATGCTGGAGGTGATGCGGCAGGTCGGCTTCCAGGGCGACCTGCCGGCGTTCCTGACCTTCCTGCGCACCGATCCGCGCTTCTACGCCAAGACTCCGCAGGACCTGCTCGATCGCGCCGCCTGGGTCGCCAAGACCTTTGACGGCAAGGCCAGCCAGTATTTCGGCCGGCTGCCGCGCAGCCGCTTCGCGATCAAGCCGGTGCCGGACGAGGTCGCGCCCTTCTACACCGGCGGGCGCGGTGGGCCGGGCATCTACCTCGTCAACACCTACAACCTGCCGGCGCGCCCGCTCTATTCGATCCCGGCGCTGACCCTGCACGAAAGCGCGCCGGGCCACGCCTTCCAGATGCCGCTGGCGGCGGAGAATACCAGCCTGCCGGCGTTCCGCCGCGACAGCTATATCTCTGCCTATGGCGAGGGCTGGGCGCTCTATTGCGAGGCGCTGGGCGAAGAGATGGGGATGTACGACACGCCCTATGACGTGTTCGGCATGCTCAGCTACCAGATGTGGCGGGCGGCCCGGCTGGTGGTCGACACCGGCATCCACACCAAGGGGTGGAGCCGCGAGCAGGCGCAGAAATACCTGCACGACAACACCGCCATGGCCGATCACGAGATCACGACCGAGGTCGACCGCTACATCGCGTGGCCGGGGCAGGCGCTGTCCTATTACCTCGGAGAGCTCGCGATCCAGGAAGCGCGCGCCAAGGCCGAACAGGCGCTCGGCCCCAAGTTCAACATCCGCAACTTCCATGACGCGGTGCTCGAACTCGGATCGGTGCCGCTGCCGGTGATGGCCGCGCGGGTGGACCAGCTGATCGCCGAAGGCGGCAAGGGGCCGTACCCGGACGAGCAATAAGATGCGGGCGGCTCGGCCGGTCGCGGTCGCCGCATTGCTCCCAGCGGTGTGGCCGGCCGCCGCGCAACAGGGCGTGCCGGTGCAGAGCGCCGGCAACCCCATATTGGCGGACGGGCGCTTCTATTCGACCGATCCGGCGCCGGTGGTGATCGACGACGCGCTCTACATCCTCGCCGGGCGCGACGAGGCGCCTCCGGACGTCAACGACTTCATCATGAACGAGTGGCAGCTGCTCGCCACGCGGGAGCCGGCCGCGGGCGCCTGGACCCATTATCCCGCGGTCGCGACGCCCGAGGGTATCTTCCGCTGGGCCGAGCCCGGCCGCGCCTATGCCGGGCAGATCGTGAAGGGGCCGGACGGCCGGCTCTATCTCTATGCTCCGGTGCTGGAGGCGAACACCGACGCCAAGGACGGGTTTGCGATCGGCGTCGCCGTGGCGGACAGCCCGACCGGTCCCTGGGTGGACGCGCATCCCGCCGGCCCCATCGTGTCGCAGCGCGTGCCCGAGCCCAACACCATCCAGAACATCGATCCGACGGTGCTCGTCGACGATGACGGGCGGGTCTACCTCTATTGGGGGACGTTCGGAAAGCTGCGCGGCATCGAACTGGAGCGCGACATGGTGACGCCCAAGGGCCGCCAGATCGCGGTGACGGGGCTGACCGGCTTCTTCGAGGCGCCGTGGCTGATGAAGCGCAAGGACGTCTATTACCTGCTCTATGCGGGCAACAATGCCGGCCCGGACTCGCCCTGCACGCCGACGCTCTACCACGCCTGCATCGCCTATGGCACCGCGCCGACGCCGCTGGGCCCCTGGACCTATCGCGGCACCGTGCTGAAGCCGGTGTCCTCGACGACGTCGCATCCGGGCACGGTCGAGTATCGCGGGCAATGGTATCTCGCCTATCACACCGCCGATGGCGCAGGCGGCGGGCACTTCCGCCGCAGCGTCGCGATCGACCGGCTGGAGTGGGACGACAGCGTCAGCCCGGCGGCGATTCGGCCCGTGGTGCCGACCCGCAGCCCGCGGCCGGTGCCGCCACCCAGCCGCAACATCGCCCCTGCCGCGACCCCCGCCGCCTCGAACGAGCCGATCCCGGTGCGCTTCTGGCTGCGCGCGCTCAACGACGGCGCCACCCGCGCGTCGCCCCTGCCGCCCGAGATGTGGGGCAGCGCCACGGCTGCGAATCCGCCGCAGCAGTGGATCGAATATCGCTGGCCGCAGCCGGTCACCGTCAGCGAGTCCCGGATATGGTTCGTTGCCGAGGAGGCCGCTGGCGTTGCGCCGCCCGCTAGCTGGCGCATCGAATATTGGGACGGCAGCTGGAAGCCGGTGCCCCGTGCCGGCCGCTACAACACGGCTGCGGGCGCCTTCCAGCAGACCCGCTTCGCTCCCGTCAGAACCCGGTGCCTGCGTGCAATCTTCCAGGCCGCGCGTGTCAACGGCACGAACGCAGGGATGGCGGTTCAGGAATGGGAGGTGCTCACCCGCCGGCCGACGCGGGTCACGCTGCCCCCCGAGCCGGCTCTACCCTGCGAGCCGCGCGAATAGCACCCAGCCGTCCGACACAAGTTTATCGCGATAACGAAAACCTCTGGACAAGCAGCGGCATGCATCCCATATTGCTTATCGCAATAAGGGTTCTTTCGCAGGAGTCAGCCTATGTCCGTCGATGTGAAGTATCGCACCTCCGCCACTGCAACCGGAGGCCGCGACGGCCGCGCCCGCACCGCGGACGGCCGCCTGGAAGTTCAGCTGGCGACTCCCAAGGAGCTCGGCGGCGCCGGCGGTGAGGGTACCAATCCCGAGCAGCTGTTTGCGGCCGGCTATGCCGCCTGCTTCCTGGGCGCGCTGAAGGTCGCGGGGCAGCAGCTCAAGGTGCGAGTCCCCGCCGAAACCAGCATCACCGCCACCGTCGGTATCGGCCCGCGTTCCGAGGGGGGCTTCGGCATCACCGCCGACCTGGAAGTGACGCTACCTGGTGTCGATCGTGCCGATGCGGAAAAGGTCGTAGAAGCCGCGCACCAGATCTGCCCCTATTCGAATGCCACCCGCAACAACGTGGACGTCGGCCTCAGCGTCGCCTGACGGCGGCCTCCATCGGGGTCTCCTAGCGGGCGGGGTGGCGACACCCCGCCCGTTTTACGTTCCATTGCTGCTGCCCCTCCGCGATTGCGTAAAAGCGGTCGTTGCAATATGTCCGAGTAATACGGACGCGCGTTTCGCCGGCCGTCGTGCACCCCATGAGAGGGTGGGAACCAGGCTGTAGCTCCGGCTGCGGCAGCAAAGGGAGAGACGACCCATGATCCGGACCCTCCGTCGCGCAGCGCTCGCGCTGATGCTTTCGGCGGCCCCGCTCGCCGCAGGCGCCCAGACCGCTCCTGGTCAGGGTGCGCCCAGCCAGCCGCCCGCCGCCGGCACCGCCACCGCCACCGTCGCGATCCAGGGCAACCAGCCCGGCCCGGTCTATGATCGCCGCATCTTCACCCAGTTCGCCGAGCATCTGGGCCACGGCATCTACGAGGGGCTGTGGGTCGGCAAGAACTCCAAGATCCCGAACACCAACGGCTTCCGCAACGACGTGGTCGCGGCGCTCCGCAACCTGAAGGTGCCGGTGATCCGCTGGCCGGGCGGGTGCTTTGCCGACGAATACAATTGGCGTGAGGGTATCGGCCCGCAGAATAAGCGTCCGGTCAAGATCAACACCCATTGGGGCGGCGTGACCGAGCCGAACACGGTCGGCACGCACGAGTTCTTCGAGCTGCTGCGCCAGGTCGGCGCCGAGGCCTATGTCGCCGGGAACGTCGGCAACGGCTCCCCGCGCGAAATGGCCGAGTGGGTCGAATACATGACCTCGCCCGCCGGCAGCCTGGCCGACGAACGCGCGAAGAACGGCCACAAGGCGCCTTGGGCGGTGCCGTTCTTCGGCGTCGGCAACGAGCTGTGGGGCTGCGGCGGCAACATGCGGCCGGAGTTCGCCGCGGACGAGACCCGCCGCTACGCGACCTTCATCAAGGCGCCGGCCGGCACCAAGATCATGAAGATCGCTGCCGGCGCGAACGTCGAGGACTATAACTGGACCGAGACGATGATGCGCGTGGCCGCACCGCAGCTCGACGGCGTGTCGCTCCATTACTACGTCCACCCCGCCGGCGGCTGGCCGCCGCGTGCGCCTGCGGTCGACTTCGACGAGAACGGCTGGGCCGATGCGCTTGCCGGCGCCTGGCGCATGGACGAACTGATCACCAAGCACAGCGCGATCATGGACAAATATGATCCGCAGAAGCGCATCTTCCTGGCGGTCGACGAATGGGGCGCCTGGTATGCCCAGGATGCGGGCACGCACCCGGGCTTCCTGCGCCAGCAGAATACGCTCCGCGACGCGCTGATCGCCTCGATCCACCTCGACATCTTCGCCAAGCATGCCGACCGCGTCCGCATGACCGCCATCGCGCAGATGGTGAACGTGCTGCAGGCGATGATCCTGACGGACGGCGGCAAGATGGTGCTGACGCCGACCTACCACGTGTTCGAGATGTACAAGCCCTGGCAGGACGCGACCGTGCTGCCGATCACGATCAACGCGCCCTGGTACAACAAGAACCAGTTCACCATGCGTGCGGTGAGCGGCTCGGCAGTGCGGGGCAAGGACGGCAAGGTCCACATCGGCCTGTCCAACCTCGATCCGAACCAGGCGAATACCGTAACGGTCAACCTGGACGGCATCACCGCCGGCTCGGTGACCGGCCGGGTGCTGACCGCGCCCGCGATCAACGCGCACAACACCTTCGACGCGCCCGAAGTGGTGAAGCCCGCCGCCTTCAACGGCGCGCAGGTGAACGGCGGCACGCTGACGGTGACGCTGCCCGCCAAGTCGGTGGTGGTGCTCGAACTGCAGTAACCTTGTGCCCCTGCGCAGGCAGGGGCCCAGGGCCACGAACGCAACGCGTAGAAACCCTGGGCTCCTGCCTTCGCAGGAGTGCCAGTGGAGGAGAGGGATGATGGTTCGGTCGCTTCTGATGGGAGCTGCGCTGGTTCTTTGCGGCGCCAGCGCTCCGGCGCAGCAGACGCCTGCGCCCAGCCTCAACGAGCGGCTGACCGGTGACCTCATCCCCACCCACGATCCGGTGATCGCGCGCGAGGGCGGTACCTATTACGTCTTCGGCACCGGCCACGGCGATCGCCTGGTCGAGACCAAAAGCTCGCCGGACCTGATCCACTGGACCGCGGGTGCGCCCGTGTTCACGAAGATGCCGGATTGGGCGCCCAAGGCGGTACCCGGCACCAACGGCATGTGGGCGCCCGACATCGCGTTCGTGAACGGCCGCTGGCGGCTCTATTACTCCGTGTCGACGTTCGGCTCGAACCGCTCGGCGATCGGCATGGCGACCAACGCCACGCTGGATGCGAAGTCGCCCAAGTTCGCTTGGCGCGACGAGGGGCTGGTGGTGCAGTCGATGCCCAGCGACGACTTCAACGCCATCGACCCGAACTTCGTGGTCGACCGGCAGGGCCGCCACTGGCTGTCGCTCGGCAGCTTCTGGAGCGGCATCAAGCTGTTCGAGCTCGACAAGAAGACCGGCAAGCTTCTCCACCCGAAGGAGAAGCGCTTCTCGATCGCGCGCCGCATGGCGCCCGTGGGCGCGGCGGCACCGGTGGAAGCGCCGTTCATCGTGCCGCATGGCGACTATTATTATCTGCTCGTGTCCTATGATTACTGCTGCAAGGGCGTGAACAGCACCTATTACACCGTGGTCGGTCGCTCGAAGGAGATCACCGGGCCCTATCTCGGCAAGGACGGCAGTTCCTTGATGCAGGGGCAGGGCACGATTTTCCTGCGCGCCGATCTCGAAGAGAAGCAGCGCTTCCGCGGCCCCGGACACCCCGGCTGGCTGCACGACAAGGATGGCCGCGATTACGTGGTCTACCACGCCTATGATCGGGAGAAGAACGGCGCGCCCACGCTGCGCATCGCTCCCGTCACCTGGGGCGCGGACGGCTGGCCCGTCGCCGCCCAATGACCTCCTCTCGCCGAATCCAGGGAGCCGACATGCTTCATCTCGACCGCCGCCTCTTCCTCGCCGGTGCCGCCGGCACCGTCGCTGCCGCCCAGGCAGCAGTCGCCGGCATGCGCGCCCCCGGTACCACTCCCGCCGCCCCCGTGCCGGTGAACCCTCTCGTCAAGCAGCGCGCGGACGCGCAGGTGTTCCGCCACACCGACGGCTATTATTACCTCACCGGCTCGGTGCCGGAGTATGACCGGCTGGTGCTGCGCCGCTCGCGCACCCTGGCGGGCCTTGCCACCGCCGAGGAGCGCGTGCTGTGGCGCCACGAAGCCACGGGCCCGATGTCCGGCTTCCTCTGGGCGCCCGAACTGCACCTCTTCCAGGGCAAGTGGATCATGTATTTCGCAGCCGGCCCCAGCGGCGGCGGCGAGGACGTGTTCCGCATCCGCACCTATGCGATCGTGTGCGACGGCCTCGATCCGATGACCGGCAACTGGAAGGTGCTCGGCAAGTTCGAGTCGCCGTTCGACGGCTTCAACCTCGATTCGACGATCTTCGAGCATCGCGGCGTCTCCTATTTCTGCTGGGCGGAGCGCGAGCCGGGGATCGAGACCAACTCCAACCTCTATCTGGCGCCGCTCAAGACCCCGCTGACGCTGGCGCGCAAGGCCGTGCGCCTGACCGTGCCGACGCTCGACTGGGAGATCCGCGGGTTCAAGGTGGCCGAGGCGCCAGCGGTGCTCGCGCGCAACGGCCGCCTGTTCATGACCTATTCGGCAAGCGCCACCGACGATCGCTATTCGCTCGGCATGCTGACCGCGCGCGACGACGCCGACATCATGGACCCGAAGAGCTGGGTGAAATCGCCCCAGCCGGTGTTCGTCAGCTCGGAAGTGACCAGCGTCTACGGCCCCGGCCACAACAGCTTCACCGTCGACGAGCAGGGCCGCGACGTGCTCGTCTACCACGGCCGCGATTATAAGGCGATCAAGGGCGATCCGCTGTTCGACCCGAACCGCCATACCCGCGTCCAGCGCATCTATTATCGCGAGGACGGCACCCCCGACTTCGGCATCCCGGTCGGCAATGGCCCGGTGCCGGACCGCTTCTCGCCGGCGACTGCGCCGAAGCAGTTCGTGCGCCATGACGGCGATCGCGTCGTTGTCGGACAGGGTTCGATCCCGTCGAGCCAGTTCCGCAGCGTCGAGAGCATGGCGGGGTCCGGCGCCATCTCGCTGGCACCGATCGACGTGGCCGACCGGGTGCTGTTCGCCGCCCCCGACGGCAGCGTCCGGCTGGCCCAGCCGCTGCGCGATCGCCAGTTCGTGCTCCGCAGCAGCTTTGTGCGCGAGGCCGTCGGTCGCGACACGGTGCGGTTTGCGCTGGCGGGGCGTCCCAATATGGTACTCGCTCAGGTCGGCGGTGAGCTCCGGCTCGTCGCGCGGCCGAAGCGCGGGAACGCCGAGAACAGTCTCTTCCGCGTCAGCTGACGCAGAAGTTTCGCCCGCTTTCCCCTCCTGAACCTGCTGGCCCCGCACGGCTCTGCCGCTGCGGGGCCAGTGCTGCGTGACTTTCGGGCAACGCTGCCCGCTTGCTGTGCAGCGCCCTTCCGAATGCGCTTGCCGTCGCCCAGCTGTTGCCGTAATTTTGTAGGAGTAAAGTTTCGATCAATTACGCCCGGGCGCCAAGCCCGGCGAGGGGAGAGGCACATGGCTTTCAAGCCGATTTTCTTGCGTACCGCGTCCGTTGTTGCCCTGGTGCTGGCGCCGCCGGCCTTTGCACAGACCACTGCGGACGACGCATCGCAGACCACTGAGGCCGCAGAGCCCGTCAATTCCACTCCGGATGAAGCCACCAGCGGCGACATCATCGTCACCGGCGTGCGCGGCAGCATCGTCGGCGCGCTCAACGTGCGCCGCGAAGCAACGCAGATCGTCGACTCGATCGTGGCCGAAGATGTCGGCAAATTGCCCGACAATAACGTCGTGGAAGCGCTCCAGCGCGTCACCGGTGTCCAGGTCACCGACCGCACCGGCGGCGAAGCGGCCACCATCACCATCCGCGGCCTCAGCGACCCGCTGACCACGCTCAACGGCCGCAACATCTTCACCGCTGCCGGCCAGTCCTTCTCGCTGCAGGACGTCTCGGCGAACCTCGTCAAGCAGGTCGACGTCTACAAGACCCGCTCGGCCGACCAGATCGAGACCGGTCTGGCGGGCCAGATCGACGTGAAGACGCGCCGTCCGCTCGACTTCGACGGCTTCACCATCTCCGGCCTCGCACGCGGCATCTACAACGAGCAGGCCGACAGCTTTAACCCCAACATCGCGCTCCTCGTGTCGGATCGCTGGGAAACCGGCATCGGCGACATCGGCCTGCTGGTGAACGGCAGCTACAGCCGCACCAAGTATCGCAACATGTCGGTGACGGCCGGTGCGCTGGTTCCCTTCGCGACCGAGACGCCGCCCGCGGGCTCCGGCCTCGCGCCGCTCGAGCGCATCTTCCCGGGTGAGGGCAACGTCAACTGGCAGCCAGGCCTCGATGCCGGGCTTCCGACCGCACCGGGCTCGACGCTCGACATCAACGGCGTCGACACGCCCTATTACCTCTCGCGCGACGCGGTCTTCAGCTCGGATCTCTATGGCAAGCGTGAGCGCCCGTCGTTCAACGCGGCGCTGCAGTGGGCCCCGAACAGCAGCTCGGTCTACACGGCCGAAGTCTTCTACGCGGGCTTCCGCGGAGAGACCTCCAACAGCATGATGTTCAGCTTCGTGGATTTCTGGGCGAATCCGCAGCCGGTCGAGCTCTATGAGGGCACCAACATCGTCAAGTCGCGCGTCGCGAACGACGTGTACGGCTTCAACAGCGCAGATTACACCCGCAGCAAGACCGACAGCTTCGTCTACGCACTGAACGGGCAATGGGACCTGGGTCAGCGCGGCAAGATCACCGCTGACCTCGCCTATCAGACCAGCAAGTACCAGACCTCGTTCATCGCGATGCGCACCGAGCGGGTGGCGGATCAGATCACGGTCGACTTCAATGCCGGCGGTGGCATCCCCTCCTACCACTTCAGCGACGATTCGCTGCTGACCGATCCCGCGTCCTGGAACATCGCGCAGCTCTACGACAACGGTGGTCGCGACAAGGGTAGCGCGCTGACCGGTACCCTGGACGGCTATTATACCTGGGACGAGGGCTTCCTGCGCCAGATCAAGGCAGGCATCCGCGTCGACGACCGCAAGGCGTCGAGCTACGTGCGCACCCAGGACGCCGGCGTGCTCGGTCGCAGCCTGACGACGCTCGGCGAAGACGCGCTGTTCACCAACTCCGACTTCTTCGATGGTCGCGCCGACGTGCCGACCAGCTGGGTGCTGCCGAAGGGCAGCTGGCTCTATGACAACGCAGACACGGTTCGCGGCCTCTATGGCCTCCCGACCTCGGACCAGCTGCGCATGGTCAAGACCTTCAACATCGAAGAAGTGACCATGTCGGCCTACCTGCTGGCCGATGGCGAGATCTCGGTGTTCGGGCGTCCGCTGAAGATCCAGGGCGGCATCCGCTATGTGGATGTCGACACCGACTATGACTTCTTCGATCGCTACAACAACGGCGCCCAGACCTCCGTTTCCAGCGGTTCACATCGCTGGCTGCCGAGCTTCACCGCGCGCTACGAAGTCACGCCGACGCTGCGCGTGCGCTTCAACTATGGTGAGACGCTGCGCCGTCCGAACTTCGGCGACATCAACCCGAACTACTCGCTGACGGGTGACCTCACCAACGTCGGCTACGGCAGCGGCACGGCGGGCACCGCGGACCTGCAGCCCACCCATTCGAAGAACTACGACCTCGCGGTCGAGTGGTACTTCGATCGCGACAGCGCGATCTACGTGACCGGCTTCCGTCGCGAGATCGAGGGTCTGGTCGTTCCGCTCACCGTCATGGAGTATATCCCCAACAACGGGATCGTCGCGGGCGCGACGAACAACTTCGCCATCACCCGTCCGGCGAATGCGTCGGACGGCGTGCTGAAGGGTGTCGAAGTGGGCCTGACCTACTTCCCGAAGTACCTGCCGAGCTTCCTCGACGGCCTGGGCTTCGTCGGCAGCCTGACCGTGCTGGATTCCAAGCAGAACATTCCGCAGACCGACTCCGCCGGCAACATCACCGGCGAGGCGACCTCGTCGTTCTTCAACGTGTCGGACTTCTCGTACAACGCGACGCTTGCCTACGACAACGGCCCGGTCGGTGCCCGCCTGTCGTACGTCTGGCGCAAGGAGTTCCTGCACAACAACGAGGCGCGCCTGTTCGCCAACCCGATCGGCGTCTGGTACCGTCCGGAGAGCAGCCTGGACTTCCAGTTGAGCTACAAGGTCAACGACCAGATCGGCCTCACCTTCGACGCGGTGAACCTCACCAACCAGAAGCAGCAGTCCTACTACCGCTTCGGCAGCGCCGGCGGTCAGGACACGGACAACCTCGGCACGACGCTGCTGAGCCGCACCTTCGCGGTGGGCCTGCGCTTCTCGATGTAAGCCGCTGGCGGGGGAGACCCCGCCGGATGCGCCAAATCTTTCAAGGGGTCGGCATCGCCGGCCCCTTTTTCGTCAGCGCGCTTCGCTTGAGACGCAGTGGACGGGGGCCTGCCCTTCGACTTCGAAGCTCGCGTCGCGGCCCTTGCCCCGCAGGGTCATGCCGTCGCCGGCATACCAGATCCCCGATGCCGGTCGCTGCCCCTTCAGCACGCCCAGCGTTCTGCCACGCGCACGCAGCGTCACCGTGTCTGCCCGATTGTCGAAGGTGGCGATCAACAGGGTGCCGTTCTCGCATTGATACCGCGCGGTCACGCGCTGCGGCAGATCGCCTGCCGGCGCCTCGCCGGGGGACAGCTCGATCTTTTCGATTCGCCAGGACCGTTGCTCGGCGGTCGCCCCATCGATGTCGCCGGTGCGGTGCAGGGTGACCTCGCCGGCTTGGGTGAAGGGCACGCCTTCGTCCTTCAGCGTCCCGCGCACCGTGACGGGAACGGTGACGTATCGCTGACCGGCACCGGCATCGACCGGTCCGGGCGCGCCCACGCGCGCGCCGTAGCTCGCATAGCGGACGAAGCTGCGCGCAAAGGCCCGCGCGTCCCTGCCGGAGCCTTCGCTACCCCGGCGCCACAGCGCCCGCGCCGCTGCATAGTCACCGCGGGCAAGCAGCGCGTAATAGCGCTGTACCACCGCGCGCGCCGCCTCGGCGGTCGCTTCATCCGGGTCGTCGGCAGCCGAAGCCACGGGGGGCGTCGGGCTCGACGGCGACGGCGCCGGAGCCGCCACGGGGGTGGGACTCGGGACCAGGCCGGCCGACTTCTCGGCCGGCGCCGCGGTATCCGCTGCCGCCTCCGGGGTATTCCCCTCCGGCTCCGGCACGCCGCCGCCGCAACCGGCGAGCAACAACGCCAGTGCGGCAGCGGTCGTGGTGCGGGTCACGGTTCCAGCGCGGCCCTGTCGGTATCCTCGAGATCGTCGTCCTCGGCGAGGTCGTCCTCGTCGAAGTCTTCCTGAAGCTCGTCTTCCTCCTGGTCCTCGGGGTCGACAACGATGTCGTCGTCGTCATCCTCGCTGCCGAGCTCATCGTCTTCCATGAGGAGGTCGTCCTCATCCTCGTCATCGCCGAGGTCGGGCTCGATGTCCGTCAGCAGGGTACCGTCCGAAGGACCGTCGCTGGTTACCTCCAGGATTTCGGCGCGCTGGCTCTCGTCATAGCCTTCTTCGTCAAAGCTGTCGCCGGAGCCCAGCCCCGGTACCTGGTGACCACCCATGGTTCGCTCCTTCGTCTGGCCCACCAGCAGCGGGGCCGTCAGAGCGCGAACGGCGGGCGAGCCCGCGTGTTCCCGAACCGAAGGACGAGCCGAGCGGCGGACGGGCGGGGGCGTGCCTGCGGTATACTCCCCGCCGGCCGTTCCAAGGGGCTGTTCCCGCGCGGGTTGCAGGCGTATTCACGCCGCTATTCATACCCCTACAGGATTCCCCATGCTCGACGTTCCCATGACCCAGGTGCCGCTCGTCTCGCTGGCCGACCAGCAGAACGACCCGGAGGGTTTCGCACAGGCGTTCGGCGGCTCGTTCGAACGCTTCGGCTTCGCCATGGTCGCGGACCATGGCATCGATCCGGCGCTGATCGACCGCGCCTGGGCGTTGACCGAAGAGTTCTTCCGCCTGCCGGAGGAGGAGAAGCGCGCCTATCACACGCCGGGCGGCGGCGGCGCGCGCGGCTACACGCCCTTCCGCACCGAAATTGCGAAGAACGCGAAGGTCACCGACCTCAAGGAGTTCTGGCACATCGGACGGGAGCTGCCGGCCGGCCACCGCTTCCGCGACGTGATGCCGGACAACATCTGGCCGTCGGCGCCCGCGGGCTTCAAGGAGACCTTCCTCGAGCTGTTCGCCGCCTTCGACACCGCCGGGCTCAAGCTGCTTTCGGCGATCGCGCGCTACCTGAAGCTCGATCCCAACTGGTTCGAGCACGCGGTCCAGGACGGCAATTCGGTGCTGCGCCTGCTCCACTATCCGCCGATCCCCGCCGATGCGCCGGGCGTGCGTGCAGAGGCGCATGAGGACATCAACCTCATCACGCTGCTGCTGGGCGCTGAGGAAGCCGGGCTGGAACTGCTCGACAAGGACGGCGACTGGCTCGCGGTGAAGCCGCCGGTGGGCGCGATGGTCGTGAACGTCGGCGACATGCTGCAGCGGCTGACCAACCATGTGCTGCCGTCGACCACGCACCGCGTGGTGAACCCGGCGCCCGAGCGGCGCGGCAACTCGCGCTACTCCATGCCTTTCTTCCTCCACCCGGCGCCCGATTTCCTGATCGAGACGCTGCCGAGCTGCGTGGGCGAGGGCAACCGCTACCCCGAGCCGATCACCGCCCACGACTATCTGCACCAGCGCCTGGTCGAGATCGGCCTCCTGAAGAAGTGATGCGACGCGCGCCCGTTTCCCGGAACGGGCGCGCGTTCCGCGTCCGGGCGGCGAAAGCGGCCCGGTAACTTTTGCAAAGCCTTCTGGTCGTGTTGGGGTTGTTTATACCACGGCCCCTCCGCTAACGCCTGCCGCTCCGCCGGGACGTGCCCGGCGGCGAAATGGAAGAGGCAGGCATGACGGAACCGCTACGCGTCGCGATCGCAGGACTTGGTACGGTCGGCGCGGGCGTCATTCGTCTGCTCGACGCGAACGGGGCATTGATTGCCCGCCGCGCCGGTCGCCCGATCGAGATCGTGGCGGTGTCTGCGCGGGATCGTGCCAAGGATCGCGGCGTCGACCTTTCGCGCTTCGACTGGGTGGACGACACCGCCTCGCTCGCGGCCGATCCGCGGGCGGACGTGGTGGTGGAACTCGTCGGCGGGGCGGACGGTCCCGCGCTGACGCTCACCCGTGCGGCGCTCGCCAACGGCAAGAGCGTCGTCACCGCCAACAAGGCGATGATCGCGCACCATGGCCTCGAACTCGCCCGCGCCGCGGAAGGGCGCGGCGTCGCGCTGAAGTTCGAGGCGGCGGTCGCAGGCGGCGTGCCGGTCATCAAGGGGCTGCGCGAGGGGGCCGCCGCCAACGAGATCGGCCATGTCTATGGCATCCTCAACGGCACCTGCAATTTCATCCTCTCGAAGATGGAGGCCGAGGGCCGCGACTTCGCCGAGGTGCTGGACGAAGCGCAGCGGCTCGGCTTTGCCGAAGCGGACCCCAGCTTCGACATCGATGGCGTCGATGCCGCGCACAAGCTGTCGATCCTGGCGAGCTTCGCCTTCGGTACCCGCCCGGCCTTTTCGGATGTCGCGATCACCGGCGTGCGCCACGTGCTCGCGGCCGACATCGCCGAGGCGGCGACGCTCGGCTATCGCGTGCGGCTGGTGGGCGTGGCGGAGGCCGGCAAGAACGGCCTGTTCCAGCGCGTCCACCCGCACCTTGTCCCCCTCGACCATCCGCTCGCGCATGTCACCGGCTCGCTCAATGCCGTGGTGGCCGAGGGCAATTTCGTCGGCCGGCTGTTCTTCCAAGGCCGCGGCGCCGGTGATGGCCCAACCGCGAGCGCGGTGGTGGCGGACCTGATCGACATCGCTCGTGGCGAGTTCGGGCCGCCCTATGCGGAACCGGCCGAGGCGCTCGCCGAACAGCCCGCCGCGCCCACTGGCGAACGCCGCGGCCGCGCCTATCTGCGGCTGATGGTCGCCGACAAGGTGGGCGTGCTGGCGGAAATCGCGGCGGCGATGCGCGACGCCGGCGTGTCGATCGAACGGCTGATGCAGCGCGGCGCCAATGCCGACGGCAGCGTGCTGGTAGCGATCGTCACCCACGAGGGACCCGAGCGCGCCGTCGCCGCCTCACTCGAACGCCTGCGCGGCTCCCCCAGCCTCGTCGGCGAGCCGATGTGGATGCACATCCTGGAAAGCTGAGCGCACCCGCTGCACCAACCTGTACCCCGGCGAAGGCCGGGGCCCAGTTGCGATGGTGGGGATTAAGTACGCTGACGCTCACGTCATCGCCAGTGCCGGCTGGCGGTGAAGCTGTCGGGGGGACATGCTCCCGCAAGGCCGGGGGTGCTATCCGGCGGTGTTGCGCGAAAGCCCGGAACGCACCCCAACTGGACCCCGGCCTGCGCCGGGGTACTGATCACGTCCGTTGATTATTCCGCGAACGGCTGGTCAATCGCATGCTGCGGTTGGGTGAACCACGCCGCACCCGTTTCGGTGACGTGGAAATGATCCTCCAGCCGCACGCCGAAGCGATCCGGCACGACGATCATTGGCTCGTTGGAAAAGCACATGCCGGGCGCAAGCGGCGTCCTGTCGCCGCGCACCAGATAGGCCGCCTCATGGATCGACAGGCCGATGCCATGCCCGGTGCGGTGGGGTAGCCCCGGAAGGCGATAGTCGGGCCCGAGCCCCGCCGCCTCCAGCACGCGCCGCGCCGCCGCATCGACACTCTCGCAGGGTGCGCCCGGCACCACCGCGTCGAACGCCGCCTGCTGTGCTTCCTTTTCCAGCGACCAGATGCTGCGCACCTCGTCCGGAACCGCCCCGAACGCATAGGTACGCGTGATGTCCGAGTGATAGCCCTCGACCAGGCAGCCGGTGTCGACCAGCACCAGCTCGCCCTCCTGCAGATATTGTTCGCCCGGCAGCCCGTGCGGGAACGCCGTCGCGCGGCCGAACTGGACGATGCAGAAGCTCGAGCCCGCAGCCCCGATCGCGCGATGCGCGGCGTCGATGAAGCGCACGACCTCGCTCGCGGCGATGCCCGGGCGCAGGATGCGCGCGGTGCGGCGATGCACCTCCAGCGTCATCGCCTTGGCCTGGGCAAGCAGCGCCAGCTCGGCGGGGGACTTCACCATCCGGCAGCCGTCGATCGCGGGCGCGCCATCGAGCAGCCGGACGCTGCCCGCCTTGGCGCGAAGCCGCTCGGCCCATTGGAAGGGGAACAGCGGGTCGACGGCAAGCTTCGCGACTCCGGTCGCCGCCAGCGTGTCGGCAAGCAGCGTGATCGGATCCTCGTCCTCCTGCCACAGGCGGATGTCGGCATCGATCGCAAGGTCGGCTTCGAGCGTGCCCAGTTCAAACGCCGGGCACAGCAGCACCGGCCGGCCGCGCACGGGCAGCAGCATCGCCACCAGCCGCTCGCTCGGGCCCCACGGCACGCCCGCGAAATAGCGCAGCGTCGCCCCGACGTTGAGCAGCAGCCCGTCCGCACCGCCCGCGTCCGCCAGCGTGCGGGCACGCTCGAGCCGCGCCTGCCGCTCTGCCGCACCGATGGGAGCGGCGCGGTCCGCCCAAGGGGTGATGGCCGCGAGTTCGGCCTCTGCGCTCGATCCGCCGATGGTCATGCCTGTTCTTCCTTGTTCAAAACCGTGCGAGATCGAAGGGCGCCAGGTCGACCGGCGGCCGCTCGCCTGCGACCAGGGCCGCGACGAGCTCGGCCGTGATCGGCGCCAGCGTCAGCCCCAGATGCTGGTGGCCGAATGCATAGAGCAGGTTGTTCGCGCGAGGCGAGCGGCCGATCGCGGGCAGATAGTCGGGAAGGGTGGGGCGCGATCCCATCCATCGGCGGAACGGGCCCGTGATGGGGAGGCCGAGGGCACGGACGTGCGCTTCCAGCCGCTCCCACTTGCGCGGATCGGGCGGCGCGTCGGGGCTGCTCAGCTCGACGAAGCTCGCGGCCTGCACGCGATCGCCATAGCGGGTGACGATCATCGACCGGTCCTCGAACACCAGCGGCGGCAGGTCCGCCGGCCAGCGATCGGCGGCGGCACGGATGTGATAGCCGCGCTCGGCGATCATCGGGGCGGCGTGGCCGGTTGCCTCCATCAGCGCGCGCGAGCCGATGCCGGCCGCCACCAGCACCAGTTCGGCCGGATGCCCGGGGACCAGCGCCACCCCGTCGATGATGCGCAGCTGCGCGCGGGCGCGGACGATGCGGCCTCCTGCACGAAGGAACGCTTCCTCCAGCGCGCCTGCCAGCACCGAGAGATCGCGGATCTGCCCGCTGCCGGCAAAGCGAATGGCACCTGCCACCGGAGCCTGGGTCACGCTGGCGATTGCGTCGAGCTCGGCAGCGTCGGCATCGCGGAACGTCGCCGTGCCGGTATCGGCCGCCGTCCAGGCGGCGCGTCCGGCGCGTGCGGTCTCCGGCGATTCCCACAGCACCAGATGTCCGTCCTGCGTCAGCAGCTCGGGGGCGTCGATCGTCGCCGCCAGCCGCTCCCAGGCGGGCATCGCCTCCCGCAACAGGCTGCCGAGCGCGGCGCTGCCCGCGGCAAAGCGGCTCGGGGTCGACCGGCCGACCAGCCGCAGCGCGAACGGCAGCCAGTTCGCGAGCTGACCGAGCGGCAGGTCGAGCGCCCCGCCGCGCACGAACAGCCGCCGCGGCGCGGATCGGATGGCAGCCGGCGAGGCGAGCGGCGCCACCTGCTCCGTCGCGATGTGGCCGGCATTTCCCCAGGAGGCGGCCGTGCGCGCGGAGTCCGGTTCCAGCAGCGTCACGGAATGGCCGGCACGCGCCAGCGCCAATGCGCTCGCCAGCCCGACAACGCCCCCCCCGACCACATTTGTCGCACCCACGCCCGTTCTCCTGTTGCGGCACAGCAATCCCTATCGTATACGGTATATGTCCGCAACGAGAAGAGAATGGTTCCGATGATGGTCGAATGGAAGGGCGTGTTCCCCGCCGTGACGACGCAGCTCCGTGAGGATCTGTCGATCGACTTGGGTGAAACCCAGCGGGTGGTGGACGACCTGATCCGCGACGGGGTGACCGGCGTGATCGCGCTCGGCACCGTGGGTGAAAACAACTCGCTGATGTTCGAGGAAAAGCAGCAGGTCCTCTCCGCGATCGTGGAAGTGGTCGCCGGCCGCGTGCCCGTGCTCACCGGCGTTTCCGAATATGATCAGCGCCGCGCCACCCGCTATGCCCAGGCGGCCGAAAAGATCGGCGCTGATGGCCTGATGCTGCTCCCGCCGATGGTCTATGTGCCCAAGGCCGAGGAACTGGTCGCGCACTTCCGCGGCGTGGCGGAGGCGGTGAGCCTGCCGATCATGCTCTACAACAACCCGCCGGCCTATCGCACCGTGATCGACCGCGGCGTGCTGGCGGCGCTCGACGACGTGAAGAACATCGTCGCGGTCAAGGAGTCGGCGCCCGACACCCGCCGCTTCACCGATTTCCGCAACGAGTTCGGCGACCGCTTCGTGTTGTTCGCGGGCCTCGACGACGTGGCGCTGGAGGGCCTGTTCCTGGGCGCCAAGGGCTGGGTCTCGGGCCTCACCAACGCCTTCCCGCGCGAGTCGGTGGAGCTGGTGCGCGCGTTCGAACGCGGCGACCATGCGAAGGCGTTGGAGATCTACCGCTGGTTCATGCCGCTCCTCCACCTCGATGCCGAGCATGACCTGGTGCAGACCATCAAGCTCGCCGAGCAGGTGATGGGCCGGGGTTCGGAGCGCGTGCTTCCGCCCCGCCAGGTGCTGACCGGCGAACGCCGTGCAGCGGTGATCGCCATGGTGGAAAAGGCGGCGGCGACCCGCCCGACCCTCGACATCGCCAAGGCAGCCTGACACGAGACACCCATGCGGCACACCTTCTTCTGTATCGACGGCCACACCGCCGGCAATCCGGTCCGCCTGGTCGCGGGCGGCGCGCCGCTCTTGAAGGGGGCATCCATGTCGGAGCGGCGCCAGGATTTCCTGGCCCGCTTCGACTGGATCCGCACGGGCCTGTGCTTTGAACCGCGCGGGCACGACATGATGTCGGGCGGGTTCCTCTACCCGCCGACGCAGGCCGACACCGACATCGGCATCCTGTTCATCGAGACGTCCGGCTGCCTGCCGATGTGCGGGCACGGGACCATCGGCATGGTCACCTTCGGCCTGGAGCATGGCCTCATCCAGCCCGCCACGCCCGGCAAGCTGCGCATCGAGGTGCCGGCCGGGGTGATCGAAGTCACCTACGAGACGCAAGGCGACAAGGTGACGGCGGTGCGCATCACCAACGTCCCCGCCTATGTCGCGGCGACCGGCATCCAGGTCGATCTGGAGGGGCTGGGGCCGCTCAGCGTCGACGTGTCCTATGGCGGCAACTACTACGTCATCGTCGAGCCGCAGGGGGCCTATACCGGCCTCGACGATCTCGGTGCCTCGCGGCTGGTCGAATTGAGCGCCCGCCTGCGCGAGGCGATCCGCGAGAAGTTCGAGCCGGTCCACCCGCTCGATCCCACCATCCGCGGCGTCAGCCATATCCTGTGGGCCGACAAGCCGCGCGGCGACGGCGCCGACGGCCGCAACGCCGTCTTCTACGGCGACCGCGCGATCGACCGCAGCCCGTGCGGCACCGGTACCTCGGCGCGCCTCGCGCACCTCGCCTCCAAGGGGCAGCTGAAAACCGGCGAGCGTTTCGTCCACGAAAGCTATATCGGCAGCCGCTTCATCGGCCGGGTGGAGGCGGAGACTGCGATCGGCGACCAGCCGGCGATCATCCCATCGATCGAGGGATCGGCGGTCGCCACCGGCTTCAACACGATCTGGATTGATCGCGCCGATCCTTTCTGGAAGGGTTTCCAGGTCAAGTGACCCTGGCGGCCGAAGTCGATTGTCGGCGGGTCCGTCGCGGCCCTCCGGAGGTTTTTCGCAGATGAGCATCGTCGTCCGCACGCTCTCTGAACAGGTATTCGAAATCATCCGCGAGCGGATCATCACCGGCGTCCTTCCGCGGGAGGTGCCGATCCGTCAGGATGCGCTCGCCAACGAACTGGGGGTGAGCAAAATTCCCCTGCGTGAGGCGCTGGCGCGGCTGGAGCAGGAAGGGCTGCTCACCAGCCAGGCGAACCGCGGCTATTTCGTGCGTCCCATGTCGGCCGCGGAGGCGGAGGAAATCTTCGAGCTGCGGCTGGTGCTGGAGCCGCCAGCCGCTGCCCGTGCGGCGGAACGCGCCGATGACGCAGACCGTGCGGCCACCATCGCAGCGTTCGAGGCGCTCGACAGCGCCGCCAGCAACAATCTCGCCAGCGTCGCCAGCTGCAACCGCAGCTTCCACACCGCGCTGGTGCGGCCGAGCGGGCGGTTGCTCACCACCCAGCTGGTCGAGCGGCTGACGGTGCTGTCCGAACGCTATGTCATCGCCCACCTCCAGCCCGCCGGACGCGAGGATCGCGCGCACCTGGAGCATCGCGACCTGCTCGATGCGTGGCTCGCCGGCGATGGGCCTACGGTGGAACGGCTGCTGAGCGCACACATTCAGGCAACGCTGGACGATCTTCGCGCCGAATTCGGCTCGGAATTGTCCGGCTAAGACGAAAAACCAGGGGGGAGAGCCGATGTTCGGGCCGCGTAAATCGATCCACACGATGGGCAGTCAACAGGAGGGACACCGGCTCGCCAAGACGCTGAGCTGGCCGCACCTGATCGCGCTGGGGGTCGGCGCCATCGTCGGCACCGGCATCTACACACTCACCGGCGTCGGCGCGGAACGTGCCGGGCCGGCCGTCATCCTCGCCTTCGCCATCGCCGGGGCGGTCTGCGCCTGCGCGGCACTCGCCTATGCCGAGATGGCGACGCTGATCCCGGCCGCAGGTAGCGCCTATACCTTCAGCTACACCGCGATGGGCGAGGGGATCGCCTGGATCGTCGGCTGGAGCCTGATCCTCGAATATTCGCTCGCCTGCTCGACCGTCGCGGTCGGCTGGTCCGGCTATCTCGTCGGCTGGATCCAGGCGGCGGGCGTGACCCTGCCGCAGGCGCTGCTGGTGGGGCCGCATGATGGCGGCATCATCAACCTGCCGGCCGTGCTGGTCGCGCTGTCCGTCATGGGCATGCTGATCGCCGGCACGCGCGAGAGCGCGACCCTCAACATCATCCTCGTCATCATCAAGCTGGTGGCGCTCAGCGTGTTCGTCGCCTTTGCGCTGCCGGCCTTCCAGGCCGACAACCTCCAGCCGTTCATGCCCTATGGCTTCGGCAGCACCGAGGTGATGGGCGAGAAGCGTGGCGTCATGGCGGCGGCCGCAATCGTGTTCTTCGCCTTCTATGGCTTCGACGCGGTGGCGACCTCGGCCGAGGAAGCCAAGAACCCGGGCCGCGACCTCACCATCGGCATCGTTGGATCGATGCTGGTGTGCACGATCATCTACATGGCGGTCGCGGTCGCAGCCGTCGGCGCGCTGCCCTACACCGCCCTCGCCAACTCGCCCGAGCCGCTGGCGCTGGTGCTGCGCTCGCTCCAACAACCGGTTGCCGCACACCTGATCGCGCTGGCAGCGGTCGTCGCGCTGCCCTCGGTGATCCTGGTGATGATGTACGGCCAGAGCCGCATCTTCTTCGTGATGGCGCGCGACGGCCTGCTGCCCCGCGGCCTCGCCAAGGTCAGCCCGCGCACCGGCGCTCCGACGTTGATCACGCTGGTGACGGGCGTCTCGGTCGCGGCGGTCGCCGGCTTCTTCCGCCTCGACGAGATCGCCGAGCTCGCCAACGCCGGCACGCTGGTCGCCTTCATCGCGGTGGGCGCCTGCCTGATGATCCTGCGCCGCCGCTTTCCGGAGCTGCCGCGGCTGTTCCGCTGCCCGGCACCCTATGTGGTCGGCACGCTCGCGATCCTCGGCTGCATCTATCTGTTCATCAGCCTGCCGAGCTCCACCATCACTCGCTTCGCGCTGTGGAACGTCATCGGCCTTGTGATCTACTTCGCCTATGGCCGTCGCCACAGCGACGCGCGCGAACCGAAGCCGGTCGCCGCCGCCTGAACCTGCGCGGTGCACCCGCGCCGCGCCCAGGTCTTCGCCCGGCATTCGCGCCGGGATAGTGCGGGAGGTGCGGGGATGCCGCACCTCCCGTTTGTCGTTTCAGGCGCCGGGATGCTTCTTGGCGATCGCCCCCAGCAGGTCGTCGAACGCCTTCACGAACGAGGCAACGCCCTCTTCGACCAGCCGCTGGGTGGCGCCGTTCAGGTCCAGGCCCAGCCGCTCGGCCTCCGCCAGCACGTGGCGCGCGCCGTCCAGGTCGGCGGTGAGCGTGTCGGCGACGGTGCCCCGCTCACGGAACGCGTCCATGGTCTTGGGCGGCATGGTGTTGACCGTGTCTGGCCCAATCAGCGCGTCGACGTAGAGCGTATCCGGATAGGCTGGGTCCTTGGTCCCGGTCGACGCCCACAGCAGCCGCTGCGGCTGCGCGCCCTTGGCGGCGAGTGCCTGCCAACGGTCGCTCGCGATGAAGTCCTGGTACCAGGCATAGGCCGCCTTGGCGTTGGCGATGGCGACCTTGCCGCGCAGCGCCTTCAGCGCTTCGGCCTCGGGATCGCCCTCGGCGACCCGCGTGTCGATCGCCTTGTCCATCACCGCGTCGAGGCGGCTGACGAAGAAGCTCGCGACGCCCGCGATCCGGTCGATCGGCAGGCCCTGTGCCGCGCGCTGCTCGAGACCCGCGACATGCGCCTCGGCGACGCGCTGGTACGCCTCCAGCGAGAACAGCAGCGTCACGTTGACGTTGATGCCGGCTGCAACCGTCGCCGCGATCGCGGGCGCACCCGCCGGCGTGCCCGGGATCTTGATCATCAGGTTCGGCCGGTCGACCGCCGCCCACAGCTTCTGCGCCTCGGCAATGGTCGCGTCGGTGTCGTCCGCGATATACGGCGACACTTCCAGGCTGACATAGCCGTCCTTGGCATCGGTACGGTCATAGACCGGGCGCAGCGTCTCGGCCGCGGCCTTGATGTCCTGGATCGCCAGATGCTCGTAGCGGTCGATCGTCGCCGCACCCGGGTGAGCGGCATCATAGGCCGCCAGCGTCGCGTCATAGGCATCGCCATAGCCCATCGCCTTCTCGAAAATGGCGGGGTTGGAGGTGACGCCGGTCAGCCCGTCCTCGGCGACGAGCTTTTCCAGCCCGCCCGCTTCCAGGAACTTGCGGTCGACGAAGTCGAGCCACGGTGCGGTGCCCTTGGCGCCGAGATCGTTGAGCAGCCCCATTACCTGTCCTTTCAGCCTGCGCCGGACCCAGAGCCCGGCTTTGGGAGCGCTATGCCGCCAGCCGCGGCAAAAATCGACTCACGCGTGCAGTGCCAGCTTCGCGAGCGGCCGGCCGACCAGTCCCGCCACCAGCGCGGCCTGGATCCGCTCCACCAGCGGCAGGCGAGAGAGCGGCGCCACCAGCCGGTCGCGCAATGCGGGGATCACCCGGCTGTCGGACTGATAGACCGGCGTCAGCAGCGCCGTCAGCGCCTGGTACAGCGCGACGTGCCGCCGTCGCAGCGACACCGTGCGCGCCAACCCTGCCTCCATCGTCGCGGCACCGCGCAGCCCCTGCCGCAGCGCAAAGGCATCGAGGAGCGCAATGTTCGCCCCCTGGCCCAACTGCGGGCTCGCCGAGTGCCAGGCGTCGCCGATGTGGATCAGGCCCGTGGCCGCCGGCTTCAAAAGCGTGCGATGCGCATAACGCGCCACGGCGAGCTGGTCGGGATGGTCGATCCGGGCGAGCAGCGGCTCGGTTCCCGGCCACAGCGCCCGCACCTCCGCCTTCCACGCCGCCAGTCCGGCCGCCCGCCACGCTTCCAGCCGGTCGAGCCGCAGCGACCAGAACAGCGAGGCTTCGGCGCCACCGCCACCGGCGCGCTTGCCCGTCGGCAGCACGCCGACCATTTGGCTCGCCCGGTGATAGCGCTGCTCCAGCGTACTCGGCGACAGCGCGCTCTCTTCGGGCCAGGCGAGGCTCGTCCACAGCGCGCCATAGGCGAGTTCGCGGCCCGTGGGCGGTGCCAGCGGCGTGCGGCTGCCCAGCGCGTCGACCACTAGGTCGAACCGCACGCTGCGGGTGCCGCCTTCGAAGAGCAGGCGGCGACCGCCGTCGCTGGCCGGCTCGCTGCCGATCACCGTCTGACCCGTCTCGATCGGGATACCGGCTGCGATCGCAGCATCGAACAACACGCCGAACAGGCTCGCCCGGTGGATGCCGAGCCCGAAGCGCTCGCCCCTGAGCGCCCGATAGGCGACGTCCAGCACGACGCTGCCTTCCGCAGTGCACCCGAGCAGGCGATCGACGCGCGCGCCCCGCGCCAGCACTTCCTGCGTCAGTCCAAGCTCCCGCATCACGGCAAGCCCGGTCGGCTGCAGCATCAGCCCCGACCCGATCGGCTGCGGCGTCGCGAACCGCTCGAACAGGGTGACATGGTGGCCGTCCCGCGCGAGCAGCAGCGCGGCTGCCAAGCCGGCTGGGCCGCAGCCCGCTACCGCGATCGTCCGCGCCGTCATCGCGCCAAGTCCAACGCCATCTGCACGCCGGGTGTCGCCGGATCGGGCAGGGGGCCGAGGTTGGAGAGGGTGACGCCCAGCAGCCGCACCCCCATCGGCAGCGGATAGAGCCCGCGCACCAGCTCCACCGCGATCGCGTGCAGCGTTTCCCGGTCGCCGACCGGCTCGGCCAGGCTGCGGCTGCGCGTCAGGGTGCGGAAGTCGGCGAAGCGGATCTTGGTCGTCACGGTGCGGCCGGAACTGCGCGTGCGTTCGCACCATTCCCAGACATCGTCGGCCATTGCGCGGATGCCGTCCTCCACCGCCTCGGGCGTGACGAGGTTGATGGCGTAGGTGGTTTCCGACCCCGACGACTTGCGCACCCGGTCCGGCGTAACGGCGCGGTGGTCCTCGCCGCGGGCGACGCGGTAATACCATTCGCCCGACTTGCCGAAGTGCGCGCGCAGCCATGGCAGCTCCTTTGCGCGCAGGTCGGCGCCGGTGTGGATGCCGAGCCCGGCCATCTTCTCGGCCGTACGCGGGCCGATGCCGTGGAAACGCCCCACCTCCAGCTTGGCGACGAACGCCTCGCCCGCACCCGGCGGGATGACGCACTGCCCGTCGGGCTTGTTGGCGTCGGAGGCGAGCTTCGCCAGGAATTTGTTGTAGGAGATGCCGGCCGACGCGGTGAGGCCGGTTTCCTCGCGGATGCGCCGCCGGATCTCCAGCGCCGTCTCGGTCGCGGACGGCAGCCCCGCGAGGTTTTCGGTCACGTCCAGATAGGCCTCGTCCAGCGACAGCGGCTCGACCAGCGGCGTATAGCTGTGAAAGATCGCGCGGATCTGCTGCGACACTGCGCGATAGACGTCGAAGCGCGGCCGCACGAACACCAGTTCCGGGCACTGCCGGATCGCCCGCGCCGAGGGCATCGCCGAGCGTACCCCGAAGCGCCGCGCCTCGTAGCTCGCCGCCGCGACCACCCCGCGCCCGCTCGAGCCGCCCACCGCCACGGGCCGCCCGCGCAGCTCCGGCGCGTCGCGCTGCTCCACCGACGCGAAAAAGGCGTCCATGTCGACATGGATGATCTTGCGGGTCATGGCACGCGAACAGGATAGGAACAAACGTCCCCGATGTCACCCGCCAACCTTGGTGGCTCTTCGCTATCATGGTGCCGGCATCAAAGCCGCGGTGAGCCCGTACCCCGGCGAAGGCCGGGGCCCAGATGGGGGACGGTTGAGGCGCGTGGCACATCGCGATTGCACCGCAACTGGACCCCGGCCTTCGCCGGGGTACGGATAAGCTCTTGCTACGGTGTCACCTCAGCGCCGAGCCCGCCCCGTTCGAACAGAATGCCCGGCGCGTCACGATAGTGGACCTCGCCGAAGCGCCGGTAGCCGAGCTTCTCCGCCACCCGCCGCGATGGCAAATTGTCGGGGTGGATGAGGCACACCGTGCGTTCGGCGCCATGCACCTCGGCCATCCACGCATGCGCTGCCTGCACGGCTTCCGTGGCATAGCCCCTGCCATGGCCTTGCGCCGCCAGGATCCATGCGGCTTCCGGAAAGGGATCGAAGGCGGCGCCGAACCCGCGCGCGAAATGGGCGATTCCCACTTCGCCCAGGAAGCGTCCGCCGTCCTTCTCGCGGACGGTGAAGATGCCGTAGCCAAAGGCCGTCCAGTGGCCGATGTTGCGCAGCAGCTTGTTCCACGCATCCTCGCGGCGGATCGGCTGCCCCCCGATGAAGGCCATCACGCCCGCATCGCTCAGCATCGCATGGCTGTCGTCCAGGTCCGCGAGCGTCGGGCGGGCAAGGGTCAGGCGCTCGGTCTCGATCTCTGCGTTCCCCTGAGTGCCTTCCATCGGACTGCCTCCTCCTCAACCCTGCTGGTCGTGCTTGTCCTTCTTGCGCTTGCCGAACAGGAGCTTGCGTTCGAGCTCCAGCCGCAGCGCTGCGTAATAGGCCTCCAGGAACTCGCGGTCATAGCCCTCGTCGGGGTTGCGGCCGAGCTTGATGCGGATGGTGCGCGCCACCATGAACTGGTCGTGCCGGTCGTTCCGGCGCAGCACGTCCTCAAGCTTGTGCAACTCGAATGCGCCATAGGCGGCGAGTTCGTGCGGCGCGAAGCGATAGCGATCGCCCTCCAGCGCGGCGGGATCGAGCAGCTCCGCGCCGATCTGCCCGCGCTCGTTCTCCACCACCCAGGTGCCCGCCACCAGGTCGCCTGCGCGCATCCGGTCGCGGTTGAACAGGAGGAAGAACAGAAACAGGCACGCCCAGCCGAGCGCCAGGAAGCCGACCCAACCGTCGATCGTCCCTTCCGCAAAGGCAAAGGGGAGGAAGCTCAGCGGCAGGAACAGCTCGACCTCGCGCATCAGGTTGCGCGCCAGCACGGCCGTCGGGGTCAGCCGCCCCCCGTCCCGCGCCACCACCCGCAGCTTCTGCATCCGCTTGCCCGGCGTCGCCGCGCGCCCGCCCGCCTCGAACGCCACGAAGTAGAAGTTGCGCAGCAGGAAGAAGCCGAGCAGCCACACGACCATCAGCAGCGGGCCGGTCGCGGTTCCTCCCGCTTGGGCGAGCAGCACCACCAGCAGGGTGAAGCCGACCAGGATCGCCAGCATGACCAGCAGGTCCAGCACCAGCGCGCCCGCGCGGGCGCCACCGCTTCCCAGCCGCACGTGAAGGGTCACCCCCTCGGGCGTCACCAGCGCACGGTCGAGCGACAGCGGCGGGCGCGGCTTGCGCGGGCGCCTAGCCACGGCGACGGCGCCCGACGAGGCTGAAATAGCCGACCCACAGGGCGAACATCGCACCGGCGATGGCGTAGCGTGCGCTGTCGCTGGTCACCAGCTGGCGCGCGAACCCCTCCAGCAGGCCGGCCACCAGCAGCATCAGGATGACGCCCAGCATCACGGTGGCGGCGGTCCGGCCGGCCGCCCCTGCGGCAGCGACGCGTCCGCGTTCGCCCGGAAAGGCGATGGTGTGGCCGATCCGCAGCCCTGCGGCGGCCGCCAGGACGATGGCGCTCAGCTCGGTCGATCCATGAATCATCAGCCAGCCGAACAGCCCGGGCGCGAGGCCATGCGGCGTATAGACCGCGAAGATCGCGCCCAGCATCGCGCCGTTCTGCACCAGCAGGATCAGCGTCGGAATGCCGAGCGCAAAGCCCAGCGCAAAGCACAGGAACGAGACCTGCGCGTTGTGGGTGAACAGAAAGGCCGCGAACACCTCCAGCCCGCCATCCTCCGGCTTGTCGTAGAGCGACTTGCGCAGGAACTCGGTGGAGGCGCTCATGTCGCGGCCGCTCGCCATCTCGGATGGCATGATCGCGCCGAACCACGCGGGTTCGGCGCGGATCAAGGCGTAAGCGGCAACAGCGCTCAAAATGGTGAGCAGCGTCGCCACCAGGATCTCGGGCCACAGCGTGCGCACCGCCTGCGGCAGCCCGCGCGCAAAGAAATCGACGATCTGCCGCCCCCACGGCGCGCGGCAGCCGTAGAGCACGAAATAGGCGCGGGTCGACAGCCGCTCGAGATAGTCGACCAGCGACGCATCCAGCGACGTCTCGCGCGCCACCGACAGCGCCGACAAGGTCGCGCGGTACAGCCGCGGCAGCTCGAACAAGTCCTCTTCGGAAAGGCGCCGGGGGCTCTTGCTCTCGACGACGTCGAGCAGCGCCTCCAGCCGCGCCCAGTCAGCCTCGCGCTCGGCACGGAAGTGGCGGCTGGCGAACAGTGGCGCGTTCATGCCACCCGCTCCCGGTGGCGGAGATAGCGCTCGACCAGCCGGAGCGCCATCGCCTCGGCCGGCGCCTCGATCACGTCCACGCCCATCCGCCGCAGCCGTTCGATCACGATCCGCCGCTCGCGCAGCAGCGCATGGGCGACGGTCGCGCGCACCACATCGTCGGCATCCTTCGGCTCGGCATCCTGGATTCCCTCCAGCTCTTCGTCGCGGAACAGCACGAACAGCAGCCGGTGGCGCTTCAACATGCGCTGGGCGGCGGCAAGCATCAGTTCCGCGCTGGTGGGGTCGGTGAACTCCGTGAACAGCACCACCAGCGAACGCCGCTCCAGTCGCGAGTCCAGCGTCACCAGCGACAACGTGTAGTTGCTCTCGTCGGTGCCATAGTCGATGTCGGCCGCGGCGTGGTGCAGCCGCGCAAAGCCGCGCGTGCCCGACAGCGTGCCCGAATCCACCTGCGGCCGAGCGGCAAAGGAATAGAGCCGCACCCGGTCGCCCGACTTCAGCGCCACGAATGCCGCGAGCAGCGCTGCCGAGACGGCGCGGTCGACCCGCGGCACGCCGCCGACCGGGTCGCTCATCGCGCGCCCCGCATCGACCGCGAACACCACCGCATTGTCGCGCTCCGTCTGGTACTCGCGGGCAAGCAGCGACGCGTGCTTGGCCGACGCCTTCCAGTCAATGGTGCGCCGTTCCATGCCGGGCTGGAAGTCGGTGAGTACCTGGAATTCCTGCCCCTCGCCGCTGTCGCGCCGCATGCGCAGGCCGGTATGCTGGCTGTTGAGATACTGGCGCATCCCCTCGTCGCGGACCGGGCGGATGTCGGGCATGACGGCGATCGCCTGGCCGCCCGGCCGGCGCGTCTGTCGCCAGGCGAGCCCCATCGGCCCGGCATGGCGCGCCCATAGCGCTTCCACGACTGCGCGCCCGCGCCGGACGGCCCGGAAGCGGGTGCTGGTGCGTGACCCCTCGCGCTCCAGCGGTCCCGCAATTTCGGCGGCAAAGGCAGCAGGCAACACGCGCGTGTCCTGCTCCAGTCGCGGTGCGAGGTCGAACGTCTCGCCGACGTGAATTGCCGCCGGGGTCGCGATCGACAGCCGGGCGCTGCCGAGCCGTGGCGCCAGCAGCGCGTCGACCACCACCAGCACCAGCATCAGCGCCACCCAGCCGAGTGCTGCCACCCAGGCGCCCGGCGCGACGATGCCGACGGCGAGCGCCACCGGCGCCGCCGCGGCCACCAGCCACACCGCGCGCTGGGTGGGATAGATCAACGCGGCGCCTCGGTCGCGTCGATCAGCCCGGTGACGACATCGTCGATCCGCCGCCCGTCGATCTCGGCCGCAGGCGACAGGATCAGCCGGTGGCGCAGCAGCGCCGGAGCGAGCAGCTTCACGTCGTCGGGGATGACATAGTCACGCCCCTCCAGCGCCGCTGCGGCCCGCGCTGCCGCGGCCATGGCCGATGCGGCGCGCGGGGAGGCGCCGCTCGCGATATCGGGATGCTCGCGGGTCGCCCGCACCAGCCGCACGATATAGTCGATCACCGGATCGACCAGTCGTACCTCCGACACCGCAGCAATGGCGGCTGCAATCTCCGCGGCACCCGCGACCGGCTGCACGCCCGAGTCCTCGGGCCGCGGCGTACCGGTGCGGTTGCCGTACTGCGCGACGATCGCGCGCTCCGATTCCTCGGACGGCCAGCCGATCGACAGCTTGAACAAGAAGCGGTCGAGCTGCGCCTCGGGCAGCGGATAGACGCCCTGCTGCTCGATCGGGTTCTGGGTCGCGACCACGGTGAAGCGATCCGACAGCCGCTCGGTACGGCCGTCGGTGGTGATCGCGCGCTCCTGCATCGCCTCCAAGAGCGCCGCTTGCGTCTTGGGCGGGGTGCGGTTGATTTCGTCGGCCAGCAGCAGCTCGCAGAACACCGGGCCGCGGGTGAGCGCGAAGCTGGACGTCTGGAAGTTGAACAGGTTCGCGCCGATGATGTCGCCGGGCATCAGGTCGGGCGTGAACTGGATGCGCCCGAAGTCCAGGCTCAGCGAACGGGCGAAGCTCTGTGCCAGCAGCGTCTTGGCGGTGCCCGGCGGCCCCTCCAGCAGCACATGGCCGGCGGAAAACAGCGCGATCGCCAGGAAGCGCACCACCGGTCCCTGGTCCACCACGGCCTTTGCGATCTCGCGGTCGATCGCCTGTCCGAGCGACCGGACCTCTTCGAGCGTCATGCCAATGCGTCCTTCCATGCGTGGAGTTGTCGGGCCGCCGCCACCAGCTCCGCTTCTGTGCGGGCGGTGCGCAGGCGATGGTCGATCTGCGAATAGGGGGCGGGGCGGTCGCCCAGCCGGTCGAGGCGCTCCAGCACGCCGGCCTCGTCCAGGTCGCGCGGCAGGTCCATGGTGCGAACCAGCCCCTCGCGCGCGATGTCGGCGTAGCGCCCCCCGGCCGAGAGCGTTCTGCCGGACAAGCGGGTGAGGGCGGCGATGTTGTCGATCAGCGCCGCTTTCCCAAGCGCCACCGCCCGCCGCTCGCGCAGCACCGGCCCGAACCGCACCGCGGTCGCAAGTCCCGCCAGCACGGCGGCGGCGATCATCGCCAGGGTCGCCGCCAGGAACGGCGGCGTGAACAGCAGCTTCACCAGGTTGCGGTCGCCTGGGCCATAATGCAGCGACGCGTCGAACACGGCCGCACCCGGATATTTCGGGTCGAGGGCCGCGAGCAGCGCGATCGCCGCCTGCGCATTCTGCGGGTGCTTGAGCGCGGCATTGTTGAGGAGGTCCGGGTCGGAGAGCACATAGGTGTTCGTCCGCCCGATTCGCGCCAGCACTGCCGCCCCGTCCTGGTCCCGCAGGACCGGGACCAGTGTCTTGCCTGTTACGGCGCTAAGATACCGGGGCGCCAGGAAGGGGCGGAGCTTCCAGCCCGGGGCGCTGCGCATCTCCTGCGTCGCGCCATAGGTGGTGTCGACAGCCTTGGCGGGCACCAGCGCTGCGACCTTCTCGGAACTCAGCAGCCCCACGCGCTGCACCCGATTGGGCTGTAACGGCAGCGCCGACACGTGCCACTTGGGCAGCACGATCAGCGTCGGAAAGTCGCCGCTCTCCTCTGCGTCTTCCTCCTCCGCCGCGGCCGCATGTGCCTCGCGCGCCTGCACCAGCCTGGCCACCTGCTCGGGCTGGGTGTCGATCGCCGGCGTCAGCACCGCCAATTCGGGCATCGCGGCCAGATCGTCCGGATCGGCCACCAGCGATCCGCCACCGCCGGTGCGGTCGACCAGCTGGCGAAGGGCATAATAGCCGGCGCCATGCTTCTCGTCGGCCGCCGGAAGCGAGCCCAGCTGGCGCGACAGCACGTCGGAAAAGCCGTTGAGCAGGATCGCCGCCAGCGCCAGCAGCGTGCCGACCACCACCAGCACGATCGCGGTGCGCCGCGCAAAGGGCTCGGGTGTCGCGCTCATGCGGTCTTCAGTGCGAACCGAGCGTAATCCGCACGGGCCGCTTCCCAGTCGCCCGCCTCCAGCGCACGCCCGCCGAACCAGCTGCGCTCCACCGCCGCCACGATCCGCGCGAACACCCCGCGCGCCTCGCCTGGTAGCCCCTCGGCCCGCGCGATGTCGCGGCTGGTAGAGGAGGGGCGCACTAGCTCGCCGCGCCAGGCGGCAATGTCGTCGATGCTGCGGAACAGGATCAGGTGCACCGCCTCGTCATAGCGGCCGCCGGCCGCCAGCGCGTCCGCCTCTTCCAGTAGCGCGCGGGCCTGGCGCTCCGTCGGCGCCCATTGCGGCGTCTCGTCCACGTCGCTGCGGCCGCGCCGGACGATCGAGAGGACCCAGTCCCGCAACCCCGGAACCAGCGCGAACAGCAGCACCGCAACCACTACTGCCGCCGCGATCCAGCCGATCACGGTCCAGCCGTCGCCGACCCAGGCGACGAAGCGCGCGATCGCTCTGCCCAGCGCCTTCAGCCACTCGGGCGTCTCGCGCGCCTCGATGTGCCGCATTGGCAGGTCGAACTGGATGCTCTTGTCGGCCAGGATCGCGCGATGCGCCTCCGCCACACGCGCGGGGTCGGGCGGCGCTGCCGCCGATGCGGCCTCCATGGATGCGCGTGCCGTCATTCGTCCCCCTGCGCGCCGTTGGAGCAAATCGCCGATTTACACGCAACGCTTTTCGCCTAGGCTTGGCGAACCGGCGGGGGGCGGGGGATCCATGGCAGTCATATTGATGTTGGTGGTGCTGCTTGCGCTGCCCTTCCTGTTCATCGCCGCCCTGATCTTCGCGGCGCGTACCGAGGCGCGGCGACATCCCTGGCGCTTCCGCATCACCGACGTGGTCTCGCAGAGCTTCTCGACGATCGGCCGTGCGCGCCTGCCGATGCTGGCGACCAGCCTGGTGACGATCGCGCTGCCAGCCACCGCCCTCCAGACGGCACTCGGCTTCGACGCAACCGCCCGGATGTTCACCATGCCGGACGAGCAGGTGCTGACCGCCCTCGGCATCGGCTGGCTGGTCAGCCTGCTGGTGGGCACGCTGGGCGAAGTCGTGATGATCGCGATCGCGCTCGACGTGCTTGCCGGGCGGCCGGTGCAGTTCGGGCCGGCGCTGGCGCAGGGACTGCGGCTGCTGCTGCCCGCCATTCTCGTCCGGCTGCTGCTGTGGGTGGGTGTCGCCTTCGGCTTGATGCTCTTCATCATCCCGGGACTGGTGCTGATGCTGACCTGGGCGATCGTGCTCCCGGTCCTGGTCGCTGAGCGTCCCGGCATCTTTGCCAGCTTCGCGCGCAGCGGGGAGCTCCTGCGCGGCGCCCGCTGGCGGCTGCTGCTGCTCTTCGCGGTCGTGTTCGTGGCTTGGTCGCTGTTCGGCGGCATGGGCCAGGGCTTCGCGCTCGCCAGCCAGACCAGCGGCGCCCGGATCGGCAGCATCGTCATCCAGACGCTGGTCGCGACCCTCACCGGGGCGATGGGCGCGGCCGGACTTTCGACCATCTACCACCAGCTCAAGTCCGAACGCGAAGGGCTGGTGGGCGAGGATCTGGAGGCGGTGTTCGCATGACCGCCCGACATCGACAGGAACGGAGAACAGGCTTGCTACGAACGTTGCTGATGCTCGCCGCGGCCGGCGGGCTCGCCGCCTGCGCGGCCGATGGGACGCGGGCGCATACCGCCGGCGATCGTTCGGCCAGCGCCAAGAAGGACAAGGGCGACGAGGCGCCCGGCGCGGGCAAGGGGTATAACCACGATCCCTATCCCTCCACCTACCGCGCCTATCCCGGCCGGCCGACGCTCCTCACCAACGTTACCATCTATGATGGCGAGGGTGGCCGCATCGACGGCGGCGCCGTGCTGTTCCGCGACGGCAAGATCGTCGAAGTCGCCCAGTCGATCGCGCCTGCTGAGGGCGTGACCGTGATCGACGGCACCGGCAAGTGGGTGACGCCGGGCGTGATCGACGTCCACAGCCACCTCGGCGACTATCCCTCGCCCGGCGTCGAGGCGCTGTCCGACGGCAACGAGATGTCGGCGCCGGTGACCGCAGAGGTCTGGGCCGAGCACAGCGTCTGGCCGCAGGACCCCGGCTTCGGCCGCGCGCTCGCGAACGGCGGGGTCACCACGCTGCAGATCCTGCCCGGCTCCGCCAACCTGTTCGGCGGCCGCTCGGTGACGGTGAAGAACGTCTACGCCCGCACCATGCAGGGGATGAAGTTCCCTGGCGCTCCCTATGGCCTCAAGATGGCCTGCGGAGAAAACCCCAAGCGCGTCTATGGCAGCAAGGGCCGGATGCCGACGACCCGCATGGGCAATGTCGCGGTCGATCGCGCCACCTGGGCGAAGGCCCGCGCCTATGATCGCAAGTGGGACAAGTATGAGGAGGACGGCGGCGACGCGCCCGATCGCGACCTCGCCATGGACACGCTGCGCGGCGTCCTGGACGGCGAGATTCTCGTCCACAACCACTGCTACCGCGCCGACGAAATGGCCGTCGTCCTCGATATGGCCAAGGAGTTCGGCTACAAGGTGACCGCCTTCCACCACGCGGTGGAGGCCTACAAGATCGCCGATCTGCTGAAGGCGAACGGCACCTGTGCGGCGGTCTGGGCCGACTGGTGGGGCTTCAAGATGGAGGCCTATGACGCGGTCGGCGAAAACCTCGCCATCCTCGACCGCGCCGGTGCCTGCGCGATGATCCATTCGGACGACGAGAACGGCATCCAGCGGCTGAACCAGGAAGTCGCCAAGGTGATGGGCTCGGCGCGCCGCGCCGGTATCGCGGTCACCCCCGAACATGCCTGGACCTGGCTCGCCATCGCGCCTGCGCGTGCGCTCGGCATCGACCAGGTCACCGGCAGCCTGAAGCCCGGCAAGATGGCCGATGTCGTGCTTTGGAACGGCGATCCGTTCAGCGTCTACACCCGCCCCGAAAAGGTGTGGGTCGATGGCGCGCTGCTGTTCGACGCCAATGACAAGCGGCTGCGGCCGGTTTCCGATTTCGAGCTCGGCCAGCCGGGCGAGGGGGATGTGAAGTGAAGCGCCTGATCCTTTCCACGGCGGCCCTGCTGCTCGCCACGGCAGCGGCGCTGCCCGCCTCCGCGCAGACGGTCGCGATCACCAACGCCAAGCTGGTGGTCGGCACTGGCGCCGGTCCGGTCGACGGCGGCACGGTGGTGGTGCGCGATGGTCGCGTCGTCGCCGCCGGTCCCGGCGTGGCGGTGCCCGCCGGGATGCGCACCATCGATGCCGGCGGCAAATGGGTGACGCCTGGCATCTTCGCCGGTTTCACCCGCATGGGCATCGTCGAGGTCGATGCGGTGCGCGGCACGAACGATGCCAGCGCCGACGAGACGGTGTTCAACGCCGCGCTCGACATCGCCCCTGCCGTGAACCCGCGCACCTCCGCCATCGCCCTCAACCGGGCTGAGGGCGTCACCCGCGCCGTCGTCGCGCCCGAGAATGGCGGCTCGATCTTTGCCGGCCAGGGCGCCGTCATCGATCTCGCCGCGGACATGGACGCGGTCACCCGCCCGCGCGCCTTCCAGTTCATGGAATGGGGCGAAAGCGGCGCGCGCGCTGCCGGCGGCAGCCGCCCGGCCGCCTTCGCCATGCTGCGCAACGCGCTGTTCGAGGCGCGCGAATATGCCCGCAGCCCCGCGAGCTTCGCCGATCGCGGCAAGGACGCGCTGCTCACCCGCCTCGACGCGCAGGCGCTGGTGCCGGTGATCGAGGGGCGCATGCCGCTGCTCGCCCATGTCGAGCGCGCGTCGGACATCCGCGCGCTGCTCGATCTCAAGCGCGAACTCGGCACCGTCAAGCTCGTGCTGGTCGGCGCCACGGAAGGCTGGACCGTCGCCGCGGACATCGCGGCGGCCGGCGTGCCGGTGATCGCCAGCGCGCTTGCCGACCTGCCGTCCTCCTTCGAGCAACTCGCCGCCACCCAGTCGAACATCGGCCGGCTGAAGGCGGCGGGCGTCCCCGTCGCGATCGGCATGATCAACAACGACGAGGCGCGCCAGGCGCGGCTGGTGAAGCAGTACGCCGGCAACCTCGTGGCGCTCAGCCGCATTCCCGGTGCCGCCGGGCTCGACTGGGGCAGCGCCTTTGCGGCAATCAGCTCGCGTCCTGCCGAGGCGCTGGGCATGGGCGGCGAGTTCGGCTCGCTCCAGCCCGGCCGCCGCGGCGACGTGGTGATCTGGGATGGCGATCCGCTGGAGATCGGCTCGATGCCGACACAGGTGTTCGTCGACGGGGTCGAGCAGCCGCTCGTCCACCGCCAGCAGCGGTTGCGCGACCGCTACCTCGATCCGACCGAGGGCACGTTGCCCAAGGCATATCAATACTGACCGCTTCGTGCCGCCCGCGGGAACCGCGCGGGCGGCACGCGCTTTGTCAGGAGAGCCGCCGCCCGCGGCACCAGAGGAGGTCTATTCCGATGCGCTTTCCGACCCTGATCGTTCCCGCGCTCGCCCTGGCGCTCGCCGCATGCGGCGGCAACAGCGAGCCCCAGCCGACCGCTGCCGAAAACGGCGCAACGGCCGAGGCCACCCAGCAGCTGGACGCCAAGGTCGCCGCACTTTCGGAAGGACAGCGCAACGGCGTGTTCATCCGCGCGATCCGCGACGCAGGGCTGCCGTGCCAGGGCGTTACCGCCTCCGAACGCTCGGGCGACGCCCAGGCGACCTGGACCGCCACCTGCACCGACGGCTCCAAGCACATCATCGCCTTCACCCCCGACGGGATGGCCAAGGTCACCAGCATGACGCGCAAGTGAGCGCGCCCAACGGGTGACTTACCGGTGCGGCGCAGCTAGGGGCGATCCCATGGCCGCGCCGCCCTCCCGTCCCGGAAATCCGCCGAGTCTGATGGCGCGGGCGCTCTCGGCAGCGAGGACGAAGGCGACTGCGCCCCGCCGCGAGCCTTCCTCCTCTCCCGAAGTGCCCCCTGTGCGGTCCCGGGCTGCACCCGCCGATCGCATTGCTGCAAGGGATCTCCGCTGGCCGGGCGCCCTGGCGCTGCTGCTGGCGCTCGGCCCCGCGCTGACCTGGGCCTGTGCCGCCGTCCTCGAACACCGCGCCCGCGCCGATGTCGCGGCCCTCGCACCCGCCGCCGAACCGTTGCTCGCCCGCGCCCGCGCCGCTGCCGATACCCGCGTCGCCTGGGCACCACAGGTTGAACGGCCGACGCTTGGCACCACCCTGGAGCGTCTGGCAACGACGCTTCCTGCCGAAGACCGCCTGGCCCGGGTATCGAGCGATCCCAACGGTACGCTGGAGGTCGCGATCCTCACCGCGGATCCCGACGCGCTTCGCGACGCCCTGCGCCGGGAGCCGGTGCTGGCGCAACTGCGGGAGGCGGGGCAGCAGCGCGACGAGGCGGTCATGCGCGTGACCCTGCGGGGGCGTCCGCAATGACCACGCGGCTCTGGGCAGCGGCGGTCGTGGCGGGGCTCCTGATGGCGGCGGCGTTCTGCATCCCGATGGCGGCAACGCTCGATCGGCTGGCGGATGCGCGAGAGACCCGCAGCCGCTTGGCCGTCGCGCTCCACGCACCGCCGCCCCCGGCGCCGATCGCGCCCGAGTTGGCGCTCGCCGCGCCCGATCATGCAACCGCCACGCGCCGGGCGGCCGGCCAGCTGCGCGCCGCCGCCACCGCCGCCGGCCTGCTGGTCGAGGGGATCGCCCCTGCCGCTGCCCCGCCGCCCGGGCTCGTCCTGCTCGACCTGCGCCTCTCGGGTCCGGAAAAAGCGGTGCTCGCCTTTGCCGATCGCGCCGAACGCGGGCGTCCGCTCGCCCGCTTCGCCCGCTGGCGGGTGGAAGCCGGGGAGGGCGGCAGCATTCGCCTCGACGCCCAGTTGATGATGCCATGGCGCGGCTGAGCCCCCGCTGGCTGCTGCTGCCGGCCGCGCTGCTTGCCGGCGCGATGCCGGCACTGCTGCTGGCGCCGCCCCGCGCATCGGAGGCGCCGCAGGGCGCCTTGCCGCCGCTCGCCGCGCCGCCGGAAGCGCCGCCGCTCGCCGCCGCCTTCACCCGCCCGCTGTTCGCGGCCGGCGGGCAAGAGGCGCCGGCTGCCGAGGATGCGCCCGCGCTGGTGGGTGTGGTCGGGCGGCTGATGCACGATGCGGTCGCGCTCGTCCGCACCGCCGACGGGAGCACGCGCACGCTCGCGCCGGGCGAGAGCGTCGACGGCTGGCGACTCGAATCCCTCGCCGCCGACGCCGCCTATTTCACCCGCGGCGGCCAGCGTGCGCGGGTGCCGATGCCGGGCGAAGACCCGCCTCAGTAGATCCCGTCGATCTCCACCGACAGCCGCGGCCGCGGCGGATCGAGCAACAGGCTGCGCTTCTCGCCCAGCTGCGCCTCGTCGCCGCGCAGCCGGTCGTAGCGCGCCTGCGTCTCCGCCGCTGCCGCCGTGCCGTCGCGCAGGATCGTCGGCTTCAGGAAAATGAACAGCGTGCGCTTGACGCGCTGTTCCTGGCGGCTCTTGAACAGCTCGCCGAGCACCGGGATGTCGCCCAGGATCGGCACCTGGCTCTTCAGCCGGTTGTAGTCGTCCGCGGTCAGGCCCCCCAGCACGATCGTCTGGCCGTTCTCCGCCAGCACGGTCGTGTTGATCATGCGCTTGTTGGTGATGATGTCGGACGCGGCCTGCAGCTGCGTGGGCGAGATCGAGGAGGCTTCCTGCGCCACCTCCAGCCGGATCGTGTCGCCGGCATTGATCCGCGGCAGCACTCGCAGCGTGATGCCGACGTCCCGGCGCTCGATCGAGGTATAGGGGTTGGCGTTGGTCGTGTCGGTCAGGATCGATCCGGTGATGAACGGCACTTCCTGCGCCACCACGATCTCGCCCATCTTGTTGTCGAGCGTGGTGATCTGCGGGGTGGAGAGCAGGTTCGCCTTGGACGACGTGCCCAGCGCCTGCACCAGGATCGAGAAGTCGTTACCGATGCCGATGTTGGCGGTCAGGCCCTCACCCAGCAGCTTTCCGGCCGGCACGCCCAGCGTCTGCAGGATCGCCGAGAGCGGCGTCACGCCCGTGGGCGTGCTGAAGGACGTGCCGGCGCCCGTCACCGACGTCAGCGCCGCGCCGCTGGTGCCCAGCTGGACCGCCAGCCGTTCGGCGTCATCGCCAACGATCTCGGCGATCGCCGCCTCGATCAGCACCTGCGGGCGCCGCACGTCCAAGTCGGGGATCAGCCGGTCGATCTGCGCCACCGCCGTCGGCGTGCCGCGCACCACCAGCGCGTTGATGTCGGGGGCCGGCTGCACCGTCAGGTCGGGTGTCGAAAAGCCCTGCGGGGTCGGCGCCTGCTCGCCCATGGCGCCGCCGCTGCTGCCGCCGGACAGGCCGGCCGTGGTGCTCCCTGCCGCCGCTGCCTGTGCGGCGGCGTTGCCGCTGATCAGGCTCGACAGCGCCGCCGTCGGGCTCTGCGCCCCGCTACCGGCGCGGGGGCGGGAGGAGAGGCTGCGCGCGACCGGATTGGACGCGCTGGCTTCCTGGCCCAGGATGCCGCGCAGCACCTCGGTCACCGCCTCGGCATCGGCGTGGTTCAGCCGGAAGACGCGCGTGACCGGCGTGGCGCCGCCCGGTGCATCGAGCGCCTGTGCGATCCGCCGCGCCTCCGCCACCGCCGCCGGGGTGCCGCGCACCACGAGGGTGTTGCTCCGCGGATCGGCTGCCACGCGTGCGCCGGTGCCGCCGGCGGCATCGCCCAGCACGCCCTGCATCGCCTGCGCCACATCGCTGGCATTGCCGTTCTGCAAGGGAATGGTCGCAAAGCTCGAACCGCCGCCGCCGTCCAGCGAACGTGCCAGCGCCTCGATCCGCGCGACATTGTCGGCATAGTCGGTGACGACGATCGCATTCGGCGCCGACAGCGGTTCCACGCTGCCGAAGCTCGCGACCAGCGGACGGACGATGCGGGCGGCATCGGCCGAGGGAACGTTCGCCAGCCGGACCATGCGCGTCACCAGCGCCTGGCCGCCGCCGCCGCGCACCCCGCCGTCGCGCACCGCGTTGGCCGCCGGTACGATACGCCACGCGCCGCCCGATCGCACCGCGGCAAAGCCGTTGGCGCGCAGCACCGACTGGAACAGCTCCCACACGCCCGCCGGGGACAGCGGCTCCGCCGACGTGACGGTCACCTGGCCTTTCACGGTCGGGTCCAGGATCAACGTGCGCCCGGTCAGCCGGCTGATCTGCTCGGCGACGTCGGCGATTTCCACGCCGCGCATGTTGACGACGATGTCGCCCGCGGGCGCGGTCTGCGCGGCGAGCGGCTGGAGCGCGGTCGCGGAGAGGCAGAGCGCAAGGAGAGGAATACGGATCGGATGCGGCACGATGCTTTGACCTAACGGATCGGTATGGTGACGGTAATTGGCTTGCCGTCGCGAAGGATGGTGACCTGGGCCGGGCCGGTGCCTGCACCGGCAAGCGCGGCGTCGGCCGCTGCCGGGTCGCTGAGCGCGACGCCGTTGATCGACTGGACGACGTCGCCCGCCCGCATGCCCGGCGGCGCGTTCGCGCCGATCGCATAGCCGCCGGGGACCTGGGTCGCGCCCAGCCGGTCGATCAGCGCGGAGGCTGCGGGCAGCGCCGCCGCGGGCGGCGCGGCCTGCGGCGTGGAGGACATCGGCGTGGAGCCGGGAGCGGCAGCGGCGGTGCCGCCGTTCGGTTGCGCAGCCGCACCCGTCAGCACCGAAGGATCGGGGAAGCCCAGATATTCGATGCGGCCGCCGTTGTTCAGCAGGATGCGATCGCGCTGGATGCCCTCGATCCTCAAGCCCGCCAGCGTGTCGCCGACGTGATAGGCGCGCGCCGGCTCGGAGCCGGTGGCCACGAACGCCACCGCCTGCTCGGCCGGTACGGTGAAGATCAGCCCCTTCAGCTCGGCCTGGATGGCCGTCTTCTGCGTAGGCTCGCCCACCGTCGCCTGGCCGAACGGAGCCCAGCCGAGCAGCGGTCCCAGGTCGCTGACGGCGGACGGGCGCGCGCGCCCTTCGCTCGGCACCGTCACCGCGCCGGTGCCGGCATGCCCTGCCATGCGCCACACCAGGCCGGCCAGCGCGAACGCCACGGATATGATCGCCAGCGCGATCGCCAGGTCGAGCGTCCGGCGTTTTTGGCGCGGCGTCAGCGCGGGCGGCATCCTCATGATCCGCGTCCTTCCAGGAAGCCGTCGAGCTGCGCAAGCGGCCTTTCCTCGCCCGCTGCCGAGACGGCGATGCGCACCCGGTCGAGCGCGGGATCGTCGGTCCCGCGCCGCGCGACCGCCACCTGCCAGCGGCGGCCCAGCATCTCCACGTCGCGGGCATCCGCCTCGGGCGCGCCGACCTCCAGCTCCGCTAGCCGGTTCTCGGCGATCAGCATGGCGATCGTGCGCCGCTCGATCCCGCGGGTCGAATCGATGTGCTGTTCGACCGCGCCGATCAGCCCGACGGTCGCGATCGCCAGCACTGCGAGCGCGACCAGCGCCTCGATCAGCGAAAATCCCGTTTCGGCCGGGTGCGCCGTCATGCTGCCGCCGCCTTTGCGGGGTCGGCGGGCGCGTGCACGGCCTCTGCCGTCATTCCGTCATAGGTGACGATCCAGCGATCCCCGCCCGCGCTGATCTCGGCGGTCAGCGGCTGGCCGGTGCCGTCCACGCCCAGCAGCACCGGCGGCCGCGCCGACAGCGCCATCACCATGCCGCCCGGCAGCGGATGGAATGCCATGCCGGCGCCCGCACGCGGCGTCCATCCGCCCTTGGCGTTCAGGGTCGCGAAGCCATAGCCATGCTCGCCTGCGGTAAAGGCGATCGCACGATCCCCCAGCATCGCGTCGTCCGCCGCCGCCTGCAGCTGCGTCGCCAGTCGACGCGCCTCGGTCTCGACGGTGGGCGCGCGCGTCGCAGCCCCGATGCCGAGCGTGACGGCGCCCGCCGCCACCCCCAGGATCGCGAGCACCACCAGCATCTCGACCAGCGTCATGCCGGCCTCGCCCGCGCGCCGCTTGCCGTCCTGCGCAGGCGCAGGATTCCGCACGCAACCGCGCGAAGGGACGGCCGGAATGGTGCCCGCGACCCGGGCGGGCGGCATCATGTCAGGGACGCTTGCCGTCGATGTCGGCGTCCAGATCCTCGCCGCCGGGCTTTCCGTCCTTGCCGAGCGATTTCAGCTCGAAGCTGCCGTTGCCGGTCGAGCTATAGGCATAGGGGTTGCCCCACGGATCCACCGGCATGTCGGAGAGATAGCCGCCCGGCGCCCAGCTGCTGGGGACGGGCGGGGTGCTCGGCCGCTCCACCAGCGCCTTCAGCCCCTGCTGCGTCGTCGGATAGTCGCCGTTGTCGAGCCGATACATCTTGAGCGCCGCGGAGATGCTCTTGATGTCGGTATTGGCGGTGGTGACACGCGCCTGGTCCGGGCGGCTGATGACGTTGGGGACGATCAGGGCGGCGACGATCGCGATGATCGCCAGCACAACGATCATCTCGACCAGCGTCAGGCCCGCCTGCGAGGCGGGGACGGCACGCACGCGCGGCTTGCGGCTTTTCGTCCGGGCTGCCACGGTGCCCGTCACGCTGTCATGAAACTGTTGTGAAAAGATGCGCATCCCGGCCCCATGCGTTCGCCTGATGACTCAAATATGACTGTCCCGCCGGCCGGCCCCGCTGCCGGCGTGTGGACGCTTGAGGGCGAACGCCCGATCATAGCCGATGCGGAGGGACCCGCAACCTTGCTGGTGCCTTCCGAGCGTCTGCTGCTGCTCGCCGTCGACCTGCCGCTCGCCACGCGCGCCCAGCGGTTGGAAGCACTGCCCTTCGCGATCGAGGATCGCATCGCCGACCCGCTCGATTCGGTGCATCTGGCGATCGGGGAAATGCTGGCGCCGCAGCGCTATCTGGTCGCGGTCGTGCGGCACAGCGTCATGGATGAGTGGGTCACGCTGGCGGACGTGAACGGCCTAGGCGATGCGGCGCTGGTGCCCGATGCGCTGTCGCTGCCGCGCCCGGCCGAGGGCGCGTGGAACGTCGCGCAACGCGACGGGCGCGCGGTCGTGCGGGCAGGGGACGGCACCGGCTTTGCGGTGCCCGCCGCGCTGCTGCCGGCCGCCTGGCAAGCCGCCGCCCGGCCCGAGGTCACGGCCTTCGGCGATCCGCTCGCCCAGCCGATCGTCGCGCAGGCGGCGGTGCCGCAGCCGCTCGGCATGACGCTCGGGGTGCCGGCGCTTGATCTGCGCCAGGGCCGCTACGCACGCCGCCGCACCGGATCGGCGTTCGTGCGCAAGCTGGCGATGGTCGGGCTCGCCGCGCTGGTCGCGCACGGCGTCATTGCCGCGGCCGACACGCTGATGCTGCGTGCGATCGCCGACCGGCGGGAGGCGGAGACGCGGACCCTGCTCGCCACCGCTGCACCGGATCTCGCCCAGGCGGAGGACCTGCCCGGCAGCATCACCGATCGGCTCCCGCGTGCCACCGGCGACAACCGCTTCGTTCCCGCACTCGCCCGCGTCTCGGCAGCGCTCGCCCCCATGGGCCCCGCCATCGTCGTGCGCTCGATGCAGTGGAGCGGCAACCAGCTGGTGGTGGATCTCGACGCGGGTGAGGTGGGCGCCGCCGACCGGCTCCGTGCGGCGCTCAGCGGTGCCCGCGTCCACGCGACCGTCACTCCCGATCCCGCGGGCGGCATCCGCGTGACGGCGGCCGGCGCATGATCGTGCGGCTGCCCGGACGCTCGCGGCTGGAGGCGGGGCTCGCCCGCTTCGACTCGTGGTGGACCAACCTCAGCCAGCGGGAACGAAAGCTGGTCGGCAGTCTCGCGGGGCTGCTGGTGCTGCTCGTCGCCGTCTATGGGGTGGTGAAGCCCATCCAGGCCGCGCGCGCCGATGCCCGCGCCGACATCCGCCAGTTCGAGACGTTGAACGCCCGCATCCGCGCGGCCGGCACGCTGCCGCCCGTCCAGCCACTCGCCGCCGGCCCCCCGGACGCGGTCATCACCGCCGCCGCCGGTCGCGCCGGCATCGCCGTCCAGGTGGTGCCGATGGTCACCGGCGGATACCGCGTGACCGTTGCCGACGGCGCCTACGACGGCGTCATCCGCTGGATCGACGAGGTCGCGCGCACCACCACGCTCGGCATTCGTCAGGTCTCGATCGTGCGCGGCACCGCACCCGGCCATGTCTCGGCCACCGTGGAGTTCGGCGCATGACCGACACGCTGCTCCTGATCGAGGACGCGCCCGCCGAGCGGCTTCCCTATGGCTATGCCCGCCGCGCCGGCGTGCTGCTGCGGCCTGGAAGCACGGGCGTCGAGTGCCTCCACCGCACCAGCGCGCCGCTCGACGCGCTGCTGGAGGTCCAGCGCATCGCGCCCGGCGTGCCGTTCGTGCCCGTCGCCGACGACGCGTTCGAGACCGCGCTCGCCCAGGCCTATGGCGGCAGCAGCGCGACCACCGCCGCGGGCATCGAGCTTGCGGAGCACGACCTGGCGGCCCTCGCCGACAGCGCCGCCTCGGTCGACGATCTCCTCGACAGCCGGGACGATTCGCCGGTCATCCGCCTCATCAACGCGCTGCTGCTGGAAGCGGTGAAGGAACGCGCGTCGGACGTGCATGTCGAGACGCAGGAAAAGCGCCTCGTTGTCCGCTTCCGCATCGACGGCGTGCTGCGCGACATCGTCGAGCCGCAGCGTGCGCTCGCGCCGCTGCTGGTCAGCCGCATCAAGGTGATGGCCAAGCTCGACATCGCCGAAAAGCGCGTGCCGCAGGACGGCCGCGTGACGCTGCGCATCGGCGGCCACGACGTCGACGCGCGCGTCTCGACCATCCCGACCCAGCATGGCGAGCGCGTGGTGCTGCGCCTGCTCGAGCGCGGCGGGCTGCGGCTCGACCTGCCGAGCCTCGGCATGTCGGAGCGCGACGTCACCGTCTTCACCCGCCTGCTCGAACGCCCGCACGGCATGCTGCTCGTCACCGGCCCCACCGGTTCGGGCAAGACGACGACGCTCTACACCGCGCTTACCCGCCTCAATGACCGCCGCCGCAACATCATGACGGTCGAGGACCCGATCGAATATGAGCTGCCGGGCATCGGCCAGACCCAGGTCAACCCGCGCACCGATCTCACCTTCGCGCGTGGGCTGCGCGCTATCCTGCGCCAGGACCCCGACGTCATCATGGTGGGCGAGATCCGCGACCAGGAGACCGCCCAGGTGGCCGTCCGCTCGTCGATGACTGGCCACTTCGTGCTGTCGACGCTGCACACCAACTCCGCGATCGGCTCCGTCACGCGGCTGATCGACATGGGGGTGGAGCGCTATCTGCTGGCGCCGATGGTCGTGGGCCTGGTCGCGCAGCGGCTCGTTCGCAAGCTCTGCCCCGAGTGCCGTCGGGAGGACGTGGCGGGCGAGGGCGACGTGCTGCTGATGGGCGGCGCGATCCAAGCCGGCGAACCGCTGTGGCGGGCGAACGGCTGCGACGCCTGTCACGGCGACGGCTACACCGGCCGCGCCGGCCTCTACGAAGTGGTCGCGGTGGACGACGCCTTCCAGGCGCTGATCCACGACGGTGCATCGGAGGCAGAACTCGAGCGCGCCGCTCGTCGCGACAACCCCTCCATGCTCGACGACGGCGCCGCCAAGGTCCGCGCCGGCATCACGACCGTCGAGGAAGTCGCCCGCGTCGTCCGCGACGAGGGGTGAGCCGCTGCCGCTGAGGAGCGGTGTCCCAGAGGGTTCACCAGACCCGTTCGTCCTGAGTAGCCATTGAGCGAAGTCGAAATGGCGTATCGAAGGACCGTCGGCGGTGCTTCGATACGGGTCTTCGGCAGGCTCAGCCCCTACTCAGCACGAACGGTCTCGGTTCCAAATCGTCCTGCGTCACGGCACCACCGCCTCCCGCTCCAGCGTCGGCAGCGCCGGCGCGCCGCTGGCGTCGAAGGTCACGCGCTGGATGTGCGGCGCACGCTTGCCGGTGCAGCCCATCTCGGCAGCGGTGTTGGCGTGATAGACCATCCAGGTCGACCCATCCTTGCCCGTGAAGAAGCCGTTGTGCCCGGGCGCGTACACCCCGGCCGAGGGTGTGGTCTTCAGGATCGGCTCCGGTGCCTTGGTCCAAGACGATGCCTTCAGCGGGTCCGCACCGGCCGACGCACGCAGCAGCCCCACCGCATAGCCATCCGACCAGCAGGCGCTGCCCGAATAGGCGAGGAACAGGTCGCCCTTCGGCCCCTTCACGAACGCCGGCCCCTCCAGGATCTGCCGCCCGCCCTGGCGCTCCCAGTCCCGATCCGGCCGCGCGAGGATCGTCTCCGGCCCCGTCACCGTCCACGGGTTCGTCATGACGACGATCGCCAGGTCGCTCTCGCTCCCGACATAAGGCGAATAGACGAAGTAGCGCTTGCCGCGGTGCTCGAAGGTGGTGCCGTCGATCCCCGGCCGCGCGGTCGCGACGCGTCCGCGGTCGATCCAAGTGCCCGTCAGCGGGTCGGCACTCGCATTCTCCAGCACGAACACGCCGCGGTGCGCGTCGTCGTCATGCCCGGCGGCCGCGGCCGTATAATAGATGTACCATTTGCCATCGATGCGGTGCAGCTCGGGCGCCCAGATCGACTGGGCATGGGGGCCGGTCACCGGCGGCCGCCACACCACCGTTTCCTTCGCCTCAGCTAGCCGGGAAAGGTCGCGCGTCGCCCGGATCGCCAGACGGTCGCCCAGCGTCGCCATATAGTAATAGGTGTCGCCTTGCCGGACGATCCACGGGTCCGGTCCGCCGGGGAGCAGCGGGTTGATCGCCACTTGCGCCGCCGACCCGCCGGCCGGGGTGCGCGCCACCCCCGCTTCCGACACCAGGGTGGCCGAAGCCAGGGCAGGCAGGATCCACCGGAACGCGCGCATCAACCTCTCTCCTCATATTTATCTGCTGTATGACGGCACTTCGGCGTGATGCTCAAGAGGACAGTGCGCTTGCCCCTGTCCTACGCCGCGCGCCTGTGCTTTCGTGGCCGACGATGCCTCTCCTCGCCCCCTTGTCCGCTCGCCGCCTGTGTCACGGTGCTGACATGGTTGAGGCAGAAGTGCGTTTGAGCCTCAACTTCCTCAACTTCCGCGCTCCCGAAGGCCTCGCATGACTGCCTATGCCTATCGCGCCGCCGATCGTGGCGGCGCCACCCGCAAGGGGATCATCGAGGCGTCGAGCCCCGCTGCGGCCCGCGCGATGCTGCGCGACCAGTCCCTGTTGCCGCTGTCGGTGGAGGTCGCGGGAGAAAAGCGCGCCTCGCTGGGAACGCTGCGGCTGCCCTCGCTCCGTCGGCGCGGCATCACCCCGCGCCAGCTCGCCACCATCACCCGCCAGATCGCGACCCTGGTCGGCTCCGATGTCTCGATCGAGGAGTCGCTGCGCCTGGTAGCCGGGCAGGCCGAACAGGCGGCGGTGAGCGCGCTGTTGCTCGACGTGCGCTCGGCGATCCTCGACGGCCGCAGCTTCGCCGCGGCTCTCTCCAAGCACCCGCGCGCCTTTCCGGGTTTCTACACCGCTTCCGTCGCGGCCGGCGAACAGTCCGGACGGTTGACGGACGTGCTCAACCACCTCGCCGCCTTCGTCGAGACGCGCCACGCCAACGGGCAGAAGCTCCAGCTTGCGCTGCTCTATCCCGCGCTGCTCGCCGCCGTCTCCTTCGGGATGATGGTGCTGCTGATGGTCTATGTCGTGCCGGACATCGTGCGCGTGTTCGTCTCACGCGGCGCCGAGCTGCCGTTCCTGACGCGCGCGCTGATCGCACTGTCCGCCTTCATCCAGAACTACGGCCTCTATGTCGCCGTCGCGGCGCTGGTGCTGGGGCTCGTCGCCGGGCGCTGGGCCAAGGTGCCGGCCAACCGGCTGCGCGTCGATCGTTTCCTGTCCGAACGGCGGCCCTTCCGCCGCTTCAGCCGCCAGCACAATGCCGCACGCTTTGCCGGCAGCCTCGCGACCCTGGTCGGCAGCGCCGTGCCGCTGGTCGAGGCGCTCCACGCCGCCGCCGCCGTCACCCCCAACCGCTGGGTGCGCGACAAGGCGCTCGGCGTCGCCCATCGCGTCCGCGAGGGACTCAGCCTGCGCGCCGCCATGGCGGAGGCGGAGGCCTTCCCGTCGATGCTGGTCGCCATCGTCGCCTCGGGCGAATCGAGCGGCCGGCTTGCCCCGGCGCTGGATCGCGCCGCGACCGAGCTGGAGCGCGAACTCGACGCACTCACCGCCACGCTGGTCGCGCTGGTCGAGCCGCTGGTGCTGCTGCTGATGGGCGGGCTGGTGCTGCTGATGGTGCTCGCGATCCTGCTGCCGATCATCAACCTCAACAATCTGGTGACGATCTGATGCGCCCCCCTACAGCCGGCTCTCGATCGTCACGCCCGGTGGCAACCCGGTGAACGGCAGCACCGCCGCGCCGTCGCTGGTGAGCGTCACCCGGTATGCGCCGTCCTCGGCCAGCACCGCCTCCACCAGCGTCTGGCGGCGCTGGGTCTGCGGCGCCAGGCGGACGCGTGTCTCGCTGCCGACGTGCTCTGCGGTCAGGATCATTGCCGGCACCGTGCTTCCCGCGCCCGCCGGCTTTGCCATGCAGCTCCCGGCATCGGACAGGATCGTCGCCTGCGCCTGCTGGTCGCTGCCGCCGGCCACCAGTCGCGGAAGCTCGACCTGCATGGTCATGTCGCAGGTGAAGGGCAGGTCCGGCGCCACCGCCTGGAGCAGGCTCGCGTCGGCGGACCCGCTCACCCGGTCCAGGCGCACGGTGCCCCCCATGCGGAACAGCGCCTGGCCGCCCAGGTCGGTGTCCGGCCCCGTCGCACGCCAGTCGACCGCAAAGCCCAGGGAAGTGAGCGAGCGGAGCGGCGCCCATTGCCATTCGACCTTGCTGCCTCCGGCGACGCCCACTTCGCCGTTCCAGATCGTGCCGGCGACGCCGCTGCGCCACGGCCGGTCGGTCAGCACTGCGCTCGCCGGCAGCGTTGCGATCATGGCGACGGCGAACGAGGCTATGCCCAACCCCGCGAACGCGATAGAGCGCCGCCGTGCCTGAGCTCGCGCCCCTTCCGGAAGTATCGCGGCGGCAGACGCTTCGCCTGCTGCGGTCGACCCTAGTGCTATCGTCTGCGGCATGGGCCGCTGCTCCCTTGCTGGCGGCGCGGAAGGAAACCCGGCCCGTGGCGCTGCTGGTGCCGCTGACCGGCAGCCATGCGGCGCTGGGCCTTAGCATGCAGCAGGCGGCGATGCTTCCGCAATCCGGCGCACCCGCCGAAACGGGAATGCTGCGCGTGTTCGACACCGCGGGCACCCCGGCGGGGGCTGCCGCTGCCGCCCGGCTGGCGTTGAAGGCCAAGGCCGGCATGCTGCTCGGGCCGCTCACCGCGGCGGAGGTGCCAGCGGTGGTGCAGGCGGCCGGCGGGAAGGTGCCGGTGCTCGCCTTCTCCAACGACATGGCGCTGCGCAACAGCGGTGCCTTTCTGTTCGGCATCACCGCTTCGCAAAGCACCCAGGCGATCCTGCGCTATGCCCGTTCCCGTGGCGTGCGGACCGTGCTGGTGATCGGCGACGGCGGCGCCTGGTCCATCGCCTCGGTCGATGCGGCCAAGGCGATGGAGGCGGAGCTCGGCATGACCGTCCGGACGGTGACGGTCGCCCCCGGCACGCCCTTGCCTGCGGTCGGCGACGCGCCCGATGCGGTCTTGGTGCCGGGTGGCGGTGCGACGCTCCTCGCCGCGGCCCGCGCGTTGCGCGATGCGGGCGTGCAGCTGCTCGCAACCTTCCAGGGTGTGGACTATCGCCCCGAAGCGCTCACCGCGCTTGAAGGCGCGTGGATCGCCAGCCCCGATCCGGAGGCGTTCGAGGGCTTCGCCGGGGCCTATGCGGCGCGCAATGGCGGCCGCCCAGGCACCATTGCGGCGCTCGCCTATGACGCGGCGGGCATCGCTCGCCAGCTGCGTGCCGCCAATCGCCTCAACCGCGAGGGGCTGCTCGCCGAGAGCGGCTTCCAGTGCGCGACGGGCGCGGTCCGCTTCCGCACCGATGGCAGCTGCGCGCGCAGCTTCGCGATCCTGCTCGCCGGGCGCGACGGCTACTCCAAGGTGGCGGTGAGCCAGGGCGCGTGACTCAGCCCGTCCGGCACGGGGAGGGCGGCTTCACCCTCATCGAGCTGATGATCTCGCTCGGACTGTTCGCGCTGATCGCAGTCGCGGGCGTGACGCTCGTCGACAGCATCCTCTCGGTCCAGGGCCGCACCGAAAAGCGGCTGGACCGCATTGCCGAGGTGCAGCGCGCGATGTTCGTCGTGGCCAGCGACTTCGACCAGCTCGCACGCGGGCGCGTGCAGGGGGACGGCGGCCGGGTCGCCTTCTCGCGTGCCGCCGGCGGCTTCGGCGGCCCCGCGCCCGCCGTCACCTACACCCTCGCCAATGACGTGTTCGTCCGCACGGTGGACGGCCGGGCGCAGCGGGTGCTCGGCGGCGTCCGGTCGGCACGCTGGCGCTATTTCGATGGCGGCTGGCTCGACTCCTGGCCTCCGGACGAGGAGCGGGTCGACGCCTGGCCGCGTGCCGTGGCCGTCGAGCTCGCAGTCTCCGCGCCCAGCGGCATGGCAGGCACCGTCCGCCGCGTCGTCACCCTCCCAATTCCGGCGGCCGAGCCGAAATGAACCGGCGCGCGCCTGGCGACGAGGGGATGATCCTCGTCAACGTGCTGATGTTCGTGGCCATCGCCAGCGGCATCGTGCTGCTGCTCATCAGCCGCGAGGAAATCGCGCTCGATCGCGCGATCCGCTCAAGGGAAGCCGCGCGCGCGCTCGCGATCGTGCGCGGCGGCGAGACTTCGGCGCTGGTGGCGCTCCGCCGGGATGCCCGCGATGCGCCGGATGCCGACTATGCGAGCGAGCCCTGGGGGGCGATCGCCGACAGCGACGTGCCGATCGAGGGCGGCCGCTTCGACCTCGCGATCGCCGATGCGGAAGGGCGCTTCAACGTCAACGCCGTCCGCAAGGATGACCTTTCGGCCCAGCTGCTGTTCGCAAAGATCGGCCGCGCGGCCGGGTTCGACGACAACCAGCTCGCCGTCGCGGTCGGGTTGATCCGCGAATACGGCCCGATCAGCGACCTGCGTCCCCTGCGCTACTCCGGGGTGCCGCCCGAACTCGCCGACCGGCTCGAGCGGCTGGCGACGGCGCTGCCGGGCAGCACGACGATAAATTTGAACGCCGCCTCGCCCGAACTGATGACGGTGCTGTTCGACGATCCCGTCGTGGCCGAGCGGCTCGTGGCGACCCGCACCCGCCAAGGCTTCCTGTCGCTCCAGGACCTCGCCGACGAGGGCGTGACCATGCCCCCCGGCGCCAGCCTTCGCTCCAACACCTTTTGGGTGCGTACCCGTGCCACGGTCGGCGGCACCGCGCAGCAAGGCGCCACCCTGATCCAGCGGCGCGAGGGCGAGGAGGGGCCGGTGGTGGTGCCCGTCGCCCGCTGGCGCAACGCCGCCGTCCCGCCCGAAGCGCCCGCCTTCGTGCCGCCCCGCAAGCCGCCTGCCTAGAAGATCGAGATCAGCGCCACGCCCAGGATCATCAGCACCGCGCCCGCGATGCGGCCGAAACCGGCCTGGTGCACCTCGAACCCCATCCAGCCGAAATGGTCGAGCACTAGTGCCGCGACCGTGGAGGCGGTGACGATCAGCGCCACGAACAGCCCGGCGCCCAGCCGGGGGGAGGCATAGACGGTCGCCAGCACGAACACGATGCCGAGCACGCCTCCGGTCCACGACCACCACGGCGCCTGCGCGATCGCCTGGCCGCTCGGCAGCCGCTCGCCCGCTGCCAGCGACAGCAGCAGCGACACGGTCAGCGTCACCACCGAGACGATCGAGACCGTCCACAGCTGCGTGCCCAGCGCCTTTTGCAGGGCATTGTTGGTGCCCGACTGGAGCGCACTGGTGATGCCGGCGCCGGCCGCGAACAGGATGAAGAGCAGGTACACGCCCTTACCCCTGCCGCAGACAGGGGAGGAACGGCGCGGCGCTGGGTTCGGGCAATCGGCTTCTCCCTCGGATTGTCCGCCAGCAACCACCGGCAGCGGCAAATGATCCGAGGAGGCGAGCCCGCCCTAGTGAATGGCCTCGCTCAGCATCAGCGCGCGGACGTAGCGGACCGGCGGGGATCCGTGCGCCAGCACCGCATCGTTGTAGCGCTTCAGGTCGAACGCCGCGCCCTCGCGCTTCTCCGCCGCCGCGCGCAATTCCAGATGCTCGGAGTAGCCGACGAAATAGCTCAGCAGCTGGGTGGAGGAGAGGCGCGCGCGCGTCCACTTGCCGGCGGCCTCGCGCTCCTGCTGGAATGCGCCCTCCATCATCAGTTGCATCGCCTGCGCCTCGGTCATCCCCTCGGTATGGATGCCGATGTCGAGCAGCGTGTTGGTGATCGAGCGCAGCCGCATCTTGAGGACGGTCAGCTTGAACAGCGGATCGCCGTTCAAATAGCCCTGGTCCGCCATCATGCCCTCGGCATAGACCGCCCAGCCCTCGATGAACGGCCCGGACGCGAGCACCGCGCGCAGCATCGACGGATACTCGTTGGCGTGCGCGATCTGGAGGTAATGCCCCGGCATCGCCTCATGCACGCTCAGGTCGTGGATCATGTAGTCGTTGTATTCGCGCAGGAAGGATTCCGCCTGCGCGTCGCTCCAGTCCTCGGGGATCGGCGACACGGCAAAGAAGGTGCCGAGCTGCTTTTCGAACGGCCCCGGGCTGTCGCAATAGGCGACGGCCACGCCCTGGCGGAACTTGGGCATTTCGATGATCTGGACGGGCGTGTCGGGCACGGTGATGAGGTTCTTGGCGCGCACGAACTCGGTCGCCTGCTGGAGCGTCTTGGTCGCCTCCGCGATCACGCCGCCCCGTGCGGGATGCTTGGCATAGGTCAGCTCCAGCGCTGCCTCGATCGCCTTCTGCTGCTGGTCGGGCGTAGGGGAGGCGGGGAGCGCCGGCGCGTTCGGCTTGCCCGCCAGCACGGTGCGCGCGATCGCATACATCTCCGCCCGCGCATCCGCCTTGGCCTTGAGCGCCCGCGCCTTGATCTCGGGGCGGGTGAGGTCGGTCACCAGCGCAAAGCGCAGCTTTTGGTCGTAGCGCTCGGCGCCGAGCCGGAAGTCTCCCTTCGCCTGCGGCACCAGCACCGTGTCCAGCCACTTCTGCTGGTCGGCGACCGCCGTCTTGAGCGTCGCAAGCGCCGCGTCGAACCGCTTCTGGTCGGCGGCGGAAAGCTCGCCCTTGTGGGGCGCCAGCATCCCCTCGGCGATCTGCAGCACGCCCGAGTTCTGCTGTGCCACGGTCTTCGCGAACACCTCCGGCACGCGTGCGGGTACCAGGCTGGCGCGCATCTGCTGGAACAACCGCGGGGTCTTCTCCATCCGCGCGATCGCCGACCGCAGTCGCTGCGGCCACGGCGCAAAGTCCCGCGCCGCCAGCAGGTAGAGCCCGCCCGACACGGATTCATTGGCGCCCTGCGGATCCCATTCGTGCGGCTTCAGCGTCTCGATCGTCCACAGCTGATAGGCGAGCTCGTTCGCGAGCAGCGCCGCATCCACCTGGTTCTCGCGGCTGAGCTTGCTGCGGTCGATCCGCGCCAGTGCCGCCTGAGTCCGCCGGAGCGCCGCCACCTCGCGGCCGCGGCCAGCCGCGGAGAGGTCGTCCACCTCCGCGTCGAACCGATGGTCGCCCAGGTAGGTCGCATAGGTCGGGCGCAGCCGCGCCATTTCGTCCAGGAAGCGCTTGCCCAGCGCCTCGAACGCCGCGTCCTGCGCAGAAGCCGCCGCGGGTGCCGCCGGCTTGGCGACCATCGCACTGCTGGGCAGCGTCGCCCCAGCCATGAGCAACAAGGCAAACAGACCAGAGCGCATCGACGACCCCCACAAGTTCCAGTGGCTCGGGTCTATGCAGCGCACAGCCTAGCGGCAAGCGGCGGGATCGGATTAGGCCGGCTTTGCCCGCCCGCTCAGTTCGGCGCCCGCCTGTGGGTCGAACCGCAGGTTCACGAACAGCGCCACCAGCGAGATTGCCGTCACCGTCCAGAAGGCGGCGGAGAAGTCGGGGAAACCAGGGCTCGCCCGGCCGCTCACGTTCATGGACACATGCAGCGCGACGCTGGCGGTGCAGATGCCGAGCGACAGCATCAGCTGCTGGAAGGTCGAGTAGAAGCTGGTCGCCGCGCTCATCCGCTCCTTGCCGATCTCGTCATAGGCGATGGTGTTGTAGGCGGTGAACTGGAACGACATCAGGAAGCCCGAGACCACCAGCACCGCAAAGATCGCGGCCAGCGGCCAATCCGGGCGAAACAAGCCGCAGACCGCATAGGCAGCCGTGCCGAGCACGCCCATCACCACCAGGCTAGACCGGAAGCCGAAGCGATGAAGCAGGCGACGGGCCACGCCCTTCATCCCGAACGATCCGATCGCGGTGGCAACCGTCATCGCGCCGCTCTGCGCGGCGGTGAGGCCGAAGCCCAGCTGCATCATCAGCGGCAGGAGGAACGGCTGCGCGCCCTGGGTTATCCGCGCCAGCGAGCCCCCCAGGACCGAAAGCCGGAAGGTGGGGATGCGCATCAGCGAAAGGTCGAGGATCGGGTGCTCGGTGCGGCGTGCGTGCAGCACATAGAGCAGGCCGGTCACCGCGCCGACGACGATCAGCGGCACCGCGAGACCTGCCCCTTCGGACCGGCTCACCATCTCGAACCCCAGCAGCAGGCAACCCAGCGCTGCCGCCGACAGGAGGAAGCCGGCTCGATCAAACGGCTGCGCTTCCCCCTCGCGAATGTCGGCGATGAACTTGCCCACCAGCACGAAGCCGACGATGCCGATGGGCAGGTTGAGCCAGAAGATCCACCGCCAGTCGGCATAGGTGACGATGAAGCCGCCCACCGGCGGGCCCAGGATCGGCCCGATCAGCGCCGGCATGATCAGCCACGACATCGCCGACACCATGTCGCGCTTGGCGACGGAGCGCAGCAGCACCAGTCTCCCGACCGGCATCATCATCGCGCCGCCGATCCCCTGCAGGAACCGCGCGACCGCCATGGTCGGCAGGTTGGGCGCCAGGCCACAGGCGAGCGAGCCCAGCACGAATACCGCGATCGCCCAGCGGAACACGGGCTTGGCACCGAAGCGATCGGCGACGAAGCCAGAGGCGGGGATGAACATGGCCAGCGCGAGCAGGTAGGAGGTGAGGGCGATGCTCATCTCCGGCGCGCGCACGCCGAAATCCCGTGCCATCGTGGGAAGCGCCGTCGCGAGCACGGTGGCGTCGAGATTCTCCATGAACATCGCGCAGGCGATGATCAGTGCCACCGTCCGGTAGTTGGCGCTCGCCGGCGCGCCGCCCTGTTGGTCGGTGGTCTCGGCGATCCGCTCGCCCGCCGGCACGATGCCGTCGCGCACTTCGGAGTGGACGGAAGCGATGCCGCGGCGCCGCGGGCGAAGGAAGTTGCGCGGATCGAGTCCGTGCGGGAGGTGCAAAGACATGAACCTGCAATTTGGCGTCTGGAGTCGCCGATGCAATGCTGCGGGTGCACAAAGACGCCGCACGGGCTGTCGCTTGACGCCCACCATGGCCGTCGCGGTATGTCGACGCCGCGGCGTTCGCAGGCGTCGGGGGTATTGCAGGGAAGGGGACCAGAATGCGTCACGCGGTCATCGCGGGCATCTGCATTGCCGCTTTGGCGACTTCGGGGCCGGCGGAAGCGCGCGCCGCTGGTCGGCAGGGATCAAGGACTTCCGCACCGATGGACGCCCTGGCGGAGACCCTGCTCGCGCTCGCCCCGGAGGCGCATGCCGTCGGCACGCCCACGATCGCTGCGCTGCGGTCGAAGGCCTCACCGATACGGTGGATCGACGCACCGTCTTCGGCTGAAGAAACGCTTCGAACCATCGGCAAGCTGGCGGGCGGCACCGTTCTTGCGCCCGACGCCGCTGCGGTCTCGGAACTCACCTTCGAATGGGACGGCCCGCCCGGTCAGCCCTTCGGGTTCAATCCGGTGCAGGCGCTCCGGAGCAAGGGCTTCGAGGTGCAGGCGCTATACTGCTCGCCGATGGTCTCTGAAGGAACGAACTATTTCCTCGTCGCGGCACCGGGCAAGCGGCCGGGCTTCCTTGCCGTCTACGCCTTCGATGCGCCCCTGGCGATCTCGATCGCGAGCTGGTCGATTCGCTACCGATTGGATGGCCACGTCCCCTCGCTTGCGGAGGTGCAGACGGACGAAGATACGGAGGCAACCACGGATTGCTCGACGGAGACCTTCGGACCGGTCGAGCAGATCAGCCATGCCGAGGCGTTCGTGCGGAGCAGGGCCTTGGCTACGCAGGGTTCGCGCTAGCGGGACGCTGAAAAGCAGACCGAACGACGCGAAGGTTGGCGCCGCGCCTGCCTTGCGAACGCTCCCCGAAGGGGGTGGTCTCATCGATGTCTTGGAAGAAATTGGTCGGGGAAAGAGGATTCGAACCTCCGGCCCCTGCGTCCCGAACACAGTGCTCTACCAGGCTGAGCTATTCCCCGACCGATGCCATCCCAGTCGCTGACCAGGTGACAGGCGGCGGCTTATATCAGCGATTTCGCGGGTGACAAGCGTCTCTTTTGCGCTTTTCTGCCGCCGGGACACGCGTCTGCGCGCGCGCCCCCTTCGCATCCGCCCGGCCCGGTGCTAACCGCGCGGGATCATGGCGACAGAACTCAGCAAGATCCGCAATTTTTCGATCATCGCGCACATCGATCACGGCAAATCGACGCTTGCGGACCGGCTGATCCAGCGCACCGGAGGCCTCTCCGACCGCGAGATGTCGGCGCAGGTGCTCGACAACATGGAGATCGAGAAGGAGCGCGGCATCACCATCAAGGCGCAGACCGTGCGCCTGGAATGGAAGGGCCATGTCCTCAACCTGATGGACACGCCCGGCCACGTCGACTTCGCCTATGAAGTCTCGCGCAGCCTGGCCGCGTGTGAAGGCGCGCTGCTGGTGGTGGATGCCGCCCAGGGCGTGGAAGCGCAGACGCTCGCCAACGTCTATCAGTCGATCGAGCACGATCACGAGATCATCCCGGTCATCAACAAGATCGACCTGCCGGCCGCCGAGCCCGAGCGCGTGAAGACCGAGATCGAGGACCTGATCGGCCTCGACACCTCCCACGCGGTGCTCGCCTCCGCAAAGGCCGGGATCGGCATCGAGGAAATTCTCGACACGGTGGTCGAGCGTATCCCCGCGCCCAAGGGCGATGCGGACGCGCCGCTGAAGGCGATGCTCGTCGACAGCTGGTACGACCCGTATCTGGGCGTCGTTATCCTGGTCCGCGTGATCGACGGCACGCTCAAGAAGGGCCAGCAGATCAAGTTCATGAACGCGGGCACCACCCATCTGGTGGACCGCGTCGGCTGCTTCCGGCCGAAGATCGAGCAACTGACCGACCTGGGTCCGGGCGAGATCGGCTTCATCACCGCGCAGATCAAGGAAGTCGCCCAGACCGCCGTCGGCGACACCATCACGGACGCCAAGCGGCCCGCGGCCGAAGCCGTGCCGGGGTTCAAGGAAGTCCAGCCAGTGGTGTTCTGCGGGCTGTTCCCGGTCGACGCCAACGATTTCGAAAAGCTGCGCGAATCGATCAGCAAGCTGCGGCTCAATGACGCGAGCTTCAGCTTCGAGATGGAGACCTCGGCGGCGCTGGGCTTCGGCTTTCGCTGCGGCTTCCTCGGGCTGCTCCACCTGGAGATCATCCAGGAGCGGCTGACCCGCGAGTACGACCTCGACCTCATCACCACTGCGCCGTCGGTCGTGTACGAGATTGAGTTGACCCATCCCGATCCTGCGGGCGTCACCAAGATCGACCTGCACAATCCGGCCGACATGCCCGATCCCAACAAGATCGCGAGCATCAGCGAGCCGTGGATCGAGGCGACGATCTATGTCCCCGACGAATATCTCGGCTCGATCCTGAAGCTGTGCCAGGATCGGCGCGGTATCCAGAAGAACCTGACCTATGTCAGCGGTCGCGCGCAGGCGACCTACGAACTGCCGCTCAACGAAGTGGTGTTCGACTTCTACGATCGGCTGAAGTCGCTGTCGAAGGGCTATGCGAGCTTCGACTATGAGCAGATCGGCTATCGCGAGGGCGACCTCGTCAAGATGAGCATCCTGGTCAACGAGGAGCCGGTCGATGCGCTCAGCATGATCGTCCACCGCGGCACGGCCGAGGTGCGCGGCCGCGGCATGGTCGAGCGGCTGAAGGAGCTGATCCCCAGGCACATGTTCAAGATCCCGATCCAGGCAGCGATCGGCGGCAAGGTGATCGCGCGCGAGACGATCAGCGCGATGCGCAAGGACGTGACTGCCAAATGCTATGGCGGCGACGCCACCCGCAAGCGCAAGCTGCTGGAAAAGCAGAAGAAGGGCAAGGCGAAGATGCGCGAGTACGGCTCGGTCAGCATCCCGCAGGAAGCCTTCATTGCCGCCTTGCGGATGGGCGACGAGCAATAGCATCGATGGGGCGGCGCCGGAGCGTCGCCCCTTTTCTCATGCGGCGTTGCGCGACGGCTCGGCCCAGTGCACCCGATCCCGGCCGGCGTGCTTGGCAGCGAACAGTGCGGCGTCGGTCTGGTGATAGAGCTGCTGCCAGTCGGCTTCCGTCGCCAACGGCCCGATGCAGCTGCCGATGCTCGCCGTGACCTTCAACCCATAGGGCATCGCCGCCGTGCGGAGCGACGTGAGCAGCGCCTCCGGGTTCAGCGCCGCGCGCGAATCGGCGAGGATCGCGAATTCCTCGCCGCCGATCCGCGCGATCAACGTGCCTGCCGGGGCTGCGCGACGGAGGGTGCGCGACACCACCCGCAGCACTTCGCCGCCGCCGTCGTGGCCGATGGCGTCGTTGATCCGCTTGAAATGATCGATGTCGGCGACCAGCAGCTGCTGTTCCGCCGTGCGGCCGATCGCCTGGGCCAGGAAGGCGCGGCGGTTCAGCAGGCCGGTGAGCGGATCGGTATCGGCGAGGCGCCGCGTGCTGATCTCCTGGCGGATTGCCGCATCCCGCTCCATGCTCAGCAGGCGGATGCGATAGGCGATCGCCAGGCTGGTGAGCAGCGCCTCGGCGCTCATCGCGAGCACGGTGCTGTTGTCGATCCAGAAGCTCCACGAAAGCAGCCCGAAGTTGCTGGAGACGCGCACGATCACCATGACGACCGGCGACGACCAGGTCAGTGCGAACAGCCACAGATAATTGCTCCGCCGCCGCCACGCCCGCCACAGGATCGGGGCGATGACGCCGATCAGCGCCAGGAAAGACAGGGAGAACAGCGCGTCGAGAGCGTGGATGTTCACCGGTGCGATCAGCAGGAACAGGAGCCCCAGCACCGCCATGCCCGCCGCCGACAGTTCCGTGAGTCGGCCGACCCAGCCGTCGAAGATGCGCGCCTCGAAGAAGCTCCGGCTGAAGGCGAGCGCGGCCGCGCCGGCCCAGGCGAGCATCACATAGTTGATCGTGATCCGCTGGTTGTTCTGGATGTCGGGCAGCAGCCAGGCGAGCGCGGCCGAGGAGGATGCCGCGTAGAACAACAGGCAAAGCAGCATCGCGCAGTAGGCGAGCTGGAAGCGGTGGCGCAGCGCCTTCCACAGCGCGAGATTGTAGACGATGAGCGCGATGCAGAGACCTGCGAAGGCTGCGTAGATCGCCGCCAGTTTCAATGTCTGGCGTTCGGCCTCGGCGCGGGTGAGGAGCCGCGGCCCGAGCACGATGCCCCGGACGTTGGCCGCTCCCTCGACGTGCCAGAGCAGCCGTGTCACGGGCGCGCTCCGCGCTGGCAGCGCGAACTCGATCAGCGCACCGAGCTGGAGGTGCTGCGTGAGCCCGCGCTGGTCGACGGTCACCGAGGCGATGTGTCCGTCGGCATAGAGCACGTACACCGACATGCCGCGGATCCAGACGCTTCCGGATCGGACCCGGAGCGGTTCGTCAGCCGGAGGACGGAGCGTAACCGGCTTGGAGAGGACCCAATAGTCGCCTGGTCCCCAGGATCGCTGCGGAGTGGCGCAATCGAAGCTTTGAGGCTGTGCGAAGAGGCGCTGCGGCGTCAGCCCGTCCGCATCCGGCCGGACGCAGGCCTGTAGGGACGCCGCGCGTTGAGGTGGAGTGGCGGCGGCCTGCTCGGTGAGGGCGAGACCCGCCAGCACCAGTGCGCAGACGATCCGCGCCAGTCGATTCAGGCTCCAGCTCACGCGATCGGACCTATCGCGCGCGGTGCGAAAAATCCGTTAAGCGCGGAGAAGGGAAAAAGTCGGGCCCCGGTCGCGAGGACCGGGGCCGGACATTGGTTACGCCTTGGCGGGTGCCTTGGCCCGGCCGCCCTTCTTGGGCTTGCGGGGAGCTGCCGGGGTGATCTCGAAGGCGAGCGCACCCTCCTTGAGCTTCACCGACACCTCGCCGCCATGGACGAGCTTGCCGAACAGCAGTTCCTCGGCGAGCGGCTGCTTGATCTTCTCCTGGATCAGGCGACCCATCGGCCGTGCGCCATAGAGCTTGTCATAGCCGCGCTCGGTCAGCCACGCCTTGGCGGCCTCATCCAGGTGGATGTGGACATTGCGGTCGGCGAGCTGCAGCTCGAGCTGGAGGATGAACTTCTCCACCACGCGCTCGACCACTTCGGTCGGCAGGTACCCGAACGGCACGATCGCATCGAGGCGGTTGCGGAACTCCGGCGTGAAGAGCTTCTTCACCGCCTCCTCCTGCACGTCCTCGCGGCTGATCTGGCCGAAGCCGATCGACTCCTTGGCCATGTCCGACGCACCGGCGTTGGTCGTCATGATCAGGATGGTGTTCCTGAAATCGACGGTCTTGCCGTGGTGGTCCGTCAGCTTGCCGTTGTCCATCACCTGCAACAGGATGTTGAACAGGTCCGGATGCGCCTTCTCGATCTCGTCCAGCAGCAGCACCGAGTGCGGGTTCTGGTCGACCGCGTCGGTCAAGAGGCCGCCCTGGTCATAGCCGACATAGCCCGGAGGGGCGCCGATCAGCCGGCTGACCGAGTGGCGCTCCATATATTCGGACATGTCGAAGCGCTGGAGCGGGATGCCCAGAATTTCGGCAAGCTGGCGTGCAACCTCGGTCTTGCCGACGCCCGTGGGGCCGGAGAACAGATAGTTGCCGATCGGCTTGTCGGGATCGCGCAGGCCCGCGCGGCTCAGCTTGATCGCCGAGGACAGCACCTCGATCGCCGGATCCTGCCCGAACACGACCCGCTTGAGGTCGGTATCCAGGTTGGCGAGCACGCGTGTGTCGTCGGTCGAGACCGACTTCGGCGGAATGCGCGCCATGGTGGCGATCACCGCCTCCACTTCGCGGGTGGTGATGGTCTTCTTGCGCTTGTTCGGCGCCACCAGCATCTGCATCGCGCCGACCTCGTCGATCACGTCGATCGCCTTGTCCGGCAGCTTGCGGTCGTTGATGTAGCGCGCCGACAGCTCCACCGCCGACTTGATCGCGTCAGGGGTGTACTTGACCGAATGGTGCCCCTCGAACGCGGTGCGCAGGCCGGTCAGGATCTTGATCGTGTCCTCGACCGACGGCTCGTTGACGTCGATCTTCTGGAACCGGCGCAGCAGCGCGCGATCCTTTTCGAAGTGGTTGCGGAACTCCTTGTAGGTGGTCGAGCCGATGCAGCGGATCGCGCCGCCCGACAAGGCCGGCTTCAGCAGGTTCGACGCATCCATCGCCCCACCCGAAGTCGCGCCCGCGCCGATCACCGTATGGATCTCGTCGATGAACAGGATCGCGTGCGGCAGCTTTTCGAGCTCGTTCACGACCTGCTTCAGCCGCTCCTCGAAGTCGCCGCGATAGCGGGTGCCTGCGAGCAGTGCGCCCATGTCCAGCGAATAGATAACGGCCGGCAGCAGCACCTCCGGCACGTCGCCCTCGATGATCTTGCGTGCCAGACCCTCGGCGATGGCGGTCTTGCCGACGCCGGGATCGCCCACATAGAGCGGGTTGTTCTTGGAGCGGCGGCACAGGATCTGCACCGTCCGATCGACCTCGGCCGAGCGGCCGATCAGGGGATCGACCTTGCCGTTCTTCGCCTTTTCGTTGAGATCGACGCAGAACTGCTTCAGCGCGCTCTCGCCCTTGCCCTTGGGATCGGCCTTGGGCTTTTCCTCGTCCGCGCCCTTCACTTCGCGTGCCTCGGACGGCGAGCCGCCCTTGCCGACGCCGTGGCTGATATAGCTGACCGCATCGAGCCTGCTCATGTCCTGCTGCTGGAGGAAGTAGACGGCGTAGCTTTCGCGTTCGGAAAACAGCGCAACGAGCACGTTGGCGCCGGTCACTTCGTCGCGGCCGGAGGACTGGACGTGAAGGATCGCACGCTGGACGACGCGCTGGAAGCCCGAAGTGGGCGAGGGATCGGTGGCCGAATCGACCTTCAGCGCGTCGAGTTCGGTGTCGAGATACTGGGCGACGGTGCCCTTGAGTTCGCCCAGGTCGACGCCGCAGGCGTTCATGACCTTGGACGCATGTTCGTCCTCCACCAGCGCGAACAGCAGGTGCTCGAGCGTGGCATATTCGTGCCGGCGGGTGGACGCAGCCTCGAGCGCCTTGTGCAGCGTGGTTTCGAGGGCGGAGGCAAAGGATGGCATCAGACGGATACTCCAACCGGGCCGACGAGCGTGCATCGGCCGTTTGCATCTATGTCGGAACGCAAGGGGCCCACATCAAGCGGCTGCCGGCCCCGGCGTTCCAGGAACGTTCCCGTGACCAGCGCCCCGATGGTCACCTTCGAAAGAGCGCGTCGGCGCTGGCCCGATGGGTCGTCGCCCGCTCAACCTGGCTTCGGCACCGGGCGATCTCCGCCTCCAGCGCCGCGATGCGTGCGTGAAGCTCCGCGACCGACAACGGGTCCAGGTCCTCGCGGGCCAGCTGCGCCAGCGGATCGTCCTTGCGACGCGGCAGAAATTCCTCGGCGTCCATCGGCACAGCGTTGACCCTCCTTTGCGCGATGTCAATAACGCTGGGCAACGCGCGGGGAAGCAAAGGGAGCCAGATGCCGATGAACCTTCCCGAGAGCATTCCGGGTACCATGATCGCGATCGACCCGGAGGTGGCGGGCGGGCCCGAGGTGCTGGTGCCGATCGAACGTCCGGTGCCACAGCCGGGGCCCGGCGAGGTGCTGATCCGGGTCGCGGCGGCAGGCGTGAACCGGCCCGACCTGCTCCAGCGCGCGGGCAATTACCCGCCGCCGCCTGGCGCGCCGTCCATCCCCGGGCTTGAGGTTGCCGGCACGGTCGCCGCGGTCGGGGAGGGCGCGGACCAAAGCCTGATCGGTGCCGCCGTCTGCGCGCTGCTGGCCGGCGGCGGCTATGCCGAATATGCGCTGGCACCCGCTGGCCAGTGCCTGCCGGTTCCCGAGGGACTTTCGATGGCAGAGGCCGCGGCGCTGCCGGAGACGCTGTTCACCGTGTGGACCAACCTGTTTGAGCGCGCCTATGTCCAGGCTGGGGACACGGTGCTCGTCCATGGTGGCACCAGCGGCATCGGCACTATGGCGATCAGCCTGTGCGCGCTGTTCGGGGTCGAGATCATCGTGACGGTCGGCTCGGACGACAAGGCAGAGGCGGCGCTGGCGCATGGCGCGACCCACGCGATCAACTACAAGACCGAGGACTTCGTCGAGCGGGTCAAGGCGATCACCGGCGGCGCGGGCGTCGCGGCGGTGCTCGACATGGTCGGCGGCGACTATGTGCCGCGCAACCTGAAGTGCCTGGCCGAGGACGGGCGCCACGTCTCGATCGCGGTGCAGCGTGGCGCGGAGGCGACCATCCCGATCTGGCAGGTGATGCGCCGCCGCCTGACGCTGACCGGTTCGACGCTGCGCCCGCGCGATGCCGAGTTCAAGACGCTGGTCGCCGAGGAGATCGAGCGCCTGGTCTGGCCGTTCGTGGCGGAGGGCAAGCTGCGCCCGCTGATGGACCGCAGCTTTCCGCTCTCGCAAGCCGCAGAGGCGCACCGCCGCATGGAGGCGGGCGACCACGTCGGCAAGATCGTGCTGACGATGGGGGCGTAGGTGGCGCTCCTTTTTGACCGCCCACCGATCCGTTCGTGCTGAGTAGGGGCTGAGCGAAGTCGAAGACCCGTATCGAAGCACCTGCGCAGGTCCTTCGATACGCCATTTCGACTTCGCTCAATGGCTACTCAGGACGAACGGGCCTCCGAAGTAATCTCCCCTACAGCCGCGTTACGGCATAATGCTCCTGCAGCGCGGCCACCACGGCATCGCTGTGGGTCGCGTCGCGTGCCTCGAACATCACCTCCAGTCGCGCCGCCTGGACGCTGGGGGAGGTGAAGAGCCGGTGGTGTGACACCTCGATGATGTTGGCCCCGGCTGCACCGATCCGCGTGGAGATCTCGCCGAGCACGCCCGGGCGGTCGGGGATGTCGAGGATCAGTCGCATCAGCCGCCCGTCGCGCACCATCACCCGCTGGAGCACATTGGCGAGCGCGCGATTGTCGATGTTCGCCCCGCACACCGGCACCCCGACCTTGCGGCCACGGAACAGCTCCGGATAGGTCAGCAGCGCGGCGACGCCGGTCGCCCCTGCGCCCTCGGCAACGATCTTGGCTTCCTCGGCCAAGAGCGCGATCGCGCTCTCGATCGCGCGTTCGGGCACGGTCAGCACCTGCTCCACCAGCTGGCGCACGATCTCCAGCGGCTTGCGACCGACGTCGCGGACGGCAATGCCTTCCGCCACCGTGGCGCCGCCGACGCTGACGGGCGTGCCCGCCAGTTCCTGCGCCATGGCCGCATAGCTTTCGACCTCGACGCCATAGGTGACGATCGGGCGACCGGCGCCCTCCGCTGCGAGCGCGGCGCCTGCGACCAGCCCGCCGCCTCCCACCGGGATCGCCAGCGTGTCGAGTTCGGGCACATCCTCGATCAATTCGAGCGCGAGCGTCCCCTGGCCCGCGATCACCGCGTCGTCGTCGTAGGGGTGAACGAACACCAGCCCTTGCTCGCTGGCGAGATGGTGGGCGTGGGCGGCGGCCTCGGCCAGGGTCGTCCCGTGCAGCACGACCTCGGCGCCCCAACGCGCGGTGCGGGTGACCTTGGTGGAGGGGGTGAAGGCTGGCATCACGATCACCGCGCGGATGCCGAGCAGCGCTGCGTGGCGCGCGACCGCCTGGGCATGGTTGCCTGCCGACATCGCGACGACCCCGGCAGCCCGTTCTTCTGCGGAGAGCAGCGCGAGGCGATTGGCGGCGCCGCGCTCCTTGAACGCGCCGGTGACCTGCAGCGTATCCAGCTTGAGCCAGACGTCCGCGCCGGTAATCCGGCTAATCGCATCGCTGTGCACCACGGGGGTGCGGATCACCTTGCCGGCGATCCGGGTAGCGGCTGCGTGGACGTCTTGGGAAGTGATCACGTACGGCCCTCTTCGTTGGTGCCTCGTCGGCGGCGCGATACGCCGCGCCTGCCTACAACCACCAAAGCCGCAACCGGACAAGGAAAAGCCGCGGGGGCACCGTCTGCGACTTCCGCCGCGTCGATCCGATTCCGCTAGAGTGTGAATAGAAGCACCCCTAAGCTCGACTTCGAATCGGGGAGGGGGAGTTGCTCGAGTTTCTGGGCCTGCCGCAGAACATCGCCTTTACTGCGGCGCTTGTTCTGATGCTGTTGATCGGACTGGTGCAGTTGATCGGCTTCGGCGTCGAGCTGGATGCCGATGCGGATCTGGACGCCGACATGGGTGGCGACCTGCTGTCGTGGCTCGGGGTTGGCCGAGTGCCGCTGCTGATGCTGCTGGTCCTGTTCCTCGGGATCTTCGGCTCGATCGGGCTGCTGGGTGAACAGGCAGCGCTCGATTGGACGGGCGCTCTGCTGAGCGGCTGGGTCGCCGTGCCGGTCGCGGGCATCGCCGCACTGCCGCTCACCGGGCTCGCCGCGCGCGGCCTGGCGCGGGTGCTTCCGCAAGACCACACCACCGCGATCCTGCTCGAGGAGCTGGTCGGTCGCTTCGCCCGGATCGTGATCGGTCGTGCAGTTCCCGGCGCGCCTGCCCGGGCTCGGGTCGAGGACCGTCACGGGCAGCCGCACTACGTCATGGTCGAACCCGACAACCCCGGACAGATCTTTGAAGAGGGCGAGCAGGTGCTGCTCGTCCGGCGCGAGAACGACGTGTTCCGCGCCATTTCTCGCGGCGATCACAAGTTGCCCCAGCTAGGAGCGTGACGATGAATACCGACGTGGTGGTGCCCGAGTCCGGAATGCTGACCACGGTCGGCATCGTGGCCGGGGCAGCGCTGATCCTGCTGCTGGTGATCGGCCTGTTGTTCGCCAAGCTCTACAAGCGCGCCTCGAAGGAGATCGGCTTCGTCCGCACCGGCGCCGGCGGGGAAAAGGTGGTCATCAACGGCGGTGCGCTGGTGCTGCCGGTGTTTCACGAGACGATGCCGGTCAACATGAACACCGTGCGGCTGGCGGTGGAACGCAAGAACAGCGATGCGCTCATCACGCTCGACCGGCTGCGGATCGACGTGAAGGCCGAGTTCTACGTCCGCGTGAAGCCGGACGCCCATTCGATCGCGATCGCCGCGCAGACGCTGGGCATGCGGACCATGCACCCCGATGCACTCAAGGAACTGGTCGAGGGTAAGTTCGTCGACGCGCTGCGCTCGGTGGCGGCCGGCATGACCATGGCGCAGCTGCACGAGCAGCGCAGCGAATTCGTGCAGAAGGTGCAGCAGGTCTCGTCGGCCGATCTGGCGATGAACGGCCTGGAGCTGGAGAGCGTCTCCCTTACCGGCCTCGACCAGACGTCGATCGAGCACTTCAACGCCAACAATGCGTTCGACGCCGAGGGCCTGACCAAGCTCACCGAGCAGATCGAGCTGCGCAAGAAGGCGCGCAACGACATCGAGCAGGACACGCGCGTCCAGATCGAGACCAAGAACCTGGAAGCGGCACGCCAGTCGTTCCTGATCGGCCGCGACCAGGAGTTCGCCCGGCTCGAGCAGGAGCGCGAGCTGGAGGTGCGCCGCGCCGAGCAGGCGGCCGAGGTCGCGCGCGAGCAGGCCGCCCGCCAGCGCGAGGCGGATGCCGCACGGATCGAGGCCAAGCGCCAGATCGACGCGCAGCAGATCGAGGCCGATCGCGCGATCAAGGAAGCGCGCATCGCCCAGGAACAGGCGCTCGAACTCGCCCGCCAGGAGCAGCAGATCGCCGTGCAGAACAAGAGCCGCGACGAGAGCCAGGCTCGCGCCGAGGCCGACAAGGCGCGCGCCGATGCGGTGGCGGCCGAGGAACAGGTGTCGACCAGCCGCGAGACCGAGATCGCCGAGCGTACCAAGCGCATCGAGCTGATCGACGCCGCGCGGGAGGCCGAACGCGCGGCGATCCGCATCCGCGTCGAGGCAGAGGCCGAGAAGCAGGCCGCCGCCGACCGCGCCGAGGCCGCGCGCCTTGCCGCAGAGGGCGAGGCGGAGGCCGCCAAGCTGCGCGCCGAGGCCGACCGCGTCCGCTTCGAAGTGGAGGCCGCCGGCCAGCGTGCGGTCAACGAAGCGGCGAACCTGCTGTCGTCGGACCAGGTGTCGCTCCAGACCAAGCTCGCGCTTCTGAAGGTGCTGCCGGAGGTCATCCGTGAGGCATCCAAGCCGCTGGAGGCGATCGACAGCATCAAGATCGTCCAGGTCGACGGGTTGACCGGCGCCGGTGGGACGGCGGGGGCGGGTGTCGCCGCGGACGGCGGCGATCGCAACCTCGCCAACTCCGCGGTGCAGGCGGCGCTCCGCTATCGCGCGCAGGCGCCGATGATCGACGGGCTGATGAAGGAGCTCGGTTTCGACGGCGGCTCGCTGGACGGGCTGGTAAGGGGCGCGGCGCTTACGGCCAGCGGTCCGGTGACGCCAGCCGCGGCGGACCTGCCGGCTGCGGCGGAGTAGCGGCGCCAAGCGAAGGGGAAGCGGTGTTGCTCCTGCGCAGGGCGGTCTGATCGGACCCGCGCCCCTTTTCGCAAAGCATTGCCGGAATAACGCTTTGCCGGCAGCTGTGCTTGCCTCTGTCCACTTCGCGCACTAAGTCTGTTCCGGATACGGCCACCCCGCGAGGGGTGGCCCTTATTGTTTCTGGAGAACTGCCGTGGCCCAGCCGTTGATGCCGCATGCGACCGCTTCCTGGCTGGTCGATAACACGTCGCTGTCGTTCGAGCAGATCGCCGACTTCTGCGGCCTGCACATCCTGGAAGTGCAGGCGATCGCCGACGACACTGCCGCAACCAAGCTCACCGGCCGCGATCCGGTTCGCGCCCACGAACTGACGCAAGACGAGATCGAAAAGGGCCAGGCCGATCCGAACTATCGCCTCAAGATCCAGAAGGGTCCCGAGCAGGTCCGCCGCACCAAGGGGCCGCGCTACACCCCGGTGTCGAAGCGCCAGGACAAGCCGGACGGCATCGCCTGGATCATCCGCAACCATCCGGAGATCTCGGACGGCGCGATCGGCAAGCTGATCGGCACCACGCGCACCACCATCGCCGCGATCCGCGACCGTACGCACTGGAACATCGGCAACATCGTGCCGAAGGATCCGGTCACGCTCGGCCTGTGCTCGCAGCGGGAGCTCGATGCACTGGTGACCAAGGCCGCCAAGGCCGCGGGCATGGAAGCGCCGACCGACACGCGCTTGGAGGGCGACCGCGAGGCACTGCTGGAGCAGCTGCGCAACGAGCGGCAGCAGGCGGTGCGCGATGCCGAGGCACTGGCGAACGGCGAGACTGCCGAGCCCGCCCCGGCCTTCATCGATCCGTTCAAGCGCTGATCGCCAGCGTTCCCGTCCCTCCGCGCTTGCGGGGGACGGGCTCGGCGGGCCCGAGGCCCTGCCGCTTCTGCTGAGGCAGAAAGCCGATTAGCTTCTCCCCGTCCGACTCGGGGAGAACTGGCATGACCGACCTTCGCGAGCGCGCTGTCGCGCTCTACGACGCCTTCACCCACGAGCACCGCGACCGTCGCGCCTTCATGCGGGAGATGGTCGCCCTCACGGGCTCCGCCGTCGCTGCCGAGGCGCTGGTCGCAGCGATCGCGGCGTCTCCTGCCGCAGCGCAGCAGGTCCAGCCCGACGATCCTCGCCTTCGTACTGCCACGCGCAAAGGGGTCGAGGCGGGCAAACCAGCCGCAGCCTATTTCGCGGCACCCCGAGAGGCCGGCGGCCGCAAGCTCGGTACGGTGTTGGTCATCCACGAGAACCGGGGCCTGACAGAGCATATTCGCGACGTTGCAAGGCGCGTGGCGCTGAGCGGGTTCCGAGCCGTCGCGCTCGACCTGCTGGCGCCGCAGGCCGGCACGCCTGCCGACGAGGACCGCGCACGCGAGATGATCGCCAGCACCGACATGGACTTGGCCCTTCGTCAGGCAGTCGCCACCATCGATCGTGCGGCGCGGCAGCGGGGCGGCTCCGGCAAGGTGGGCGCGGTCGGCTTTTGCTGGGGCGGCGCCTTCGTCAGTCGCCTGGCGATCGCCGCCGGACCTGCGCTCAGCGCAGGCGTGGCATATTACGGACCTGCGCCCGCTCCTGCCGAGGCGACGAAGGTCCAGACGCCGCTGTTGCTACACTATGCGGGCAAGGACCAGCGCGTGAATGCAACGGGCCTGCCTTGGGCAAAGGCGCTGGAGGCGGCAGGCAAGCAGGTCGAGGCTCACGTCTATCCAGGCGTCGACCACGCCTTCAACAACGACACGTCGGCAGAACGATACAATCCCGCGGCGGCAAAGCTCGCCTGGGAGCGGACCACGCGCTTCTTGCATGCCCGGATCGACGGCTAGGCCGCCGAAGCCGGCGATCAGCGGATCGAGGCGGCAATCCGCTGTTCGAGTGTGCCGCAGCGCTCGGGGAGGGCCGCCATCACGGTGCTCCGCTCCTCGGCCGACATCGCCGTCCAGTCGGCAATCTCCTCGCGCGTGCGGCCGCAGCCGAAACACCAGCCGCTCTCGAGGTCGAGCGTGCACACCAGGACGCACGGGCTTTCGACCGCGACCGGCGCAACATACTCGATGAAATCGTCCACGCGGCCTTGCCCGATCAGGCGGTGAGTCGAACGTCCAGAAAAGCCGGGATGGGGCCGTTCCAGCCGCCATCGTCCGCCACCGCATCCTCGGCCTCGCGACGACGGCGTGGTTCTTCATGGCGGGGCGCCCGTTCCTCGCGCGCCCGACGCGGCGCTTCAGACTGCGGGGCGCGATCCTCGCGGCCGCGGCGATCGCGTGAACGCTCGGTCCGCGGTGCCCGTGGCTCCGACGTCGCTTCCGCTTCCGCAGCCGGCCCGCCGCCCAGATCGAGCACTTCGATCTTCTGACCGGTCAGCTTCTCGATGTTGGCGATGTTCTCGGCATCGTCGGGCGTGACGAAGGTGTAGGCCGTGCCCGTCGCGCCACCGCGGCCGGTGCGGCCGATGCGGTGGACATAGTCATCGGGATGCCAGGGCGCGTCATAGTTGAAGACGTGGCTGACACCCTTTACGTCCAGGCCGCGCGCCGCGACGTCCGACGCGACCAAGATGTTGACCTCGCCGTTCTTGAACCGGTCCAGCTCGGCGATACGCGCCGACTGTTCCATGTCGCCGTGGATCTCGGCCGAACGGAAACCCGCGCGCTGCAGGCTCTTGTTGAGCTCGCGCACGGTCGTCTTGCGGTTGGAAAAGATGATCGCGGTGCGGACCTCGTCGGAGGACAGGAGCCGGCGCAGCACGTCGCGCTTCTTGGCCGCACTGACATGGACCACCCGCTGGGTGATGTTGGTGTTGGTGGTCGCCGGTCGCGCGACCTCGATGGTCTTGGGGTTTTCGAGGAACTTGTCCGCCAGCTTCTTGATCGGCGGCGGCATGGTGGCCGAGAACAGCAGCGTCTGCCGCTGCTTGGGAAGCTTGGTGCAGATTTCCTCGATGTCGGGGATGAACCCCATGTCGAGCATGCGGTCGGCTTCGTCAATCACCAGGAGGTTGCAGCCAGTGAGCAGGATCTTGCCCCGGCTGAACAGATCCATCAGTCGCCCCGGGGTCGCGATCAGCACGTCGACGCCCTTTTCGAGCGCCGCCATCTGGTCACCCATCGAGACGCCGCCGATCAGCAACGCCATCGAAAGCTTGTGGCCGGCGCCGTACTTCTCGAAGTTCTCGGCGACCTGGGCCGCGAGTTCGCGGGTGGGTTCCAGGATCAGCGAGCGCGGCATGCGTGCGCGGCTGCGACCCTGGGCCAGAATGTCGATCATCGGCAGCACGAAAGCGGCCGTCTTGCCGGTGCCGGTCTGGGCGATGCCGATCAGGTCGCGCATCATCAACACGGACGGAATCGCGCTCGCCTGGATCGGCGTCGGCTCCGTATAGCCCGCCTCCGTTACAGCGTGCAGCAGTTCATCGGAAAGACCGAGATCGGCAAAGTTCATGGGGTTTCCGGAAAACGGCACCGTCGCGGCACCGGAATGCAGGTCCGCGCCTTGCGGATTTCTGCCGGATTGTCAAGCAGAACGCGCTTCAGCGGCCGGGAACGAGCATCCGGAAAGACGAGATGCGGCACTGCCCGCCAGAGCGGGAGCGAATCGTATCGCGCGACGCGCACACCATCCCGTCCGCCGTCGGCTTGAGGTAGAAGCCCGAGTAGAAGTCGAGCGTGGGGCAATCCTCCTCCAGGCGCGCCCGCAGCCGCTTCCCGCCGGTCAGCATCAGGTCGACGCTGTCGGTGCGGGTGATCGACACCGCAGCCAGATTGGCGACAGGCACACAGCGGTCGGTGCGTTTCTCCACCCAGTTGATCGCCGGCAGCGCACGCGAACTGGAGGCGGGGGTGACTTCCATGCGCGGCACCCGCACGATGATTCGCTGAATGCGCACCTCCCTGTGCACGACCGTGCCGGCCGGAACGCTCACGCGCTGCTGGGCCCCGGCCACGGGGGCCGCGAGCGTCAGCAGCAGAAGCACGGGTACAGGCTTCGGTACGGGCATGGGGTTCTCTTCTCAGCCCCTGGGTTTTAACCGGTGATGAACTGGCGGCAAGCCTCTCGGCCGTGTAGCGCGACGGGATGACCGCACAGACCCGCCTGATCCATGCCATTCGGGAAGCGCTAGGCGAGTGCAGCCTCACCACCGACGCCGACCGGATCACGCCCTTTCTCACCGATTGGCGCGGGCGCTTCCATGGCGCGGCCGCCGCGATGCTGCTGCCGACCTCCACCGCCGAGGTGGCCACCATGGTTCGCCTGGCGGTTGAGCATCGGGTGCCGCTGGTCGCACAGGGCGGCAACACATCGATGGTGGGCGGCGCGACGCCGCCTGCGGACGGATCGGCGCTGCTGCTCTCCGCTCGCCGCCTCGACCGCATTCGACGACTGGACGCCGGTGCTGCACTCGCGGTGGCCGAGGCAGGCGTGATCCTGCAAAACCTTCATGAGGTGGCTGCGGAAGCCGGCTGCCGTTTTCCGCTCACCTTAGGGTCGCGCGGGACGGCGACGATCGGCGGCTTGGTCTCGACAAACGCAGGCGGTACCCAGGTGTTGCGCTGGGGGACAATGCGGCGGTTGGTGGCGGGAGTGGAAGCAGTGCTGCCCGATGGCAGCATCCACGATGGGCTCACGCCGCTGCGCAAGGACAATCGCGGCTACGACATCGACCAACTGCTCGTCGGCGCCGAAGGCACGCTGGGGATCATCACCGCGGCGACATTGCGCCTAGCCCCTGCGATCCTCGGCCGCGCTGTCGCCTGGGTGGGCATCGCCGACCCGGAGGCGGGGCTGGCGCTCCTGCGACGGATGCAAGGGGCGACCGATGCGATCGAAAGCTTCGAGATCATCCCCGGCGACACGCTGGAGCGCGCGGTGAAATATCTGCCGGACGCGCGCTCGCCGCTCAGCGGCACCCACCCGTGGCACCTGTTGATCGAGGCGGTCGCCGCGACCCCGGAGGCCGAGGCGCCGGATGCCCTGCTCGCGCGACTGCTCGGCGATGCGTTGGACGCTGGCCTCGTTGCCGACGCGGTGATCGCCACATCGGAGGCGCAGGCGGACGCGTTCTGGCGGCTCCGGGATTCGCTGTCGGCGGCGGAGCGCGCCGCGGGTCCGGCGGTGCAGCACGACATCTCCGTGCCGGTGGACCGGATGCCGCGCTTCATGGTCGAGGCGGCCGCGGCGGCAGAGGCGCGCTTTCCGGGCACCCATGCCACCGCCTTCGGGCACTTGGGCGACGGCAACGTCCACTTCCATGTGCGGGCGCCTGCGGGCGTCGATCCGGCCCGCTGGATGGCGGGGGAAGCACCCGGCATCACCACCTTCGTTCACGACCTGGTGGTTGCGGCCGGCGGTTCGATCTCGGCCGAGCACGGTATCGGCCAGATGAAGCGCGACGAACTGGCCCGCCTCGGCCCGCCCGCCCGCCTGGCGGCGCTGCGGGGGATCAAGCAGGGGCTCGACCCGATGAACCTGTTCAATCCCGGCAAACTGGTGACGCTTGCGCCCGTCGACGGGGCGAAATAGACGCGCAAGCTGGGTTCCAGGAGATCAAGAATGGCCACGGCGCCGAAGAACAACGGGCTTCCTCTGTTTTACAACCAGCTCGAACCGCTTTCGAGCCAGCAGCACGCCAACTACAAGGTTCGCGTTGCGGATCGCGCGCCGTTCCTGGTCAACGAGCATGCCGTGCCGGTCACCGTGGAAGAATTCCCGCTGGTGCAGCGTCGCATGCCGATCGTCTTCTCGGTGGGCGAGGATCCCGTGCCGCTCGCGCTGATGGGCCTGAACGAGGGCGTCAACACCTTCATCGACGCCGACGGCCGGCTGATCGACCCGGAAGTGTACGTCCCGGCCTATGTCCGTCGCTATCCGTACATGCTCGCCCGCCTGCGTCCGGACAGCGAGGACCTGTCGCTGTGCTTCGATCCGACCGCCGACACGATCGGCGCGTTCGAGGACGGCGAGGCGCTGTTCGACGGCACCGAGCCGAGCGAGACCACCAAGCAGATCCTGCAGTTCAACGAGCAGTTCGAGCAGGCCGGCCAGCGCACCGCGATGTTCATGAAGGAGGTCAAGGACCTCGGCCTTCTGATCGACGGTGAGGTCTCCATCCAGCCGGATGGCGCCGAGCAGCCGTTCATCTATCGTGGTTTCCAGATGGTCGACGAAAAGAAGCTCAACGAGCTTCGTGGCGACCAGCTGCGTAAGATCCAGCAGAACGGCATGCTGCCGCTGCTCTATGCGCACATCTTCTCGCTGTCGCTGATGCGGGACCTGTTCGCGCGTCAGGTGCGCGCGGGCATGATCGCGCCCCAGCCGACCGCCTGATCCGACGTCCCGCCGGGTCAATCCCGGCGGGACGCAGCACGAATCGCAAGCGCCGTCCGTCTTCCCGATGGGCGGCGTTTCGTCGTGCGCGGCAGGCGATGCATCGCAAGTGTCGGCAAACGCTTGAACCTTTGCGCTTGATATCTATATTCCCTGGTACGCGGTCTCGTGTTCCCCCCTTTCGCGGGATCGTGTGACACGCTTTCAGCGTGTCTCCTCCCTGAACCTAGGCCACCTCGTGCTTCGTGCACGGGGTGGTTTTTTTTATGCGCTATTCGGCGGCAAGCGCCGGCGGAAGCGCTTCCGCGGCGACGGTTGCGATCATGTGGGCGAGGGCGGCAGCGAGGCGGGGAAAGCCGGGACCGGCCTCCGTCAGCGTGGGATCCAGATAGAGGCCGCGATCGAACTCGATCTGGATCGCGTGCACATTGCGTGCGGGCGCGCCATGGGTGGTCACCACGTGCCCACCGGCATAGGGCTGGTTACGGGCGACCCGAAGGCCGGCATCCCGCGTGGCGGCTTCGAGCGTATCGACCAGGCGCCGCGCGGCAGAGCGCCCGTGTCGGTCGCCGAGCACCACCTGCGCAGGCGTGACGCCCGGCAGCGATGGCATGGAGTGGATGTCGAGCAGGATGGCGACGCCGAACCGCGCGTGCGCCGACGCGAGCGCGGCAGCCACCGCCGCGTGGTAGGGACGATGGTGGCCCGCGATGCGGGCGGTGACCTCGTCCGCGTGCAACCGGCGCTTCCAGATGTCGCCCGCGCTGCTGGCGCGCCGGGGTATGAGCCCCAGCCCGCTGCGCAGCCGCGCCGAGGCCCGGGGCTGCACCATCGGATCGGCGCCCGCGTCGACCTGCGGATCGCGCTCCTGCTCGCTCCGGTTCAGGTCGATCCAAGCGCGAGGCAGCTTGGCGACAAACAGCGTGTGAGGTCCGCGCGCCGCAAGCGCCACCTGGTCGACCAGCCGGTCCTCCAGCGGTAGCAGCGCCGCAACCGGCACCCGCAGCAGATCCTGCATCTCCTCGGGATAGGCGCGGCCGGCATGCGGCACCGAAAGCACCAGCGGCGTTACCGGATCGGCGGGACCGTGCAGGTCGAAGGGGAGGGGCGGCGCGGCCACGCCCTGGATGCTAGGCCCCGCGGCGATCCGGAGCAACGCGCTGGAAAAGCGGCAGGGGTTCGCCCATAGACGCGGGCGCTCGTACGAGAGGGATGCATGTACAGGATTCTGCTGGCCGAGGACGATCAGGTGATGCGCGAGTATCTGACGCGCGCGCTCGAACGTTCCGGCTACCGCGTGGCGGCGGTCGATCGCGGGACGGCCGCCTTGCCGTTGCTGGAGAGCGAGACGTTCGATCTGCTCCTCACCGATATCGTAATGCCCGAGATGGACGGCATCGAACTCGCACAAAAGGCGCAGGAGATCGCACCCGAGATGCGGGTGATGTTCATCACCGGTTTTGCGGCAGTGACGCTGAAGGCGGGCAAGGCCGTGCCCCAGGCGCGGGTGCTGTCGAAGCCCTTCCACCTGCGCGACTTGGTGCGCGAAGTGGACCAGCTGTTTGCGGAGGACAGCGTCCCCTCACACAGCTGAGCAGATTTTTTAGGTCAGGCCGCTTTCGGTGCTTGCGCTCCCCAGCGCTCCCCGCTAGAGGCCGCACTCCCGGCGGGCGTGTAGCTCAGTGGTAGAGCACTGTGTTGACATCGCAGGGGTCGCAAGTTCAATCCTTGCCACGCCCACCACGGAAAAACCCGCCAGCGCACTGCGTTGGCGGGTTTTTTCATGTTGGTGCCATGTGCCAGAAACTCGGCACATCTTTCGTCCGCATCTCGACGACTTGGCGCCGCCCGACGGGCCGGTCGTTCCCGACAGACCCGCTTCAGCCCGCCGATCAGGGATCGAGCGGGTCGAGTGGATCGATCCGTGCCGAACGAGGATCGGGGCGGAAGGTGAGCTCGGTAGGCGAGAGCCGGCGGCCGATCACGCCGGGTTCGTAGCCGAGTTCTCGACGGTTCCTCTCCCCAAAGGCGGGGCTCTCGATCATCCGGCTCTGGTCCGGGTTGCAGACGATCAGCGCCTCGCGATCGAGCGGCGCTCCCAATGCCATCAGCCGTCGCGTGGCGTTGCGCAGGTTAGTGGTGGTGTGCCGAGCATAGGGCTCGATGACGATCGCCTCGGCAGGCACGCCATAGCGCTCGATCAGCGCGCGGCGCATCTCGACGGCCTCGTTATGGGGCGTGCCGTGCGGGTGTGCGCGGCCACCGCTCACGATGATGAAGGGAGCGTCTCCCTCCGCGAAGCGGTTCGCGGCGAGCCGGACGTGGTACTTGCCCCCTGGACTGAGTGGCATGTCGGGAACCTCGGGGCCGATCCCCGTCAGCACGATGGCCGTATAGCGGTAGCGGGACCAGTCGAGGCCGCGGGCCCGCGCCATCGCCGCGGCGTTGTCACCGCCGTCGATCGGCTCGAAACCGCTCGCATCGGTGCGGTCGTTCACGTCGAGCAGCGCCAGGCCCAGTTCCATGCTCGGATCGAGCGTCTGCAAGGAGCCGGCACGCGGCGTGTTGCGCAGGCGGACCGCAGCCGCCAGGCGCGTCTGCGCCTCCGTGCTGCCGAACGCCGCCGATGGCCCGTCGATGGAAGGGTAGCGCGCGGGCATTCCCAAAGCATAGACGCGGACGATCGCGTTCAGCCCACGGATCTCCCGGGCAAGGCCGGAGGCCAGGCCGTCGTCGGGTATCAGCCGCCGATCACGCAGCAGCGGGGCGGCATTCCGCTCCACCGCATGCGCAAGCGCTGCCAGTTCCTGCTCGTCCCACAGCGAGGCTTCCGCAACGCACGGGGCCGCTTCCGCGCAGGCGGCGGTGCGCTTTGCACGCGTCGCAAGCGTGGTGGCGAGGCTGCGATCGGCGCGGAGCCGGGCGATCGTCTCCGGCGACCGACCCATCGCATCGACCATCGGGAACAGCCGCTGCGCCAGAACCTCGGTCGCGCGGTCGCGGACCTCGGCTGCCACAGCAGGCTGAACCGCCGCCGCGAGCATTGCGGCGGCGAAGGTGATGCGAAGCGCTCGATGCCTCACCACGACTTGGAGACGACCAGACGGAAGTTCCGGCCGAAGATCGGGCGGCCGTAGATGGCCTCGCTGCTGCCCTGGCCGCTCAGCGAGTCGGTGCGGGTATTGCCTTCGGTCAGGCCATGCGCGTTGAAAAGATTGTCGCCGACCACCTGCACCTGCCAGCTCGCCCGGCGCAGCGTCACGCCCGCACCGATCGTGCCGTAGGAGGGCAGCGCGGTGTTGTTGTACAGGTCGACGTAGCGCTTCCCCATGTAGGTGTAGCGGCCATAGACCGAGATTTCCGTCTCGCCCGAGGTAAAGTCGAAGCTCGGCCGGATGTTGCCGTAGATCTTGGGCTGGCGGACGATCTGATTGCCTTCTGCCTGCTCGGGATCGGCGCCGGTCGCGCTCTCGAAGTTCTTGTACTTCGGGTCGCTGACGGTGAGCGCGCCGTTCAGGGTGAACCAGGGGGTCACGGACCAGGCGCCATCGAATTCCACGCCCTTGACCTGCGCCTCGCCGATGAAGGGGACGTTCACGTCGTTGCGGCCCGTGGTCGGGTCGTACGCCAGGAACGAGGCGTTGAGCGGGTCGAAGTTGGTGTAGAAGCCGGTGACGTAGAGGTAGGAGCGCCCGGCGGCGAGCTTCAGCCCGGCCTCGAACTGGTCGGCGACCGTGGTGATGATCGTCGGGTTGATGCTCATCACGGTCTGGACGCTGGGCGGCGTCTCGAGGTGCGAGGCGCGGCCGTAGACGCCGACATGGTCGCTGAAGTCATAGTTGGCGCCGACCGTCCAGTTGGTGACGTTCGGCTTGCCCTTCTGGTTGATGATCGCTCCGGTGAAGGCGCGGGTGGCATCGTCCGCCAGCGTGGTACGATCGCCGAGGTCGGCCTGCTCGGTCAGTGCCGCCCAGCCTTCGTAGCTGTAGCGCTCGTGGCGGATGCCCGCGTCGATGCGCAGGCCCGGTACGATCTCCCAGGTGTCGTTGGCATAGATGGCGAACATCTTCGCGTCGGAGTCGCCCTGGTTCAGCGTGGCGGCGTAATTGAGCACGCCGTTGTCCGTCACCCGGCCGAGCTCTGCACCCGAGGCCGAATAGGCGACGAGGTCGAGCGTGCGCGGCTTGCCCGCGACCTCGATCAGATAGTTCTGGTAGAGTGTCCGGCTGTCCTCGCCATAGAGGCTGGCGTAGAGGCCGAGCTTGATGTCGTGGCTGCCGATGCCGGTCTCGAACTTCTTTGCCACGGTGAAATTGCCCTGGCCCGAATAGAATTTCGAGTGAATGTCGCGATACTGGCCCTGCATCACCAGGCCCGATGCCGCATCGGGACCATAGACGGTGTTGGTCCCCGCCAGCACATAGCCGAAGCGGTTCACCGCCCCGAACGCAGCGGTCGCGCGCGCCAGATAGCCGTTGGCGAAGCTGTCGGCGTCGGCCGGATTGGTGGTCGAGTAGAAGGCGGTGAAGTCGAGCTTGCCCTGCGTGTATCCAACCTTGGCCGAAACGAGCCACCCGTCGAAATCGGCGTCATATTGCGCGCCGAAGTTCACCATCTGCATGTGGCGCCCGTCGGACAGGTCGCTGGTGCGGCTCTGGATCACGCCGGCGCCGTCGCGGTACTTCAGGTTGACGTTGCGCAGCGCCGGCGAGTTCATCGTGCCGGTGAAATAGTCGATGTACGGATCCAGCGAGACGCTCGGGTCGCGCGGGTCGGCGATCGGAATCGGCAGATAGAAGACGTTGTGGTCGTTGACGTAGTTGAAGTTCAGCTTGATCGAACCGTTGTCGAGGTCATGCTTGAGGTTCGCGCGGATCTGGCCGCCCTTGTCGTTCGGGAAGCCGTTGTCGCGATAGCCGTCGTGGTACCGCAGGAAGCCGCCGACGGCGTAGTAGGTGTCTTCGGCGATCGGGCCGGACTGATAGGCGTCCAGGCGATAGAGGCCGGTGTCCCCCAGCGTCAGCTGCGCCTTGCCGCGCGGCGTCTCCTCGCCGGTGACGGTGATGGCATTGATGATCGCGCCCGAATAGCTGGCGTAGACCGGCGCCGGGCCACCGCGAACGACTTCGGCATGGTCCGTCATCAGGTCCTGCTTGAGGATCGCGTCGCCGCGGAAGAACACGCCGTCGTTCTCGTGGAACAGGGGCAGGCCGTCCTGCTGGAAGCTGACGAAGCCGCCGTCGTTCGGCAGGCCGCGGATACGGTAGATGTTCTGCACCTCACCGCCGGTGATCTCCGTCTGGAAGCCGGGCAGCTGGCCAATCAGGTCGGCGAAGTTGACCGGCGCGATCTTCTCGACGTCCGTCTGGGAAATGGTGTTGATGGCATAGGACACGTCGAATCGCCGCTGCGCGCGGGTGGATCCGGTGACGATGATCTCTTCAGGCGACACGTCGCCGGCCGCCTGCGGGTCCGACGCTTCGGCCGATGCAGCCGCTGAAGTCGTTTCCTGCGCCCAGGAAGGTGCGGCGACGAAGCACAACGCGGGAAGAGCGGCGTAGGCGAGCTGCTTGATGTTCGGCATGATATCCCAGTTCTGAACAGTACCCGGAAGGGGCAGGCGACTGGGAGCGAGCGGCTAAGGCAAAGCCATGACAGATCTGTTACGGAGTGGGACCGGTTACAGGCCTATCTGCCTGCCGATCGAACCTTCTGGTCATCAATGAAAGACAAACAGGCGTGCCTTTGGCACTATGCGCGAGGACGGGAATAGCGGTGGCTTAGGCGGGGCATCGGCGAGGGCGGAGCTGATGTCGTCAGCTCCGCCCTCACGGTGCATCAGGGGCCTACGTCCGCACCATCCGGCTTCAGGCGATAGTTGGTGGTGGTGCCGAGGCCGAGCGCCTGGGCGACGCGATCGTTCCAGCCATACGGGTCGTTGCGGATCACCGGCTCGCCGGCTTCGTCGAACAGTACGGTCTGGTAGAGCATCCGGACCGGGATCTCGCGCGGCAGCTTGACGAACGTCTCCTTGCCGGTCGCGCGCGCCTTGTTCCACTCGTCGATCACGCCCTCGTCCTTGGCGAGCATCTCGGCAAAGCCCAGCGCATCCTCGACGCGCACGCAGCCATGGCTGCGCTGGCGCTGCACCTGCTGGAACAGCGGCTTTGCTGGGGTGTCATGCAGGTAGATGGCGTGGTCGTTCTGCATGTCGAACTTGACCAGGCCCAGCGAGTTCTTCGGCCCCGGCTGCTGTACGATCCAGCCGTCCTCCCACGCCATGTTGTTGCGGCGCAGATAGTCCGATCCCTTGCCGGCGATTTCCTTTTCCTGGATCGAGCGGGGCACCGTCCAGGTCGGGTTGGCGACCAGGCGGAAGATCGGTGAGCCCAGCTGCGGCGTCTCGTTGTCCGGCTCGCCCACCACGACCTTGCGACTGTTCACGAGCTTGCCGTCGCGCCAGTAGCTCAGCCGTGCCGCCGCGACATTGACGTCGATACGGGTACCGGGCGGAGTACGCTCGATCCAGCGCAGCCGCTCCATGTTCACGGCGATCGCCCGGGCACGATCGGCATCGGAAAGGTTGAGAATGGCAAGCGCATCGCTGCCGATCACGCCGTCCGGCTTGATGCCGTAATCAGCCTGCATCTGCTTGACGGCTGCCGCCATCGCCGGCGTGTAGCGATTGCCGCCTGCCGCCGCCCGATCGAGATAGTCGGAGGCGACCAGCTGGCTGGCGATCATCGGGATGCGCGCGTCGGTTGCGCCCGGCTTCAGCGGCTCGCCCTTGTCCGGGATCACCGGCGTGGCCGCCTCGCCCTGCTTGCGCAGCCCCAGATAGGCTTGCGACAGCTTGCGATAGTTCGCGTCCTGCGGGGCGAGGCTCTCCAGCCACTCGCCAACCTTGCCCTGCTGAAGCGCCTGGGCGAGCCCCTGCTTCAGGTCGGGGTTCGGCCGGGGCACATTATACACCTCGTAGAGCTTGGTCGGATCGGTCGCGCCACGTGCCAGGGCGCCGGCATAGGCGAGCGCCGCCTTGGTCAGTGCCGCTTCGTCCTCGCCAGCCGGAACCTCGAAGTTCATCTTGTCGAGGCCATGGGCGGCGCGCTTGTTGAGGGCGTCGCGCAGCTGGTCGGCTGTGGATTTGCTCCACTGCGCGGGCTGGGTGCTGCCTTCGCTCGTTGCGGTCTCGTTTGAGGAGCTCGTGTTGACGTTGCAGGCCGACAGCATGAGCGACATCGCGAGCAACGATGAACCGATAAGACCGACGCGCACCCGCTTCTCCTCGTTATTTTGCAGGGGGATAACGCCGAAGCTGCCGTTTCGCTCCCGCAAGGACGCGTCCTCGCGTTCTTGCCGCAACCGCTGCGTCTCTCGTCGGTTGGAGGAGAAGCAGAGGAGACGCAGCATGACCGACAGGGACATGGGTACGCCCGACCACAACCTATCCACCGAGCATCAGAAGACCGGGGACGCGGCCTTTCCGAGCGACACGCTCGACAAGCCGGCGGACGAGGTACACCCGGCCAAGGACTTCGACCCCGCCGGCGACGTCGGCAAGCCGCAGCCCGGCGGGAGCTGATCCAACCTCAGAGATAGTCGGCGAGCGCGAGCCAGGCCTGCTGCTTGGCCGCGACGCCGACGGTGTGCAGCGGGCTGCTGGAAGGCAGCGGTACGATGGCATAGCCGTTCGCCGCCGCGCCGAGTTGCGCCGTGCCGTGGCGCAGTGCCGTGCCCCCGTTGAACCCGATTGCCCGGAGCTGCGGCAGTGTAGCGACGAGCGAGGCAAGGTCATTGGCTGCAAGGTCGCGGATCGCTGCATCGCTGCTGCCGGTCCGTCGTGCTTGTGCCACCACGTCCCACAGGCCGATCCCGGCCCTGCGCAGCGCCGCCAGCCGCGCCTCGTAGGGAAGCGGCACCAGATCCTGCCCGGCTACCGGCGACATTAGGCTCCAGAACTGGTTCTGTGGGTGCGCATAATAGCGGCGCTCGGCCAGCGAGCGTTCGCCCGGCAGGCTTCCAAGCACCAGCACGCGCGTATCCGGGGCCACCACCGGCGGGAAGCTCCGCTTCATCTCGTCTGTCACAGCGCTTGGGCCGCCGCCCAGCCGCTCGCCCAGGCCCATTGGAAATTGTACCCACCGAGCCAGCCGGTCACGTCCATCGCCTCGCCAACCACATAGAGGCCCGGCAGGTGACGCGCCTCCATGGTGCGCGAGGAGAGCCCCTCCGTCGCGATGCCGCCGACCGTCACCTCCGCCTTCGCATAGCCTTCGCTGCCATTCGGAACGAAGTGCCAGTTGCCGAGCCGCTGCTCGGCATCCCGGAGCGTGGCGTCGCGCTGGTTGCCGAGTTCTCCGACCACAGCCAGGCGTTCGGCGAGAGCCTCGGCGAGCCGATCGGGAAGTGCCGTCGAAAGCACCGCCCGTAGGCCTGCGCGCGGACGGGTGCGTTTTGCCTCGAGCAGCCACCCCGCGCCTTGATCCGGTAGGAAGTCGATGCCGATCGTGTTCCGGTGCCGCCAATAGGAGGACACCTGCAGGATCGCGGGACCTGACAGGCCGCGGTGGGTGAACAGCGCCGCCTCCCGGAACGCCGCCTTGCCGCAGCGCGCGACTACTTCGGTCGCGACGCCTGAGAGCGAGCGGAACAGCGCGTCCTCCGGCGGCAGCGTCAGCGGCACGAGAGCGGGGCGGGGCTCGACGACCTTCAGCCCGAACTTGCGGGCGAGATCATAGGCAAAGCCGGTCGCGCCCAGCTTCGGGATGGACGGGCCGCCGGTGGCGATAACCAGCGCCGGCGCCGTGAGCGTGGCATCACCGTGCACCACCGTGAACCGTCCGTCCGCATGCGAGACGTCGCGGATCGGCGCGCCCAGGCGGATCGCCACGGCGCCCGCTGCGCACTCGTCCAGCAGCATGGCCACGATCTGCCGCGCCGATCCGTCGCAGAACAGCTGCCCCAGCGTCTTCTCGTGCCAGGCGATGCCGTGTCGCTCGACCATCTCCAGAAAGTCGCCGGCGGTGTAGCGGCCGAGCGCTGACTTGGCGAAATGCGGGTTGGCGGACACGTAGCGATCGGGCGCGGTGCCCAGGTTGGTGAAGTTGCAGCGGCCTCCGCCCGAGATCAGGATCTTGCGGCCGGGCTCTGGCGCATGGTCCACGACGACCACACGCCTGCCGCGCTGCCCGGCGACGGCCGCGGCCATCAGCCCGGCGCCACCCGCGCCGAGCACGATCGCATCGAAGCTCTGCATCGGTCAGCCGGCGGCAGGCGCGAAGCTGAGGATGGCGTCCTCGTGCTTCTCCGGACGGATGTAGATGGAGGTGAGGGTGGGGATCGCGGCCTTCAATTCGGCCTCGATCTCCTCGATCAGTGTTTCGCCTGCGCCCATGGTGAGCGCATCGTCGAAATCGGCGCTGATCGCAACGAACACTGCGTCGGGTGCGGTGTGGATGGTGCGCACGTGGTTCACGGCCGAGATGCCCGGCTTGGCACCGACCACCGTGCGCACGCGCTCGATCAGTACGGGGTCCGCGCGCTCACCGATCAGCAGCCCCTTGGCCTCGCGCGCCAGCAGACCCGAAACCGTTGCCAGGATCAGGCCGATGAGGATCGATGCGACGCCATCGATGCGGGGATCCCCGAAATAGTGGCTGGCCCACACGCCACCGCCCGCGACCACTAGGCCGATCAGCGCCGCCGAGTCCTCGAACAGAACGATGAAGCCGGCCGGATCCTTGGACTCGTGAATCGCGCGCCACCAGCCGGTGTCGCCGCGCTTGGCGTTGAATTCGCGCACTGCGATCGTCCAGGACGAGCCTTCCAGCAGGACGGCGATCCCGAGCACGACGTAGTTGATGAGCGGATCGCTGAGCGGCTCTGGCTCCAGGATATGGAGGTAGCCTTCGTAGATCGATACGCCGGCGCCGACCGCGAAGATCAGCAGGGCGACCACGAATGCCCAGAAGTAGAGCTCGCGGCCATAGCCGAACGGGTGCTTGGCATCGGCCGGCCGGCGCGCGCGCCTCTGCCCGTAGAGCAGCAGCACCTGGTTGCCGCTGTCCACTACCGAGTGCACGCCCTCCGTCAGCATCGAGGACGAGCCGGTGATACCGGCGGCGATGAACTTCGCGACACCGATCCCGAGATTCGCCGCGAGCGCGCCATAGAGAACGAGGTTGTTCTTGATGTGCGCGCCCGCGCCGTCCTTGGCCATGAACCATTCCCTGCCTGTGCGGATGCTGAAGTGCCTGGGCAGCACCTGTGGTTCCGCCAGCCCTCGCGTGGCGGCGTCCGGGCTGCTAGGCGGCAGCGATGCTGAACCTCAATGGAATCACGGTGCGCCTGGGCGGGCGGCTCATTCTCGATGGCGTCAACGCGGCGCTGCCGCCGGGCAGCCGCGTCGGCCTAATCGGCCGCAACGGTGCCGGCAAGTCGACCCTGGTGCGCGTGATCGCGGGCGAACTGGAGCCCGATGGGGGCGCCGCGGAGATGCCGCGCGGCAGCCGCCTGGGCTATGTCGCGCAGGAAGCGCCCGCCGGCAGCGCCACGCCGTTCGAAACGGTACTCGCCGCCGACACGGAGCGGGCAGCGCTGATGCAAGAGGCCGAGACGTCGCACGACCCCGACCGCCTGGCCGAGGTGCACGAGCGGTTGCTCGCAATCGACGCCCATACCGCGCCGGCACGTGCCGCGCGCATTCTGGTGGGCCTCGGATTTGACGAGAGCATGCAGCAGTCGCCGCTCGACGGCTTCTCCGGTGGCTGGCGCATGCGCGTCGCGCTCGCCGCCTTGTTGTTCAGCCAGCCCGACGTGCTGCTGCTCGACGAGCCTTCGAACCACCTCGACCTGGAAGCGGTGCTGTGGCTGGAGGACTTCCTCAAAAGCTATCGTGCGACCATCGTGATCGTCAGCCACGAGCGCGACTTCCTCAACAACGTCGTCGATCACATCCTTCACCTGCAAGGCGGCAAGGTGACGCTCTATCCGGGCGGCTATGACGCGTTCGAGCGGCAACGCGCCGAGCGGATGGCGCAGCTGGAGGCGGCGCGGGCCAACCAGGTCGCGCAGCGCGCAAAGCTGCAGGATTACATCGCCCGCAACTCTGCGCGCGCTTCGACCGCCAAGCAGGCGCAGTCGCGCATCAAGGCGCTTGCCAAGATGGCGCCGATCGCCGCGATGGCAGAGGATCCGTCGCTGTCGTTCGATTTCCCCGATCCCGACGAACTGCGCCCCCCGCTGGTGACGCTCGACATGGCGAGCGTCGGCTATGGTGAAAAACCGATCCTCAAGCGGCTTAACTTGCGGCTCGACCCCGACGATCGCATCGGTCTGCTTGGTCGCAACGGCAACGGCAAGACCACGCTCGCCCGACTGCTCGCCGCGCAGCTGACGCCGATGGAAGGCGAGATGGCATCCTCGTCCAAGATGCGGGTCGGCTATTTCACCCAGTATCAGGTCGAGGAACTCGACGCGCGCGACACGCCGCTCGAGCACATGACCCGGCTGATGAAGGGCAAGACGCCAGGCGCGGTGCGCGCGCAGCTCGGGCGGTTCGGCTTTTCGGGCGACAAGGCGACGACGCTGGTCGGCAAGCTTTCGGGCGGCGAGCGCGCGCGGCTCGCCCTGGCGCTCATCACCCGCGACGCGCCGCACATGCTGATCCTCGACGAGCCGACCAACCACCTCGACGTCGACGCGCGCGAGGCGCTGATCCAGGCGCTGAATGCCTACACCGGCGCGGTGGTGGTGGTCAGCCACGATCGGCACATGCTGGAGACCACGGCCGACCGGCTGGTGCTGGTCGACGGCGGCACCGCCAGCGACTTCGACGGCAGCCTCGACGACTATATCGCGCTGGTGCTGGGCGGCGGCAGCAAGGCGGACAAGGCCGAGAAAAAAGCCAACAAGAAGGAGGACCGCCGGGCCGCGGCCGAAGCACGCGAGCGTGCCCAGGGGCTGCGCAAGGAGGCCCAGGCCGCCGAGCGGGAGGTGGTGAAGCTCACTGCCGAGCGCACGGCAATCGACCAGGCGATGTTCGCGCCATCGGAGGCGGCGCCGGCGCTTGCGAAGCTTACCATGACCGAACTGATGAAGCGCCGAGCGGATCTGTCCGAGCGGATCGAGGCCGCCGAGACCCGCTGGATGGAGATCAGCGAGACGCTGGAGGGCGCAGCGGCGTAGCGGCCGCACTGTCGGCGCGGTGCGGGCCTGCTGATTGGCAGGCCTGCTTCCCTCTGGCATCAGTCCGATGATGCCGAAAATAGCCTGTGAATGGGGCCTGTCCGGAATTGAGGCGTGGAAAGCCTCTGCGGACCTCTTCATCATCGTCGACGTGTTGTCCTTCTCGACGGCAGTTAGCGTAGCCTTCGGAAGCGGTGCGATCGTGTTCCCCTTTCCGTACGGCGATGCCGCCGCGGCAGCGGCCGAAGCTGCTCGGCATGGAGCGGTTGCAGCGTCGCCGCGCAGTGCTGGAGGGGGACAGCTCAGTCTTTCGCCGGCCAGCCTGAAGCATATCGCGTGGGGGACCCGCCTCCTGCTGCCGTCGCCGAATGGCTCCCGGCTGTCGCTGACGACTGGTGACGCTCCGACGATCTGCGGCTGCTTGCGCAACGCCCGAGCGGTCGGTGGGGCGGCAAGCTCCCTCGCCGGTGATGGAACGATCGTCGTGATTGCGGCAGGGGAGCGGTGGCCGGATCAAACGCTGCGACCAGCCATCGAGGATTGGCTCGGAGCAGGTGCCATCATCGATGCTCTTGGCGGGACACGGAATGCAGAGGCCGGTCTAGCAGCCGAAGCGTACAGGGCAGCGAAGCCCCGCCTGGCCCAGATCCTCCGCGACAGCCGCTCGGGCCGCGAACTCTCCGGTTGGGGATACGCCGCCGATATCGAGGTCGCGCTTGAGGTGGATTCTGCCGACGTCGTGCCGATGATGCGAGAAGGTGCATACCAGGCCCTCTGAACCGGCTTCATCATTGCCTCGCAGTCTCCGCGCTGCAACATTCTCTCCCTTGCGAAGGGGAGCTCAACACTTGCGATCGATTCTGCGCCTATCCGCCGCCGCCCTGCTGCTCGCCTGCACCAGCAGCCTTGCCCATGCCCAGTCGGCGGAGACCACCACCACCGTCGAGAAGAAGAAGGCGGAGGACGAGACCAAGCCGCCGCCGCTGCCGGGCGACAAGACGATCAGCCAGTCGGCGCGGATCGGCGGGCGCACGCTGTCGTACAAGGCGACCGTGGGCACGATCCCCGTGCGCGACGCGAAGGGGAAGGAGATCGGCCAGGTCACCTATACGGCGTACACCGTGCCGGGACGCGATCCGGCGCGTCCGGTGACCTTCGCCTTCAATGGCGGGCCGGGCGCCGCGTCGGTCTACCTCAACCTGGGCGCCATCGGGCCCAAGCGCGTCCAGTTCGGTGCGCAGGGCGATGCGCCCTCCGACGCCCCGATCGCGAGCGACAATCCCAACAGCTGGCTCGACTTCACCGACCTGGTGTTCATCGATCCCGTCGGCACCGGTTTCAGCCGCAGCCTGGTGGACGAGGCGGAGACCAAGAAGGCGTTCTACGCCAACGATCCCGACATCAAGTACCTGTCCAAGGTCGTCTACGACTGGCTCGTCAAGGAAGGCCGGCTGCGCTCGCCCAAGTACGTGATGGGCGAGAGCTACGGCGGGTATCGCGCGCCGCGGATCGCCTATGAGCTCCAGTCGCAGATTGGCGTCGGGGTCAACGGGATGATCCTGGTGTCCCCTTATCTCGATCCCGCCTCGGGGGACGGCGCGACCGCCCTGTCGCCGCTGCCGTGGATGATCGATCTGCCGTCGATGGCGGCGTCCAACCTGGAGCGGCAGGGACGCCTGACGCCGGCCGCGATGGCGGAAGTGGAGGCCTATGTCCGCGGCGACTATGCCCGCGACCTGCTGCGCGGCCGATCCGATCCCGAAGCGACCGCGCGGATCTCGCAGCGCGTGGCGGAACTGACCGGGCTCGATCCTGCGATGGTGCAGAAGCTGGGCGGCCGGATCGACAGCCGCACCTACCTTCGCGAGATCCATCGCAACGAAGGACGGATCGGCAGCATCTATGATTCCAACGTGACGGCGTTCGATCCCTTCCCCTGGTCGGCCCAGCAGCAATCGAACGACCCGATCCTGGACGCGTTGATCGCGCCCACCACCAGCGCGATGGTCGACTTCGTCACCCGCGAAGTGGGCTGGAAGACGGATGCGCGCTACCATGCGCTTTCGTACGAGGTGAACCAGGCCTGGGATCGCGGCAAGCCGGACGACACGCCGGTGAGCGACCTGCGCAAGGCGATCGCCAACGATCCCAAGATGCGGGTGATGATCGTCCATGGCTGGGACGACCTCTCCTGCCCCTTCTTCGCCTCGCGCCTGATCGTCGACCAGATGCCGGCGTTCGGCCAGGCGGAGCGCGTGCAGCTGCGTGTCTATCCGGGCGGGCACATGTTCTACAGCCGCAGCGACAGCGGCGCGTCGTTCAAGCAGGATGCCCAGGCGCTGTATCGCTGAGCCCGTAGCTGCCGGTCGCGCAAACGGGCGCGATCGGCAGCGCCATACTCGCTCGCGGTGGCGTCTTAGCGACGCTTGAGCAGCGTCTCCACGCTGTCGTCGACGGTGCCGATCTTGCCCGGCTCATGGCCGGCCTCCTGCTCCAGCGCAGCCCGGATCTGCTCGATCTGCCGGTCGGTCAGATGCTCGATGCCGATGAACTCGCCGCGAGCTGGGCCAAGGGCACGGATGAGCTCGTCGAGCTTCGCCTGCATCGCCGCTGCGTCCCGGTTCTGGGAGTTCTGGATCAGGAACACCATCAGGAAGGTGACGATGGTGGTCGCGGTGTTGATCACCAGCTGCCACGTGTCGGAATAGCCGAAGATCGGCCCGCTAACCCCCCAGGCTAGGATCGTAACGAGCGCAAGCACGAACGTCAGCGGCTGTCCGGCAGCAGTTGCGATGCGGGTGGATATGGCGGTGAAGATGTTGTCCAGCATGCGCGTACCCAAAGCGCGAACTGCCGCGAAAGCAAGCAGCGCCGCGCCTTGGTCATAGCATCAGAAGTTGAGTCCGACCCGCGCCAGCAACCGGCTGTCCGCGTTGCGGCCATCCGCATAGGGAGAGTCGACGATCGCCCGGTCGGAGATGTCGGTATCGACATAGTCGATGCCGATCACCAGCGGGCCGGTGACATGCTCCACGCCCAGGCGCCAGTCCATGTAGTTGCCGCCCGGCCGCAGGCGCGCAGCGCGCAGCGTGTTGTCGACGTTCCCCGAGCTGCGGCCGATCCCCGCGATCAGCGTGAACGGCGTCACGGGGATGCCCATGCGCCCTTCCGCGCCGATGTAGAAGTTGTCGCCGCCGATCGCCGACTGCTTCGGCGCATAGCGTGCAAAGCCGTCGAGCTGCACGGGACCCAGCGCAAAGCCGGCGCCGCCGCCGAGCTCGAGGTAGCTGAGCGCGCGGTCGCTGCCCGGGAAGAAGTGGCCGGTGACCCCACCGTCCAGGCGGACCGGTCCCAGATATTGTGCGTAGCTGGCGGCGAGATCGATCCCCACCGCAGCGCCGCCGTGGCGAGGGCTGTCGTTCAGCGTCGCGACCGAACCCGTGACCGAGAAGCCCTGGCCCCCAAGCGGGATGGTCGCCGTCCCTCGCAGGCTGACGTCGCCGTCGCTCCAGCTGATTCCCCGCTCGCGATCGTCGGTGGTGAGTTCCACGGAAAGGGTTGAGCGCTCCGTCTCGCTCTGGGCACGGGCGGGCAGGGCGGCGGCAACGGAGAGAAGGGCGCTGCCGACCAGAAGAAGCAGGCGGGACTTGGCTCCCGGGGCGGAACAGCGCGTGCGCATCGACGATCTCCGAAGATTGGGTGGTGCGATCGCGTTCGGCAAACGCGACCAGCTGGGTGCGGAGGCTCGGGAGGCCTGCCTCGACATGGCTGCGATAGCGATGCGCCCCGCGTCGCGCCACCCCGAGCGGTGACCCTCATCGGCTGCGACGCACCTGTCGGCGCGGGCCGCTGGATCATCCGCAAAACAAAACCGCCGCCCGGTTTCCCGGACGGCGGCTTCGTTGTTCAGGCTGATCGCTACGATCAGTCGTTCAGATACTCGCCCGCATCCTCGTCGGTGCCGTGACCGCTCGGGGTGACCGACGCGAGGGCGTCGCTCGTGCCCTGGTCGTCGCGGACAGAACGCGCATGCTCGGCCTCATGCTCTTCCTCGGCGCTGTTCGGCGCGATGAGAGCGGCCTGGAGCGCCCGCTGCTGTGCGCGGAGCGCCACGTCGCGGCTGGTTGCCGCCACGCGCAGGCGGTTCATGCCCGCACCGGTACCCGCCGGGATGAGCCGGCCGACGATCACGTTCTCCTTCAGGCCGTTCAGCGAGTCGATCTTGCCCTGCACCGAAGCCTCGGTGAGCACGCGGGTCGTCTCCTGGAACGAGGCGGCCGAGATGAAGCTGCGGGTCTGCAGCGACGCCTTGGTGATGCCCAGCAGGATGGGCTTGCCCTGTGCCGGCTGCTGGCCCGGGGCCAGCTTGGCATTGGCTTCGTCCATCTCGTCGCGGTCGAGCTGCTCGCCCGCCAGCAGAGTGGTGTCGCCACCGTCGGTGATCTCGACCTTCTGCAGCATCTGGCGAACGATCACCTCGATGTGCTTGTCGTTGATCTTCACGCCCTGCAGTCGATAGACTTCCTGGATTTCCGACACGAGATATTCCGCAAGCGGCTCGATGCCGAGCACCTCCAGAATATCGTGCGGATCCGGGCTGCCGCCGATCAGGTTGTCGCCACGCTTGACGTAGTCGCCTTCCTGAACGTCGATCACCTTCGACTTCGGCACCAGATACTCGACGACCTCGCCGCCGTCCTCGGGCTGAATGCCGATCTTGCGCTTCGCCTTATAGTCCTTGCCGAACACGACGCGGCCGGAGACCTTTGCGATGATCGCATTCTCCTTCGGCTTGCGCGCCTCGAACAGCTCGGCGACGCGCGGCAGACCGCCGGTGATGTCGCGGGTCTTGGCAGCCTCGCGGCTGACACGGGCCAGAACGTCACCGCCCTGAACCTGCGCACCATCCTCGACCGAGAGCGTCGCGCCCGGCGCCAGCATGTAGCGGCCGGCCTCACCCGAATTCTCGTCGAGCAGGGTCAGGCGAGGACGCAGATCCTCCTTCGACTTGCCGCGATATTCGGTGACGACGCGCTGGGTGATGCCCGTCGCTTCGTCGGCCTGCTCGGTCAGGGTCTTGCCGTCGATGAGGTCCTGGTACTTCACGGTACCCGGGTTCTCGGTGATCACCGGCATGGTGAACGGATCCCACTCCGCCATGCGGTCGCCCGCGCTGATGATGTGGCCATCGTCGCACAGCACATAGGCACCGTACGGGATGCGATCCACGGAAAGCTCGCGGCCGTCCATGTCGACGATCGCGATCTCGCCCGAGCGGCTGAGCACCACGCGGCGGCCACGCTGGTCCATAATGACGCGCAGGTCGCGATACTCGACCTTGCCGTCGACCGGCGCTTCCAGGTTCGACTGCTCGTTGAGCTGCGCCGCACCGCCGATGTGGAAGGTACGCATCGTCAGCTGCGTGCCCGGCTCACCGATCGACTGCGCCGCGATCACGCCGACGGCCTCGCCGATGTTCACCGGCGTACCGCGGGCGAGGTCACGCCCGTAGCACTTGCCGCACACGCCGATCTTGGCCTCGCAGACGAGCGGGCTACGGATCTTCATGCCCGGCACGTTCAGCGCCTCGATCTGCGTGATCATCGCCTCGTCGAGCAGCGTGCCCGCAGGGATGACGACCTCGCCGGTCTTGGTGTCGACCACGTCCTCGGCCGTCGTGCGGCCCAGGATGCGCTCGCCGAGCGACGCGATGGTCGAACCGCCCTGGACGATCGCCTTCATCTCGAGCGCACGCTCGGTACCGCAATCCTCTTCCATGATGACGCAATCCTGCGACACATCGACGAGGCGGCGGGTCAGGTAACCCGAGTTGGCGGTCTTCAGCGCGGTATCCGCGAGGCCCTTACGAGCGCCGTGGGTCGAGTTGAAGTACTCAAGGACGGTCAGGCCTTCCTTGAAGTTCGAGATGATCGGCGTCTCGATGATCTCGCCCGAAGGCTTGGCCATCAGACCGCGCATGCCCGCCAGCTGCTTGATCTGCGCTGCCGAACCACGAGCACCCGAGTGCGCCATCATGTAGATGGCGTTGACCGGCTTCTCGCGACCATTGTCTTCGTGCTTCACCGCACGGATCTCGTCCATCATGGCTGCCGCCACCTGGTCGCCGCAACGGCTCCAGGCATCGATCACCTTGTTGTACTTCTCCTGCTGCGTGATCAGGCCGTCCTGATACTGCTGCTCGTAATCCTTCACGAGAGCACGCGTCTCGTCGACCATGCCTTCCTTGGCGGCCGGGATGATCATGTCATCCTTGCCGAAGGAAATGCCGGCCTTGAACGCGTTGCGGAAGCCCAACGCCATAATGGCGTCGGCGAACAGCACCGTCTCCTTCTGGCCGGTGTGGCGATAGACCTCGTCGATCACGTCGCCCACGTCCTTCTTGGTGAGAAGGCGGTTGACGGTCTCGAACGGCACCTTGTGGCTCTTCGGCAGCGTCTCGCCGAGCAGCATGCGGCCCGGCGTCGTCTCGACGCGCTTCATGTAGGTGTTGCCGTCCTCGTCCGTCTGCGGAACGCGGCTGATGATCTTGGTGTGCAGCGTGACGGCGCCGGCGTGCAGTGCCTGGTGCACCTCCGCCATGTCCGACAGCATCATGCCTTCGCCGGGCTCGTTCTGCTTCTCCATGGAGATGTAGTAGAGGCCCAGGACCATGTCCTGCGACGGCACGATGATCGGCTTGCCGTTTGCAGGGCTCAGGATGTTGTTGGTCGACATCATCAGGACGCGCGCTTCCAGCTGAGCCTCGAGGCTCAGGGGAACGTGCACGGCCATCTGGTCGCCGTCGAAGTCGGCGTTGAAGGCCGAGCACACCAGCGGGTGCAGCTGGATCGCCTTGCCCTCGATCAGAACCGGCTCGAACGCCTGGATGCCGAGACGGTGGAGCGTGGGAGCCCGGTTGAGCATCACGGGATGCTCGCGGATCACCTCGTCCAGGATGTCCCAGACTTCCTTGCGCTCCTTCTCGACCCACTTCTTGGCCTGCTTCAGGGTCATGGACAGACCCTTTGCATCGAGGCGCGCGTAGATGAACGGCTTGAACAGCTCGAGCGCCATCTTCTTGGGCAGGCCGCACTGGTGCAGCTTGAGCTCAGGCCCCGTCACGATGACCGAGCGGCCCGAATAATCGACGCGCTTGCCGAGCAGGTTCTGACGGAAGCGACCCTGCTTGCCCTTGAGCATGTCGGACAGCGACTTCAGCGGACGCTTGTTGGCGCCCGTGATCGTGCGACCGCGGCGACCGTTGTCGAACAGCGCGTCGACGGCTTCCTGCAGCATGCGCTTTTCGTTGCGGACGATGATGTCCGGCGCGCGCAGCTCCATCAGCCGCTTGAGGCGGTTGTTGCGGTTGATCACGCGGCGATACAGATCGTTCAGATCCGAGGTCGCGAAGCGGCCACCGTCCAGCGGCACCAGCGGGCGCAGCTCGGGCGGGATGACCGGAACGACGTCCAGGATCATCCACTCGGGGCGGTTGCCCGAGTCGATGAAGCTCTCGACGACCTTCAGCCGCTTGATGATCTTCTTGGGCTTCAGCTCGGACTTGGTGACCGCCAGCTCTTCGAGAAGCTCCTTGCGCTCACCTTCCAGGTCGAGCTCCATCAGCATCGTCTTGACCGCTTCGGCGCCGATGCCGGCGGAGAAGGCGTCCTCGCCGAACTGGTCCTGCGCCTCGAGCAGCTCGTCCTCGGTGAGGAGCTGATACTTCTCCAGGCTGGTGAGGCCCGGCTCGATCACGATGTAGCTCTCGAAGTAGAGCACGCGCTCGAGCTGCTTGAGCTGCATGTCGAGCAGCAGGCCGATGCGCGACGGCAGCGACTTCAGGAACCAGATGTGCGCAACCGGGGCGGCCAGCTCGATGTGGCCCATGCGCTCGCGGCGGACCTTCGAGACGGTGACCTCGACGCCGCACTTCTCGCAGACGATGCCCTTGTACTTCATGCGCTTGTACTTGCCGCACAGGCACTCATAGTCCTTGATCGGACCGAAGATGCGCGCGCAGAACAGGCCGTCACGCTCGGGCTTGAACGTGCGATAGTTGATCGTCTCGGGCTTCTTGATCTCGCCGAACGACCAGGAACGGATGCGCTCGGGGGAGGCGATGCCGATCTGGATCTGGTCGAAGGTCTCCGGCTTCTGGACCGGATTCGCGAAGTTGGTCAGTTCGTTCATGTCGTATTCCCTCTAGGGGCAAAACTCCGGGCGAAACGGGGAGGGGCACCGCCTGCGCGGCGCCCCCGCTCCCTTATTCCGCCGCCTCGGCCAGACCGTCGTCTTCCTCGAGTGCCTTGAGCTCGACGTTGAGGCCCAGCGAACGCATTTCCTTGACGAGCACGTTGAAGCTCTCCGGGATGCCGGCCTCGAAGGTGTCGTCGCCCTTGACGATCGCCTCGTAGACCTTGGTGCGGCCGACCACGTCGTCGGACTTCACCGTCAGCATCTCCTGCAGGGTATAGGCCGCGCCATACGCCTGCAGTGCCCAAACCTCCATTTCGCCGAAGCGCTGGCCGCCGAACTGCGCCTTACCGCCCAGCGGCTGCTGGGTGACGAGGCTGTACGGCCCGATGGAACGCGCGTGGATCTTGTCGTCGACCAGGTGGTGGAGCTTCAGCATGTAGATGTAGCCCACGGTCACCTTGCGGTCGAACGCGTCGCCGGTGCGCCCATCGTAGAGCGTCACCTGACCCGACGGATCCAGCCCGGCCATCTCCAGCATCCGCGACACGTCCGCTTCGCGGGCGCCGTCGAACACTGGCGTCGCCATCGGCACGCCGTTCTTCAGGTTCTGCGCCAGCTCGACGATCTCCTCGCCGTCGCGGGCGTCGATCTCCGCATGGTACTGCTCGCCATAGATGGTCTTGAGGCGATCCTTGACCGCGTCCGGCATCGCGCCGATCGACGGGTTCGGATTGGCCTCACGCCACTGCTCCAGCGCCTCGGTAACCTGCCGGCCAAGACCGCGCGCGGCCATGCCCAGGTGGGTCTCGAAGATCTGCCCGACGTTCATGCGCGACGGCACGCCCAGCGGGTTGAGCACCAGGTCGACGGGGGTGCCGTCTTCCAGGAACGGCATGTCCTCCTGCGGCAGGATGCGCGAAATGACGCCCTTGTTGCCGTGACGGCCGGCCATCTTGTCGCCCGGCTGCAGCTTGCGCTTCACCGCAACGAAGACCTTGACCATCTTGAGCACGCCCGGCGGCAGCTCGTCGCCACGCTCCAGCTTCTCGCGGCGATCCTCGAACTTCTCGCGGATCTTGCGGGCAGCCTCGTCGTACTGCGCCTTCACGGCTTCCAGGTTCGACTGGACCGTGTCGTCGGCGACCGCGAACTTCCACCATTCGTGGCGATCGACGCTGTCGAGCACGTCGCTGTCGATCACGACGCCCTTCTTGACGCCCTTGGGCGCCGCGGCGGCGGTCTGGTCGAGCAGCATCTCGCGCAGGCGGCTCCAGGTCGCCCGGTTGAGGATCGTGCGCTCGTCGTCCGAGTCCTTCTTAAGGCGCTCGATTTCCTCGCGCTCGATCGCCATCGCGCGCTCGTCCTTGTCAATGCCGTGACGATTGAAGACGCGGACGTCGACGATCGTGCCGGCAACGCCCGGCGGCAGACGCAGCGAGGTGTCGCGGACGTCGGAGGCCTTTTCACCGAAGATGGCGCGCAGGAGCTTCTCCTCCGGCGTCATCGGGCTTTCGCCCTTCGGCGTGATCTTGCCGACCAGAATGTCGCCCGGCTCGACCTCGGCACCCACGTACACGATGCCCGCCTCGTCGAGGTTGCGAAGCGCTTCCTCGCCGACGTTCGGGATGTCGCGGGTGATATCCTCCGGCCCGAGCTTGGTGTCGCGGGCCATCACCTCGAACTCGTCGATGTGGATCGACGTGAACACGTCGTCCTTCACGATCCGCTCGGAGATGAGGATCGAGTCCTCGTAGTTGTAGCCGTTCCAAGGCATGAACGCGACGAGCGCGTTGCGGCCCAGCGCCAGCTCGCCGAACTCGGTCGACGGACCGTCGGCAAGCACGTCGCCTGCCTTCACCACGTCGCCCACCTTCACCAGCGGACGCTGGTTGATGCAGGTTGACTGGTTCGAGCGCTGGAACTTCATCAGCGTGTAGATGTCCACGCCGCTTTCGTTCGCATCGACGTCACCGGTCGCACGGATCACGATGCGGGTCGCGTCGACCTGGTCGACCACGCCGGCACGCTTGGCCGAGATCGCGGCGCCGGAATCCCGGGCCACGGTCTCTTCCATGCCGGTGCCCACGAACGGAGCCTCGGCCTGGACCAGCGGCACCGCCTGGCGCTGCATGTTCGAGCCCATCAGCGCGCGGTTCGCGTCATCGTTCTCCAGGAACGGAATGAGCGAGGCCGCGACCGACACCAGCTGCTTGGGGCTGACGTCCATCAGGGTGATCTGATCGCGCATCGCCATCAGGAACTCGCCTGCCTGACGCGCGGAGATCAGGTCCTCGACGAAGCGACCTTCGGCATCGAGCTCGGCGTTCGCCTGCGCGACGGTGTGCTTCTGCTCTTCCATCGCCGACAGGTAGACGACCTCGTCGCTGACCTTGCCGTCGATCACCTTGCGGTACGGCGTCTCGATGAAGCCGTACTTGTTGACGCGCGAGAACGACGCCAGCGAGTTGATCAGGCCGATGTTCGGGCCTTCCGGCGTTTCGATCGGGCAGATACGGCCATAGTGAGTCGGGTGGACGTCGCGGACTTCGAAGCCCGCACGCTCACGAGTCAGGCCGCCCGGCCCGAGCGCCGAGACGCGACGCTTGTGCGTCACTTCGGAGAGCGGGTTGGTCTGGTCCATGAACTGCGACAGCTGCGACGAACCGAAGAACTCGCGCACCGCGGCGACCGCGGGCTTGGCGTTGATCAGGTCGTTCGGCATCACGGTCGAGACGTCGACCGAGGACATGCGCTCCTTGACCGCACGCTCCATGCGCAGCAGGCCGACGCGATACTGGTTCTCCAGCAGCTCGCCCACCGAACGCACGCGACGGTTGCCCAGGTTGTCGATGTCGTCGACTTCGCCCTTGCCGTCCTTCAGGTCGACCAAGGTCTTCACGACCGCGAGGATGTCCTCGGTGCGCAGCGTGGTGACCGTGTCCTCGGCGTCGAGGTCCAGGCGCATGTTGAGCTTCACGCGGCCGACGGCCGAGAGGTCGTAGCGCTCGGGATCGAAGAACAGGCCGCCGAACAGCGACTCCGCGGTTTCCAGCGTCGGCGGCTCGCCGGGGCGCATGACGCGATAGATGTCGGACAGCGCCTGCTCACGCTCCTCGGCCTTGTCGGCCTTGAGCGTGTTGCGGATCCACGGACCGGTGGTGACGTGATCGATGTCGAGCAGCTCGATGCGATCGATCCCGGCCTTGTCCAGCAGCTCGAGGTTCTCGGCCGACACTTCGTCGCCCGCCTCGATGTAGATGCGGCCCGTCGTCTCGTCGATCAGGTCATAGGCGCTGTAGCGGCCGTAGATTTCCTCAGTCGGGATCAGCAGGTCGGTGAGACCGTCCTTGCCGGCCTTGTTGGCGGCACGCGGGCTGATCTTCTGGCCGGCCGGGAAGATGACCTCGCCGGACTTCGCGTCGACGATGTCGAACGCCGGCTTCTGGCCGCGCCAGTTCTCGGCGGCGTACGGGATCTGCCAGCCACCCTCACCGCGCACGAAGGTGACGGTGTTGTAGAAGTGGTTGAGGATCTCTTCCGAGTTCAGGCCCAGCGCATACAGTAGGCTGGTGACCGGCAGCTTGCGCTTGCGGTCGATGCGGACGTTAACGATGTCCTTGGCGTCGAACTCGAAGTCGAGCCACGAGCCGCGGTACGGGATCACGCGCGCCGCGAAGAGGTACTTGCCCGATGCGTGGGTCTTGCCGCGATCGTGGTCGAACAGCACGCCCGGCGAGCGGTGCATCTGCGAGACGATGACGCGCTCGGTGCCGTTGATGAAGAAGGTGCCGTTCTCGGTCATGAGCGGCATGTCGCCCATGTAGACGTCCTGCTCCTTGATATCGAGCACCGAACGGGCTTCCGTATCGGGATCGACCTCGAACACGATCAGGCGCAGCGTGACGCGCATCGGCGCCGCATAGGTGATGCCGCGCTGGCGGCACTCTTCGACGTCGAACTTCGGATCCTCAAGCTCGTAGGTCACGAAGTCGAGTTCGGCGGTGCCGGCGAAGTCGCGGATCGGGAACACGCTGCGCAGCGTCTTTTCCAGGCCCGAGACATAGCCCGTCGACGGATCGCTCCGCAGGAACTGCTCGTAGGATTCGCGCTGAACCTCGATCAGGTTCGGCATCTGCACCACTTCGTGGATGTCGCCGAACACCTTGCGGATACGGCGCTTCGCGGTGCCGTTCTCGATTGCCTTGGTCGCCATGGGAGTAGGTCGCCTCGCTTGGTCAAATTTCGCGCCCGGGAAGCCCCGGGCAGATGCGCGAACGAGACGCAAAAAGCCGCGTCATCCCTGATGGGATCGCAGCTTCGGGGCGTCTCGAAAGACCTCGGCCGATCCATTCGTCCAATGCGTTGCGCGACGACGCATCATTTCCCGATCGTGAGGCAGGGCCGGGATATAGGGCACGGGTCGGAAACAGTCAAGGAATCGCGAACCTTGGGTGAGGGCGTGGCTTGATCCCGAGCCGAGGGGCGTCGTTCGGCCTGGCGCAGCATTGCCACGGTCCGGCGCACCGAGGCCTGATGGGTGCTGGCGGCGCGGGCGCGGATCGGCGTTGGCGGAACGCATGACCATTCGCGCCATCGCTGCAACCACCGTTCTTTTCCTGCCTATGGCCGCCGCCGCGCAGGATGCGGCGCCAGGACCGGTGCCGCTTCCCTGGACGCTGCCGCCCGGCAACAGTGTGACACCGCCAGCGGTCGAGCCGCCGGCAGCGACGCCGTCCGGTCCGGAAGCGGAGCCCAGGCCGACGCCGACCCCGCGCCGGACGGCGCGCCCGCAGCCGACGGCGACGCCTGCGCCAGCACTGGTCGCGCCGCCACGAGTGCGGCCGACTCCTTCGCCGGCTCCCGAAGTGGCGCCAACGGCTGAACCAATTCCGAAAACCGCGCCGACGCCCGAGCTGACGCCGGTGGCTCAGCCCGAGCCCGAGGCCGAACCGGCGCCGGAGCCATCAGTCGCAACCGACCTGCCGCCGGCGACGCCCGAGCCCGCAGGGGAGTCGCGCAGTTCGCTGTTGTGGATCCTACTCGCGGCAGGGCTGGTCGCCGCAATGGCCGCGCTGCTGTTCTGGCGCCGCCGCAAGCCCGAAGATGCTCCGGACGAGATCGCCGAAGTGGCGGCCGAGCCTGCCTCGATCGTGGCACCGCGCGTGGCAGCCGCACCGGAGCCTGCCACTCCGGTGGAACCCGCAACACCTGCGCAGCCGCGCTTCCTAAACCGCGCGGTGCCCGGCCCTGTGCCGACGCCTGCTGCTCCTGCCCCAGCATCCGAGCCGGAAGGCCCGAGCTTCCTGACGCGTCCGATGCCGGAACCAGAGGGCCTGGTCGTGTCGACCGCGTTCCGCACGCCGCCCGCCACGCCCGCCCCGGCTCCAGCGCCGGCGACAGAGCGGGCGCCGCTCGACTTCACTTTCCTGCCAATGGCGATGGGCACCGACGGCGACAAGGCGGTGGTTCGCTTCGAACTCGGAGCCAGCAATCCGACCGACATGGCTGTGCCCGAGCTGCGCTTCGCCGCAGGCCTGTTCGGCGCCAGCCCGCAGCAGGATGCCGAGATCGAACGCTTCTTCGCGGAACTGCCGATCCATGCGCAGCTCCAGCCGTTCCCGGTGGCGGCAGGGGAGGCGCGCAGGGTCGAGGCGACCGTGTCGCTGCCGCTCGACAACCTGCCGGTGTTGAGCGCCGGCGAGCGGCGCTTCTTCGTGCCGGTGATGGCGATCGACGCGCGCTACCGCTGGTCCGACGGACGCGAGGCACGCACCCGCGTCGCGTTTGTGGTCGGCCGTCAAATCCAGGGCAGCGACAAGCTGGCACCGGTGTTTCTCGATCGTGGCGACCGGATGGTCGATCGGCTCGAGGCGCGGCTCCACGGCGAGGTTCGTCGGGACTGAGGGAGGGCACAGCCTCCCCCAGCCCCTCCCCGGAGGCGGGCAGTACCGAGACATCGCCGGCGGAAGCTGAGGCTTCCGAGAGCATCGGGCTCCTGCGCAGGAAGGGGCCCAGGGCCCAAGCCGCTGTACTCGACCGGCCTTACAGAAAGGCGCGTGAGCTCCGGTGTGGGGCTTCTAAGGCGCGTTGGCAGGGCAAGGCGCAGGGCCGCGTCTGCGACGGTCGCAGCGGCGGCCCGCATCCAGCGTCTTCAAGCACGAAAAAGGGGCGGCTCCTGGTCGGAGCCGCCCCTCTTCTTGTCGGCAAGTGCCGCCCGGCCGAAGCCGGGCGCCGCTTACTTGACCTCGACGGTCGCGCCGGCGCCTTCCAGCTGCGCCTTGATCTTGTCGGCTTCGTCCTTGGCGATGCCTTCCTTGACCGGCTTCGGCGCGCCCTCGACGAGAGCCTTCGCTTCGGTCAGGCCCAGGCCGGTGATCGCGCGGACTTCCTTGATGACGTTGATCTTCTTGCCACCGTCGCCGGTGAGGATCACGTCGAACTCGGTCTTCTCTTCGACAGCAGCAGCGCCGCCAGCAGCGCCGCCAGCAGCCGGAGCAGCCGCAACCGCAGCAGCGGCCGAAACGCCCCACTTCTCTTCGAGCAGCTTCGAGAGCTCAGCGGCCTCGAGGACAGTCAGTTCGCTCAGCTGGTCGACGATCGCGTTCAGGTCAGCCATGTGTAATCTCCAAAATCAGATAGTTCGGGTTGATAGTCAGGGCAGGGGCGCCGATCAGGCGGCCTCCTGTTCCTTGTCCGCATGCGCCGCAAGCACGCGAGCGATCTGCGCCGCCGGTGCCTGGGTGATGGTCGCGAGCTTGGTCGCAGGTGCCACGATGAGCCCCACGATCTTTGCGCGCAGCTCGTCGAGCGACGGCAGGCCGGCAAGTGCCTTGATACCTTCCGCGTCGAGAAGCTGGCCGCCCATCGCCCCGCCGACGATCTCGAGCTTGTCCGTGGTCTTGGCGAAGTCGTTGACGACCCGGGCGGCAGCCACGGGGTCGGCAGACGTCGCAAGCGCGGTCGGCCCGGTCAGCAGGTCGGCGATGACCGAGTAATCGGTGCCTTCCGCTGCGATCTTGGCAAGGCGGTTCTTCGCGACCTTGTAGCTGGCGCCGGCTTCGCGCATCTTCGTACGGAGCGCCGTCGACTGGGCGACGGTCATCCCGAGGTTGCGGGTGATGACCACCACGCCGACCTCGTTGAAGGTGCGGTTCAGCTCGGATACCAGCTCACTCTTTTGAGCGCGATCCATGCCGTTCTCCTCACAAATGGGCGGTGCGCTAGGCACAGCCCGGTACATGTCCCGATGGCGAACCACCGGGGGCGACGTGTCCGAGGGGCATGGGCTCTGGTGCCAGCGGATCAACCCGATGGCGGACCCGGCGCTGCGGATGCAGGTCGCCAGGAATAGAATCACCTTCCCCGTCTAGGCAGGGCATTAAGCCGGAAGCCGGCACCTGCTGTCTCGGACGGCGAGCCGGACGCGCACGCGCGCCGGATCAGGTGGCGCCCATAGCAGACCGGCGCGGCGAAGCAAGCGAAACCGATCGGGGTCCCGGAACGAAACAAGCCGGTCCCAGCAACTTAGCTGCTGCTGGTGAACATCGGGAGCCGAGTTGGTAAACGAAACGTTAAGACTCGGCTCGTGGCACGGTGCCACGGCCCGGAGGCCGTTCAATGCGTTTCGCCCGTTCCCTTTTCCTTGCAACTGCGCTCGCGGGCACGGTGCTCGCGGCCGGGCCGGTTCAAGCTGCGCCACCGCAGCCCAAGGTGGTGAGCGTGATGGAGACCGGCGGCGTCCTGCAACCCGGCGAATATCTCTGGGCGCCGGAAGGCGTGCCGCCCGGCAAGCTCGCCATCGTGGTCGATCTCCGGCGCGAGCGGCTTTACGTCTACCGCGGCGGCGTGGAGATCGGGCGGACGCTGATCATCTATGGCGCGGACCATAAGCCGACGCCGACGGGCAGCTTCCCGATCCTGGAAAAGGATCGCGACCATGTCTCGAACCTCTACAATGCACCGATGCCGTACATGCTGCGGCTCACCTGGGGCGGCGTCGCGATCCACGGGTCGGGCGAGGACGTCGACAGCCGCTACGCGACCCACGGCTGCATCGGCGTCCCCGACGAGTTCGCAGCGCTGCTCTATGCGCAGGCCAGGAAGGGTGACACCGTCCTGGTGACGCGCGACTGGATGCCGGAGGTGTATGGCACCGAGGGGGTTCAGGTGGCGGTAGCCGGTTGAAGTCTTGGTCGGCCCACACGCTTTTGCCGGCTGTGGCATTTCTGCAACCAGCTCTCATGAAATCATGCGGGTGCGGCTCTCGTTTATTGCTGCTGTTCATCCCTGAGGCCTAAGCGGGTCTCATCCCGTGTTGGGTAAAAGGGGATGATCATGACCATGTTGTCGCTGCGCCGTCGGGCGCTCCTGAGCGCAAGCGCGCTCGTTGCCTTGGGCACTGCCGCTCCGGGCCTCGCTCAAACCGCGGATCAGGCTGGCACCCAGTCCGCATCGCCTGTCACCGAGTCGCAGGCTACTGACGCCACCACGCAGGACGAGGCTGATCCGGCGACCGAAGTGGTGGTCACCGGTTCGCGTATCGCGCGCCCCGAGTTCGATACGCTGCAGCCGACGCAGGTGATCGGTGCGGCCCAGATCGAGAACCGCGGCTACACCAACGTCGGCCAGGCGCTGACCGAGATCCCGGCCTTCGGTCCTCCGGGCAACAGCGGCGTGGGTGCGCAGTCGTCCTTCGGCCCGGCGCAGACCTTCGTCGACTTCTTCGGCTTGGGCACGCAGCGCACGCTGGTGCTCGTGAACGGCCGCCGCTTCGTGTCCTCGAACACCGCAAGCATCTTCGGCCCGGTGGCTGCCGGCACGCAGGTCGACCTCAACAACATCCCGACGACGCTGGTCCAGCGGGTCGAGACGGTCGCAATCGGCGGTGCGCCGATCTACGGTTCGGATGCGATCGCGGGCACCGTCAACATCATCCTGAAGCGCGACTATGAAGGCCTGAGCATCGAAGGCCAGACCGGCATCTCCGAGCAGGGCGATGCCCCGGACAACCGCATCAGCGTGCTGGCCGGCAAGAACTTCGCCGATGGGCGCGGCAACATCGTCATCTCGGGCGAATACAACCGGGTCAGCGGCTTGGTTGCGAACGATCGCAGCCGCACGCGGCAGGGCTTGTTCTTCGGCTCGCCGACCGGCGACTCCGATTTCCAGCGCGTTCTGTTCCCGAACCAGCGCTATACGGCGTTCACCTCGGGCGGCGTTCCGTTCAGCGCCGACGACGCGCTTGTTTCGCGCTCGGGCATCCGCAATGCCGCGGGCCAGCTGCTCCAGTTCGGCGACAACGGCACGCTGGTTCCGCTCGACCTCGGCACCCCGATGCGTCAGGGCTACATCAGCAGCGGCGGTAACGGCTTCGACCTGCCTGCGCAGACCAACCTGCTGACCGATTCCGAGCGCTACCTTGCCAACGCGCAGCTCAGCTATGAGCTTACCGACAGCGTTCGCTTCTTTGGCGAGGCTTGGTACTCGCACAGCAAGGGCGTGAACCTGATCGACCAGCCGAACTACAACACCTGGCTGTTCGACGACGCGGGGACCGCGGATGGCAACATCATCCTCAGCCTCAGCAATCCGTACCTGAGCGCTGCAGATCGCGCGACGATCGCCGCCAACCTTGAGCCTGGCCAGGAGGAATTCTACCTGGGCCGGGCGCTGAACGACCTCACGACCGGCCGTTCGCAGGCGACGGTGGAAACCTACCGCTTCGTCGGCGGGTTCGACGGTGGCTTCAACATTGGTGAGCGTCGCTTCAACTGGGAAGCGTCAGCGGTGTACGGCCGCTCCGTCACCAAGGGCCGCAACTACGAACTGGTGCAGCAGAACTTCGCCAACGCGCTCGACGCGGTGGTGGATGCCAGCGGCAACATCGTGTGCCGGCCCGGCTACACCAGCGCCAGCATCGAAACGATCGGATCGACCTGCGCGCCGCTCAACATCCTGGGCAGTGGCCAGGCCAGCCAGGCCGCTCGCGACTACATCTTCGCGATCGCCACGCCCCGGTCGGTCAACGAGCAGCTGGTGTTCAACGCCAACGTGACCGGACCGATCTTCACGCTGTTCGGCAACGACGTGAACATCTCGGCGGGCTACGAGCATCGTGAAGAGAAGACCTCGTTCGATCCGGGCGACTTCTATCGCGGCGAGGAGCAGGAAGACGGCTCGCGCGTGCAGTACGGCCGCACGATCCCGATCGACCCGATCAGCGGCAAGTTTCACACCAACGAGGTGTTCGGCGAGCTGGTGATCCCGTTCGTTTCGAGCAAGAACGCGCTGAGCTGGCTGAACACGCTCGAGTTCGACGGGGCGGCGCGCTACGTCGACAACTCCCTCTCGGGCGGCGATCTGACCTGGACCGCCGGTGGCCGGATCGGCTTCATCCGCGACTTCACCATCCGCGGCAACTTCACCCGCTCCATCCGCTCGCCCGCGATCACCGAAGTGTTCAACCCCACCTCGCGTGCGTTCGACAGCGGCGCCGATCCGTGTGATCAGCGTTACTACCAGAGCGGCCCGAACCCTGCGGTTCGTGAAGCGAATTGCCGTGCCGTGGGTATTAACCCGGCAACCTTCGACTCCAACTTCAGCAACTTCACCATCCCGGTCACGGTTTCGGGTAACCCGAACCTCGAAAACGAGAAGGCGAATAGCTGGACCGTCGGTGCCATCATCCAGCCCCGGTTCGCGCGCAGCTTCACGCTTGCAGTCGACTGGATCAATATCGAGCTGAAGGATGCGATCACGTCCTTGGGCGGCGAGGACATCCTCAACGCCTGCTATGACTCGGCGGACTTCCCGAACAGCTTCTGCAGCCTGGTCACGCGCGACGCAGACGGCCAGGTGACGAACATCAACGAGGGCTACTACAACGCTGCAAGCTACAAGACGGCAGGGTTGCAGGCGACCGCAGCCTACCGCCTGCCGCTCACGCGCGTCGGGCTGGACAGCAGCGGAACGGTGGGCCTGTCGGTGAACTATTTCTACCGCGACAAGCTGGAAACCCAGGTCGGCACTGGCGACGTGAACCACTTCGCGGGTGAAGTCGGCTATCCTCGCCATTCCGGCACGGCGAATCTCACCTACGAGAGCGACAGCTTCAACCTGCTGTTCCAGGCTCGCTACACCGGCAAGGGTGAGTTCGACATCGACGAGGCCGACAATGCCCGCAACATCAGCGGCGTGGGCGACTGGTGGCTGTTCAACACCACCGTCGGTGTGAAGGTGAACGAGCAGTTCGGCCTGAAGCTGATCGTCGACAACGTGTTCGACAAGTCGGCACCCTATCCGGTTCCGGCCGGGGGCTTCGGTACCCAGACCTACTTCTCGGGTATCCTGGGCCGCTTCTTCCGGGTCTCGGCGACCGCCAAGTTCTGATCCGCGAAGATCGGACGATCAAATCAGCCGCCCGGGGAGACCCGGGCGTCTTTTTTCATGGCAGGCGCCCTGGATGCTCGCGCCGACCCACAGTTGAGAGTCCCGCTGAAGACGGCGCCCTGCTGACCCTTACTGCCGGGTAGATGGGCGAGAGGCGTCCGGGCAGGGGGAGGATGCAGCGCTGGCAAGGGAGCAGCGTAAGGGCCCGCAGCGGCCTGCTGCGGGCCGCACAAACAAAAAGGGCCGGGATCGCTCCCGGCCCTTTCCGTTTGTATCGAGTCCCGAAGGGATCAGGCGGTGGCGACTTCCGCCACGTCCACCCGCACGCCCGGGCCCATCGACGACGAGAGCGCGACCTTCTTCAGGTACTTGCCCTTGGCGCCCGACGGCTTGGCCTTGACGACCGCATCGACCAGCGCGTCGAAGTTCTCGCGCAGGTCCTCGGCCGAGAAGCTCGCCTTGCCGATGCCGGAATGGATGATGCCGGCCTTCTCGACGCGATACTCGACCTGACCGCCCTTGGCGGCTTCCACGGCGGCTGCGACGTTCATGGTCACGGTGCCGAGCTTCGGGTTCGGCATCAGGCCCTTGGGACCCAGCACCTTACCGAGACGGCCGACCAGGCCCATCATGTCCGGGGTGGCGATGCAGCGATCGAAGTCGATCTTGCCGCCCTGGATGGCTTCCATCAGGTCCTCGGCGCCGACGACGTCCGCACCGGCTGCCGTGGCTTCGTCAGCCTTGGCGCCGCGGGCGAACACGCCCACGCGGACGGTCTTGCCGGTGCCCTTGGGCAGGGTCACGACGCCGCGGACCATCTGGTCGGCGTGGCGCGGATCGACGCCCAGGTTCAGCGCGACTTCGACGGTCTCGTCGAACTTGGAGGTCGCGTTGGACTTCACCAGCGCGATCGCTTCGTCAACGCCGTGCAGCTTCTCGCTGTCGATCGTCCAGGTCTTCTGCTTCTTGGTCAGCTTGGCCATGATCTCAGCCCTCCACCACTTCGAGGCCCATCGCGCGGGCGGAGCCTTCGATGATCTTGGTCGCTGCCTCGATGTCGTTGGCGTTCAGGTCCTTCATCTTCGCGGTGGCGATGTCGGCCACCTGCGAACGCTTGATCGAACCCGCGGTCACCTTGCCCGGCTCCTTGGAGCCCGACTTCAGGTTCGCTGCCTTCTTGAGAAGGTAGGTCGCCGGCGGCGTCTTGGTCTCGAACGAGAAGGAGCGGTCGGCATAGACGGTGATGACGGTGGGGAGGGGGGTGCCCTTCTCGACGTCGCCGGTCTGCGCGTTGAACGCCTTGCAGAATTCCATGATGTTCACGCCGCGCTGACCCAGCGCCGGGCCGATCGGCGGCGACGGGTTGGCGGCACCAGCTGCAACCTGCAGCTTGATATAGCCGGTGATCTTCTTTGCCATGTTTCTCACTCTGTAGCGGGGCAGGGTCTGGCGACCTCGCCCGTTTCAAGTTTAGCGGTTCGATCGGCCGCCCGATGGACAGACGCCTCCCGCAAGTTTTCCACGCATGACGTTGGAAGGCGCGCGCATAGCCGAAGCGGGGGCGAAAGGCAATTGGCCGTGCCGGAGCCTCACACCCGTGCGAACCAGATGACGTGCATCGGTCCCTTGCCATTCTCCCGGGCGCGGACGCGAACCTCGTCAACGGCAAATCCCGCCTGGGCAAGTCGCCGTGCGAATGCAGGATCGGGCGCGGCCGACCACACGGCGAGGATGCCGCCCGGTCGCAGCGCTGCCCGCGCGAGCGCCAGCCCGCGCGCCGTGTACAGGCCGTCATTCTCTTGCCGGGTAAGACCGTCAGGACCATTGTCGACGTCCAGCAGGATCGCGTCATAGCGCTCGGGGCCTGCCGCAGCCTCGCCGATCGCGGCCCCCACGTCGCCCATCCGGATGGTGACGCGCGGATCGTCCAGACATCCCTGGGCGAGTTCCGCCATCGGCCCACGCGCCCATTCAATGATGCCGGGCACCAGTTCGGCGACCGTCACCTGGGCGTCGGGGCCCACCAGGCCGAGCACCGCACGCAGCGTGAAGCCCATGCCATAGCCGCCGATCAGCAGCCGCGGTGCCGGGCGCGCCCCGAGTCGATCGCAGGTCATGGTGCCCAGCGCGACCTCGGATCCGCGCATGCGGCTGCTCATCAACTCATTGCGTTCGAGCAGGATCATGAAGTCGCCGCCGCGACGGACCAGCCGCAGCGGCGGCCCTCCCGGGACCTCGGCGACTCCGATCAGCTCGCGCGGAGTCACCGCTTGCGGGCTTTGCGCGCAGCGTATCGGGCGTCGCGAGCGGCTTTCAGCTCTTCCGCCGTCTTCTGGGGCTTGGGCGCAGCAGGTGCCTGGGCAGCACGGGCTGCCTCCGCCTCGGCCAGCTTCGCTGCCCTCTCGGCTTCGGCGGCCTTCAGGCGCTCGGCACGACGCTCGGCCGCGGCAGCCTTGCGGGCTGCCTGGGTCGCCTCGCGCGCCGCGATGGTTGCCGGATCCGCGGCGGGCTTGTTGCGGAGCTTTTCGAGCGCCGTCTGCTTGGCGGCACGCGATGCGGCTGCACGTTCGGAGAAATCGGGAGTCTTGTACCCTGCCATGTCTAGTCCGTCATGGGTCGCGACCATCGCGACCGGAGAGGGAGCCCTTTAGACCAATCTCCCGCAGAGTCTCGCATGCGAATGGTGCGGATCCGGCGGCGACGTCGAAAACGGCCTGCAGAACCCCCAGTATTTATGCCCAGCTGCCGTGGCCGCGTTCACTTCAAGGCTCGAGTGCTTGAGGGCTCGTCGCAAACTGCTTGCTGGAAAGGCCGATGCACCTGTACGTGACACTTCGATGACCCCCCCTCCACCGGACCAGTCACGCGATCGCCGGATCGAGGATCCTACCAACCTGTGGGTCATACACCCGGCGGGGCGGATGCTGCTGCCCTGGTTCATCGCACGGGGAATTTCGGCAAACGCAGTGTCGGTCGGGGGGCTGACGCTCGGCGTCTTGGCCGCTCTCGCCTTCGGCCGCTGGGAACATTGGCCGTTCGTCGTGGCGGGATCGGTGCTGTCGGTCGCTTGGCTGATCGCGGACGGACTCGACGGCATGATTGCGAGGGCGACCGGCACGGCGAGCCCGCTCGGGCGGGCGCTCGACGGCCTGTGCGATCATGGCGTCTTCATCCTGATCTATCTGGTTCTCGCCTCGTCGATCAGCACCCTCGATGGCTGGTTGCTGGCCATTGCAGCAGGTGTCGCGCACGCGCTGCAATCGAACCTTTACGAAGGGGAGCGCGCGCGCTTCCACCGCCGGTGCAAAGGTTTGGGCTCGGCGCCCCCGCAACCCAGTCGCAACCCGCTTGTCCGGTTCTACGACCGCATTGCCGGGACGGTCGATCGGTTCGCCGGTCCGTTTGACGACGCCCTCCGCAACAGGAGCGACTCCGCACGGCTTGCGGCTGTCTATGGCCAGCAGGCGGCCAAGCCGATGCGGTTGATGCGGTTCCTGACCGCCAACACGCGGATCGGAGCGATCTTCGTCGCGTGTCTGGCGGGCGATCCGCGGCTGTTCTGGTGGTTCGAGATCGGACCGCTCACCCTTGTTCTGATCATCGGGTTGATTTGGCATCGCAGCGTCGAGGCCCGACTAGCCCGCAGCGCGTCTCCGGTGGAGCGCGCCTTTTCCTCTATTCCAATCATCCAGTCGAAGGACGTGAAGAAGTAATGCCGAGCATCAACATCGCAGTCGTCGGCGTCGGTAACTGCGCCAGCTCCCTCGTTCAGGGACTTTCCCACTATCGCGACGGCGCCAACGAGCGGACGGGCCTGATGCATTGGGACCTTGGCGGCTACCGGCCGAGCGACATCAAGGTCGTGGCCGCCTGGGACGTCGACCAGCGCAAGGTCGGCAAGGATGTGGCGGAAGCGATCTTCGCCAAGCCGAACTGCACCGCCATCTTCTGTGCCGAAGTCGAGCCGACCGGCGCGATCGTTCAGATGGGCAAGGTGCTGGACGGCGTCGCCGAGCACATGTCCGAGTACAAGGACGACCGCACCTTCCTCCTCGCCGACGCGAAGGAACCGACGAAGGAAGAGGTCGTCGCAGCGCTCCGCGCGACCAACACCGACGTGCTGATGAACTATCTGCCGGTGGGCTCGCAGGCTGCCACCGAATTCTACGCGGAATGCGCGATCGAAGCGGGCGTCGCCTTCGTGAACAACATCCCGGTCTTCATCGCCAGCAACCCGGAATGGGCGAAGCGGTTCGAGGATGCGGGCGTGCCGATCGTCGGCGACGACATCAAGGCGCAGCTCGGCGCGACCATCGTGCACCGCGTGCTGACCGACCTGTTCGCCAAGCGCGGCGTGAAGCTGGAGCGGACCTATCAGCTCAACACCGGCGGCAACACCGACTTCCTCAACATGTCGAACCATCGCCGCCTGGAATCCAAGAAGATCTCCAAGACCGAGGCGGTGCAATCGGTCGCGGCCGAGCGGCTCGAGGAGGACAACGTCCACATCGGCCCGTCCGACTATGTGCCCTGGCAGAACGACAACAAGATCTGCTTCCTGCGCATGGAAGGCTCGATGTTCGGCGGCGTGCCGATGAACCTCGAACTGCGCCTTTCGGTCGAGGACAGCCCGAACAGCGCCGGCGTTGCGATCGACATGATCCGCTGCGCCAAGCTGGCGAAGGACCGGGGCCTTGCCGGTCCGATCGACGGCGCCTCCGCCTATTTCTGCAAGCATCCGCGCACGCAGATGACCGACGACCTCGCCCAGCAGGCGGTGGAAGCGTTCGTCGCGGCCCATTGAGGTGATCGATACCGCCATCCTGCTGGCAGCCGGTGAAGGAAGCCGGCTGCGTTCCGCAGCGCCGTTCAAGCCCTTGTGTACTGTCGGGGGACGCCCCCTGGTGGATCACGCGATTGCGGGGCTGGCGGAGGCAGGCATGGCGCGCGTCGTGGTCGTGCTCGGCTATGGTGCCGAGCAGATCGAATCTCATCTCGGCGAGCGGGCCTGGCCGCTCGCCGTCGAGACGGTGCGGGTCGAGGATTATCGCCAGCCCAATGGCGTGTCCGTATTGGCGGCAGAAGGCCATGTCGCCGGGGCGCCTGCCTTGCTCGCCATGTGCGATCATCTTGTCGACCCGGCCCTCTATCGACGGATGGCGGAGACGGGCGAGGCGACCACCGGCGCTCGCTTGGGAATCGACCGGCGGCTCGACAGCGATTGGATTGACCTGGACGACGTGACGCGCGTGCAGACGGCGGGCGAGCACATCGTCGCGATCGGCAAGGGGCTGCATCCCTACGACTGCTTCGACACGGGCGTGTTTGCGGTTGGGGCGGGGCTGTTCGCCTCGCTACGGACGCTCGCGGCGCCCTCGCTGACGGAAGGGATGCGCGCCCTTGCCCATGATGGCGAGGCACGGGTGACCGACTGCAGCGACCTCGACTGGATCGACGTCGACGACCAATGGGCGCTCGACAAGGCGGAGGCGTGGCTCGCGGCCACCAGCGTCGTCTAGGCGCAGTTCCGTTGAGCACAGGCTGGTGACGTAAAAGAAAGGCCGGAGCATGAAGCTCCGGCCTTTCTTGTTTTTACGGTGAAGACGCGACCGCCTTGTGCGATCGTGCGAAGCTTACTTGCTGCGCTCGACCTGCTCGAAGTCCAGTTCCACAGGGGTGGCGCGACCGAAGATCGACACCGACACCTTGACCTTCGACTTGTCGAAGTCGAGTTCCTCGACCAGCCCGTTGAAGCTCGCGAACGGACCGTCGAGCACCTTCACCGAATCGCCGATCTCGAAATCGACCTTGATCTTCTGCTTGGGAGCAGCGGCCGCTTCCTGCTTGGTGTTCAGGATGCGCGCGGCCTCGGCCTCGCTGATCGGCTGCGGCTTGCCCGACGAACCCAGGAAGCCCGTCACCTTCGGCGTGTTCTTCACCAGGTGATAGACGTCGTCGTTCATGTCGAGCTTGGCGAGGACGTAGCCCGGAAAGAACTTGCGCTCCGACTGCACCTTCTTGCCGCGACGAACCTCCGTCACGGTCTCCACCGGCACCTCGACCGATTCGACCAGCCGGTCGAGCCCGAGGCGGGTGGCGTCGGCCAGGATCTGGTCGCGAACCTTGTTCTCGAAACCCGAATAGGCGTGGATGATGTACCAGCGCGACATGCAGTATCCTTTAGGCGGCCAGGCTCAGCAGCATCTTCACGATCGCGTCGAACGCCGAGTCCACCGCGAAGAAGAAGACGCCCAGCAGCGTTGCCATGATGACCACCATGACCGCCGTCATGACCGTTTCGCGGCGCGTCGGCCACGTGACCTTCTTGGTCTCGGTCTGGACCTGGCGGATGAACTCTGCCGGAGATGTCTTCGCCACTGTTTCACCTGAAAGTCTTGTGCGTCACCGACCGCGGGGCAAGGGTCCGCTGCCCGGTTCCTTTCCGAAGGAACCGGCGCAGGCCATCCACGCTGTCGGATTGGGTCTGGTATCTAGCGACGAAGCCTGCACGGTGCAAGCGATGGATGGGAAGGGCCGGCAGGGGCCTCTTCCCTGCTGTCAGAGGAGCCCTACCGCGAGGAAGCCGCCGACCAGTGCCACCAGCACGGCGATGCCGATCAGGTTCAGCCGCCGCTCGATGAACGCCTGCACGGGAGCGCCATAGCGCTTGAGCAGGAAGGCGATGAGGAAGAAGCGAAAGGCTCGGGTGACCAGCGCCGCGGCCATGAAGGCGGCAAAGTTGAACTTGGCCAGGCCGCTGGCGATCGTCACCAGCTTGAACGGGATCGGGGTCAGGCCCTTGATCAGGATGATCGCCGCGCCCCACTGCGCGTACCAGGCCTGGAACTCGTGTGCCTTGTCCTCAAGCCCGTAGAGGTGGATCAACCACTGGCCCAGGCTGTCCCACAGGAAGTAGCCGATCGCATAGCCAAACGCGCCGCCGAGCACGGACGCGATCGTGCAGATGGCGGCGATCCGATAGGCGCGCTCGCGATGCTGCAGCACCACCGGGACGAGCACCACGTCGGGCGGGATGGGGAAGAAGGAACTCTCGCAAAACGACACCACCGCCAGGCTGCGGACGGCGTGGCGATGGTTGGCGAGGCGGAGCGTCCAGTCGTAGAGCGCGCGAAACATCGACAGGTCCTGGAAAAAGGCAGGCGACATGCCGGAAGGCGTGCCGGAAACCCGTCGCGGTCGCGCCAGGCGCGGGTTTCCTAGGCGGCCCGCACAGGGCAGGCAAGCGGTCGAGGGGTAGTGCGCCCGCCTGAGGCGGCAAAGCAGCGGTGGTCGGGCGAGCGTGCTCGCATCATGCTGCTGAAGGGAGACCTTGCCGCCGCCTCAGACGAGGCGACGGCAGGTGCTGGCAGGAGTGGAGGGACTCGAACCCACGGCCCTCGGTTTTGGAGACCGATGCTCTACCAACTGAGCTACACTCCTATTGCCCCGCCCTGTATCCGCCGTTTCCGCCGGGGGCAAGGGCCCTCGGCATGCAAAAACGAGCCGGGATGCACGGGGCGCCGACTCCCGCTAAGCGGCAGCCGGAAACTCAGGCGGCGATGTCGTAGGGCTTGATCTCGCCGTTCAGGTACAAGTTACGTGCTTTTGCGCGGCTGAGCTTGCCCGAGCTGGTGCGCGGCAGCGTGCGCGGCGGCACCAGTTCGATCACGCAGTTCATGCCGGTGACGGCGCGGACGCGCTCGCGGATTTCCTCGCGCAGGCGCTGGCGCTCGGCATCGTCCGACGCGCGACACTGCACCAGCACCGCGGGCGTCTCCTCGCCTCCGGGAGTGGTGATCGCAAAGGCGGCGATGTCGCCGGCCTTGAAACCGGGCAGCTGTTCGACCGCCCATTCGATGTCCTGCGGCCAATGGTTGCGGCCGTTGACGATGATCATGTCCTTGGCCCGGCCCACGATGTAGACATAGCCGTCCGACATGTAGCCCATGTCGCCGGTGTCGAGCCAACCATCGGCCATGCACGCCTCGGTCGCGGCCTCATCGCGGAAATAGCCGACCATGACCGACGGGCCCTTGCACCAGACCTTGCCGATCGCGCGCTCGGGCAGCGGGGTGCCGTCCTCCTCGCGGATCTCGACGGTCATGTCGCGCACCGGCTTGCCGCAGTTGACGATCGCGCGGAATCGCTGCGGGCGATCGCCGTGGCGGTCCCCACCCGACAGCTCGGTCTCCTCGACCAGCTCGACCTGGATGCCTTCGCCCGGCGGCATGATCGAGACCGCCAGCGTCGCCTCCGCAAGGCCGTAGCTGGGCAGGAAGGCGGAGGCCTGGAAGCCTGCGTCGCCGAACGCATCGACGAAGCTCTGCATCACGTCCGGGCGGATCATGTCGGCGCCGTTGCCTGCCACGCGCCAGCGAGACAGGTCGAAGCGATCCGACGCCTTGGTCTGCGACGACATGCGGCGCGCGCAGATGTCGTAGCCGAAGGTCGGCGAGTAGGAGAGAGTGGTGCCCGTGTTGCGGCTGATGAGGTCGAGCCAGGCGAGCGGGCGCCGCGCAAAGTCCTCGGTCTTGAGATAGTCGGTCGACACCTGGTTCGCGACCGGGGACAGGAAGCAGCCGACCAGGCCCATGTCGTGGTACCAGGGCAGCCACGAAACACAGCGGTCGGTGCCGACCAGCTTCATGCCGTGGCTGTGCGCGGCCAGGTTGTTGAGCAGCGCATGGTGCGTGATGGCGACGCCGTGCGGGAAGCGCGTCGAGCCGCTCGAATATTGCAGATAGGCGATGTCGTCGCCCTTGGCGGTCGGCAGCTCGGCTTCGGGCGCCTCGCGGGTCGCGAACTCGGACCAGTCGATCCCTTCGACGCCGGCGATGCGCGCGGCTTCACCGGCCATCTGCGCAAGCTCGGGCGGGAAGATCAGCATCTTGGGGTCGCAGCTCGAAAGCTGGACGCGCAACTGCTCGACATAGGCCTCGCGGCCACCGAAGGAGGTGGGCAGCGGCAGCGGAACCGGCCAGGCGCCTGCATAGACCACGCCGAAGAACAGGCTCGCAAACTCGGCGCCGGTCTCGGCGACCAGCGCGATGCGGTCCTCTGGGCGAACGCCGGCGGCGATCAGGCGGCGCGCCTGGGTCAGCGCGTCTTCGCGGAGCTCGGAATAGGGGTAGGCACGGATCAGGGTACCGCGCGCATCATGAAAGTTCAGCCCCCGAACGCCGGAGGCTGCGTAATCCAGCGCCTCACCCAGCGTATCGAAGTCGGCAAAGCGGCGCGGCAGCGTATCGACCGTGGGCGTGCCACCCGGTGCCGTTGCTTCCATATCGGTGTTCATCGTCAAAAAGCGTCCTCCCTGCGGCGACGGCCCGCCATCCAGCGCGCGAACGCGCGACGGCCTAGCGTCACGGCAATCCCGTTCAAAATCACTGCCCAGTGTGGCACAAACATGGCGCATGTCCTACGCCCGCCGCCCCACCGCCTCGCCTAAGCCGCTCGACGCAGCGGCGCTCGAGCGGTTGGCGTTGCGCTATGTCGAGCGGTACGCGACCACCCGCGCACGGCTGCGCCAGTATCTTGCCCGTAAGCTGCGCGAGCGCGGCTGGGAAGGTGCAGAAGCGCCGGCGGTCGATTCGCTGGCGGAACGCATGGCCGAGCTGCGCTACGTCGATGATCGCGTTTTTGCGGAGAACAAGGCTGCCGTAATGGGGCGGCGGGGGCTGGGCGCGCGCCGCGTCGAAGAGGCCCTCCGGCACGCGGGGGTCGAGGCCGACGACATCGAGGAAGTCGCGGGGGCCAGCGCCGATGAGGCGGCGGAGAGCGCACTGCGCTTCGCCAAACGTCGGAAAATAGGGCCGTTTTCGCCTTCTCCTGCGCAGCCGGACCTCGTGCGGAAGCAGGTGGCGGCGATGGTTCGGGCCGGGCACGCGCCGGCGATCGCATGGCGGATCGTGCGCCTCACGCCGGGAGAGGACACGGGATTTCTTCTGGACGAGGAAAACCGAAACAAAACGTCGCCATCCGGCTGGGAGCTGTGATAGGCCTTCGAGCCGGGGGAACAATATAGATGCGTGCGGAACCGCAGCGCGCACCGCTCGACCGCGAAGGCGAGACGCGCGAAGATCAAGAGAGGGGAGCCGGCGTTGCCGATGCGGCCGTTGCCGTGTCCGGCGTCGTCAAATGGTTCGACGTGACACGCGGCTTCGGCTTCATCGTCGCGGACGATCCGGAACATGGGGACGTGCTGGTGCACTTCTCCGTGCTTCAGCCGCACGGAAGGCGGACCTTGCCGGAAGGCGCACGGGTCGAATGTCTGGCCACGTGGCGGCAGCGCGGCATGCAGGCACGCGAAGTGCTCTCGATCGACCTGTCCCAAGCCGTGGAGGAACAGCGGCCGCGCGCCAGTGGGCGAAGCGAGCGCGTCGACCTGATCGCTTCGGCCGGAGCGTTCGAGCCCGTCGCCGTCAAATGGTTCAACCGGCTCAAGGGCTATGGCTTCCTGTTGCGTGCAAGCGACGGCGCCGATGTGTTCGTCCATATGGAAACCCTGCGGCGCGGTGGTATCGAGGAACTCGAGCCCGACCAGCCGATGCGCGCACGGGTGGTGGAAGGCGAGCGCGGGTTGCTCGCCGTGGTTGTCGAGAGGGCAGAAGCGTGATCAGCAAGGGTGTGCGGGCGGCGCTGGTTGCAGCGGCGATGGCGCTGTGCGGTGCGTGCACGAGCAACGGCAATGAGGGGAGCAATGCGACGAGCGTGTTGCCCCGGACCGAGGTCACTATCGAAAGTGCCGGCGGGGCGCACCGGTTCGACGTGGAAGTTGCCCGTACGGCCAAGGAGCAGGCGGACGGCCTGATGTACCGCACCAACATCCCGCAGGACGGTGGCATGTTGTTCGCGCCCTATCCGGCCGGCGGCGGAGCGCCGCGCGCGGCAAGCTTCTGGATGAAGAACACGCCTTCGCCGCTCGACATTCTGTTCATCCGTGCGGACGGCACGGTGGCGACGCTTGCCGAGAACACCATCCCCTTTTCCGAAGCGCCGGTATCGTCGCGCGAGCCTGTCAGCGCGGTGCTGGAGATCCGCGGCGGTCGCGCCGCCGAACTCGGCATCGCCGAGGGGGACAAGGTGCGCTGGAAGGACGTCGCGGCCAAGTAAAGGTGGCAGGATCGCCCGCTTTCGCCCGCCGGGACGTTCGAAGCTGGTTGCTGGCAGGCGCGGGCAGAGGTAAGCGGCAGCGCATGGGCATGCTCAAATCGATCTTCACCTGGTGGGAAGGCGCCACCATCGGCACCACGCTTGCACTGCGCGGCAGGAAGAAGGTGGGCACCGATTCGCTCGGCAACGTCTATTACGAGGGCGGCTCCGACACGAACGGCCAGCCGCGCCGCTGGGTGATCTATGCGGGCAACAACGACGCGAGCCTCGTGCCGCCCGAGTGGTTCAGCTGGCTGCACCACCAGATCGATGGCCTGCCGAGCGAGGCGCTTCCGCCGGTCCGTACCTGGGAAAAGCCGCCGGAAGGCAATCACACCGGCACCCCGCTTGCATGGCGGCCGCCGGGCGCGCTGGACCAGGGCGGCCAGCGCATTCGCGCAACAGGTGATTACGAGGCGTGGAGCCCCGACGCGTGAATCGCCGCCTGGCCCTGATCGGGCTGGTACTGGCGGTGCTGGTCGCTGTCGGAGCCTGGCTTTACCTGCGCCCAAGCGCCGAGCGGGGGGACGGTGCTCCCGATCCGGAGGCGGTTGCTTTCGACGCGGCTGACGGCGCGGCGCCCGCAGCGGATGTCGTGAGCGTGGCGAGCGGCGACGCGGTTGCGGTGCCTGGCGCGACGCCGATGGCGGAGCGGGTCGCGGTGATCGGCTTCCTGAACAAGCGGAACGGGGAGACCCGCGAGCTGACCATGAAGCCGGGCGAGGCACGGCGGATCGGCGATGCCGTGGTCCGTCTGCGCGCCTGCGAGCGCACGGCGCCCTGGGAGCAGGAGCAATATACCGGCGCGTTCGTGCAGCTCGACGTCCGCGGCCCGGACGGCCGGTGGCGGCGCACCTTCTCGGGCTGGTTGTTCAAGGAGCGGCCCGCGCTGAACGTGGTGCAGCACCCGATCTACGACGTGTGGCCCAAGAGCTGCACGATGCGCTTCCCTGAAACCGGGCCGGACACGGTGTCCGTGCCGAGCACAGGTAACAGCCGGTCGAGCGCGAAGAAGTCGGGCGGCGATTCGGCGGGCGCGGCACCGTCGGAACCGGCTGCTTCCGAGTCGAGCGCGGCGGCCAACAGCACCGAGTAATCTGCTCGATCGACCTCCACGACGCCCAGGGTGGCAAGGTGGTCGGTCTGAAACTGGCAGTCCAGAAGCGTGAAGCCGCCGACGCGGAGGCGGGCGACGAGCCAGGCGAGCGCGACCTTGGATGCGTCGGTGGCGCGGCTGACCATGCTTTCGCCGAAGAAGGCGCGGCCGAGTGCGAGGCCGTAGAGGCCGCCGACGAGGCGGTCGCCGTCCCAGCATTCGACCGAATGGGCGAAGCCCAGCGCGTGGAGGCGCAGGAATACGTCTTCGATCGGGCCGCTGATCCAGGTTTCGAGGCGGTCCGGGGCGGTTTCGGCGCAGAGCTGCAGGATCTCGCCAAAGGCTTGGTCGACGGTGACGCGGAAGCGATCGGCGGCGAGCGTTTTCCGGAGTGAGCGGGAGCAGTGGAAGCCGTCGAGCGGCAGGATGCCACGGCGCCGCGGCTCGACCCAGAAGACCGAGTCGGCATCGCGATGGTCGGCCATGGGGAAGACCCCCATGGCGTAGGCGCGCAGCACCGTCTGGGGATCGAGGGGCACGGACGGGGCCATCGGAAAAGTCTAGCCGGTCGGAGACCCAAAGGAAAAGGGCCGGCGGCACATGCCACCGACCCTTTGAACCGACTCGGAGAAAGTTGGATCAGGCCTTGCAGCTCTGTGCCGGCTTGCCCGGCTGGGTGAGGGTGATCGACTTGGCATCGCCGGTCAGGCTGTAGCCATCGGCCTTGAGCGGATCGCCGGCCTTTTCGGCCTTGAGCGCGACGGCGGTGCCGCCCTTCTGGGTGCGCAGGTTGGCCAGCCTGTCGCCGGCGAAGAAGTCGACGTAGACAAGCGTGTTGTCCTTGCAGCGGAAGGTGCTGGTCGCCTTCACCGCCGGGGGAAGTTCCACCGGGGCGGCGTTGGCGAGCTGGGAGGCCATCGGGTCCGGCGCACGGGCGTCGACGGTCTCGGTCTTCTGTTCGCAGCCCGCGAGAAGAGAAAGCGCGAGGGCCGCAGCGGCAGTGGGGAGCAGGGAGCGTTTCATAGCGCGGGTTGCTTCGCGCATGGGATACGCCCCGTCAAGCGTAAGGAGATAACAAAACACGCGGCTGCCGTGGCGCAGCATTACCCGAAGCGACCCGCCGGACCCGTAACGATCGGCCCTGTATGGGAGCGGTACCGCCTCCGAGCGGAGGCGGTACCGCAGTGCGGCAAGCCCCGGGGCGTCAGGCGTTGCTGCTGCCGGTCTGGCTCCGCATGCTGCCACGATCCTGCACGAGCGACGGCGCGGGGCCGGTCGCGGGCCGCAGCGCATCACGCTCGCCGGCGGGGACCGGCGCGGTCGGATCGGGGCGGAACGCCTCCGGCGCGCGGTCCTTGGGGCCGGGATGCGGCTTGTCGAGGGCGAGATCGACCGGGACATGCTCGCCGGTGCCGACATCGCCGGCGCGGGCATCGCGCTGCTGGCGCGCGAGCAGCCAGCCGCCAAGCCCGAGCGCCACGCCCAGCAGGCCGATGCCGGCCGTCATCAGCCGGGAGCGGGCGGGAGCGGCTGCGGTGCGGCGACGAGTAGCGGGGGCCTGGGCCATGAAGATCCTTCCTGAGTTCGTTCTGCGCGCTCCAACCGCCGGGGCGGGAGCGGGGTTCCGGTTGAAGCCGGGGCGGGTCGGGGCGCCCGGCGCCCCGGCTCCCGCTCTAGCAGGAGCCCCGGGGCGCGGGAGCCCGGTTTCAGGCGCCGGCGGTGCTGGTGTCGTCGGTGCCGGCCGTGCCGCCGCGGCCGAGGCGGGCGGGGAGCGTCTTGCTGCCGTTCGCCTCCAGCCCGAGCGCGGTGATGGTGTCCAGCGCGGTCGCGCCCACCACAAAGGCGACGGCGCCCCAGATCGCGCGGTTGCGCGGGCTCTTGGCCGCCGCGAGGCTAAGCGCGGTCAGGTCCATCGCGTCGCCGACGACCCGGTTCCACATGCGAGCCGAATGGGCGGGCGCCTGGAGCAGGCCGACGCCGGCGGCGACTTCGCGCGCGCCGAACGCGCGGACCAGCCCTTCATGGCCGTCTGCGTCGAGGGTGCGGGCGATGCGCCGCGCACCGAGCAACTCGGCCGCGCCCAGCGCGAGGCTGAACACGCCGAGGCCGAAGCTGAGTTTCCTGGCATCCATGGTCGGTCTCCTTCGTCAGGGGCGGCTCCCCCGTGAAGGGGAGCCGGCCGGGTCAGTCGCGCAGGTCGGCGGGCACGGTGCCGCCGTTGTTCGCGAGCTCGCGCATCACCGCCTTGTGCAGCCAGATGTTCATTTCGGCCGAGCCGTCCTTGGCGCCGGTGTAGCCGAGCTCGGTCGCGAGCTCCTTGCGGTTGTCGAGGCTGGGATCGAGATCGAGCAGCTTCATCAGATCGACGATCGAGGTGCGCCAGTTGAGGCCGGGGTGCGCGGCCTCGCGCGCCTTCAGCGCCGCCTCGACATCGACCGGCTGGCCGCTGGTCGGCTCGGCCGCGGTGGTCTGCGGCGGGGTGGCAGCGCCGGGCACCGGATCGGGGATGTGGACGGCGACGGTCTTGGTCTGGGTGACGGTGCCGTTCTTGGCCGCCGCCTCCGCGCGATCCTTCTGGCCGAAATAGTTGTCGCCGAAGGGGCCGCCGTCCTTGCCGAAGATGGCCGTCTTGATCTTGCCGAAGATGCTCATGCTCTCGTCCCGTGATGAGGTTCACCGGAGGTAACGAGCGGGGGCCGGGCTGGTTCATCCCGCCCGTCGTGCGGAGGTGGCGCGTCGTCGGGCGCCGGCGGGGCATCGCGGGCCGCCGGCGTATCGCGCGCTGCCATCGCGTCGAGCTCCGCGATCGCGGCGATGTCTTCCTCGCTGAGGTAATCGTCGTCGCTCAGGATCGGGATGGTCATCGGCCAGGCGGCGGGGTTCCAGGGCGTGCGCGGGACGGGATCGCGGGCGGGTGGCTCGGGAAGCGGCGGCTCGGGCGTGGCGGCACGCGGCGGAGGGGGCGGGCCGCTGCCGTCGAGGAGGGCGCCGAACCAGGCGTCGCGCGCGGCGTGATCGGACGCGAACTTCTCCTGCTCATGGATGCGCAGTTGCTCCACCTCCTCCATGTCGAGTTCGCGTTCATAGTCCGGGTCGCCGAAGCGGCCGAAGCAGTCGCCATCGAAGCCGGGCGGCGGCGGGAAGCGGGTGCGCCATTGCTCGCGGAGGTCGCACCACCACACCGGTTCCACGGCTTCAGGGTCGAGCGCTGCGGGCTCCGGCTCGGGCGGAAGTTGAGGAAGTTGAGGCTCGGGCGGGGGTGGCGCAACTTCGGGCTCGGGGATGGCGACGCGCAGCAGCCCGGCGGCCTCGGCGCGGCGCCACTGGTCGGCGGTCCATTCGGCGCGGTGGGCGGGATCGCAGTCGGAGACGTCGACCTCGCTCGCGAGGCCGGCGCCCGCCTGGAGGAAGCGATCGGCGCGGGCGAGGGCGACGACCGGCTCGACGTCCGCCGCCTGTTCGGCGCGGTTGGCGAGGAACAGCGCGGCGCGCGCGGGGTCGGCGTCGCGGCCGAGCAGATCGAGGAAGCCGTCGAACTCCTGCGCGACGATGCGGGCGGCGTGGTGGGCCGGGCCGGAGGCTGGCGCGTCGGCCTGGGCATCGAGCCGGGCGAGCAGGCGGGTGGCGAGGCCGTTGTCGTAGCGGTGGCGCGTCCAGGTGCCGCCGTCCGGGCGGGTGCCGGTTTCGGTCTGGCCATAGAGGGCGCGGGCGAGCAGCGTATCGGCGACGCGTTCGCGGGCGAGCAGGTTCGCGGCGTGCCAGCCGAGCGCGAAGCCGGCGCCGGCCGCGCGGCGGCGAAGCGCATAGGCGGAGGCGACGGACAGGTCGACGATGCGGCAGGCGTTCTCGACCGTGTGCCCTTCGGCCACGCATTCGAGGAAGCGGCGCTGGCGTTCGGGCGTCCAGCCATCGTGGCGGAAGCGCGGGGTCGCTTCAGGGGTGTCGAGGATCGCCTCGGGCGTGTCGGCGGCGCTCATCGGGCGGCCTGGCCAAGCCGGCGGAACAGGGCGGCGGTGCGCTCGCCGGCTTCGCGGGCGCCGGGCTGCGGCGGCACGCGGGTGCCGATGCGGCCGGCGTCGAGGTGGTCCGACCAGGCGCGGGTAACGGGATCGTCGAGGTCGATGGCGTCGCGGGCGGTGCGCGACAGCATGGGGAGCGGCGTGCGCGACGGCTGGGGGCGGTGCATGGGCGTCCTCCTTCAACAGGCGGACCGGCCATCTATCGCAAGTCGGGGGTTGTAGGACAGCGTGCTGTGCGAGGCGTAGCGCAAGCTACGACGAGCGTCGACAGCACGCCCGGACGGCGGCGCTACGGGCGCCGACCGACGCCGCGGCTTTGCCGCGGCGCATGCAGTTCAGAGCTCCGCCCTCCGAGAGCGCAGCGAAAGCTGCGCGCGAGGCTCGCCAGGGCGGGAGCCGGACGGCGGCGCTATGGGCGCCGACCGACGCCGCGGCTTTGCCGCGGCGCATGCAGTTCAGATGCTCAGCCGAGCACTTCGCGGACCGCGCGGCGCGCGATGTCGCGCGGGCACTGGTCGACCGGGAAGAGGCGGCGATGGAGCGGCACGAAGGCCGCGAAAGCCTGGTTCGACGGCGAGGTAATCTGGGTCTGCTGAATCGATTGAATGAAGTTCATGATGTTCCTGTTGTTGTTCCAAAGAGACGCCGTCCGGATGGACGGCAGCCGCCATTCTCGCGTCCCGCCGGCGTGCGGCAGGGCATGGGGGAATAAGGCGGAAGCGGCGCGAAAGTTCCGGATGCGGAACGGGTCGGCGCCTGAGGTTGGATGTGGGGTGTGGGGGGCAGAGGTGCAAGGGTGAAGTTGTCCCTAGGTCGCCACGCACACGCGCCCGCTTCGCGGCTACCATAGCAGTGACGATGCTATCCTCTAGAGAGAGATCACGGTTTGGAAGTAGGTGCAAATCACGACTTATGAGGCGGAAGAGCGTAGATCTTGGTGACGACCCATACTAAGGCCGCGAGAGCGCTGAAGGACCAAGTTGTCAGAAAGCCAGTTGCGGCCTCGGCGAAGCGTGAGAAAGCCGGATCCACAAAGACCAAAGAGAGACCGCCGCCCATCAGCGCGAAGAGGCGCCATAAAGTAGAGGCAACTAGCTCCGGAAGTTCTTTGAACGATTTCGCATTGCGGATGATGTCGAAGCGAGAATCCTGGAGGATCGCAGTAAGAAACGTGCTGGCGGTCAATACGAACCCCAATAGCGATGCCGCAGTGCTGAACATCGCTAAGCCAAACGTCTCCCGGCCCCCAGACGTAAGCTCGCGGAATACCTGAATAGTCTCAGGTCTTGCATAAACCAGTCCGCTCGCGAGGATTGCGGTTGCCAAATCTACGGCAGTGCGGAACCGAAAGTAATATCTCACAAATCGGTTCCTGAGGCTGCGCTTGCAAGCTTGGGTTTCATTTCGATATAGCTGCGATGTATAAGCCGATATGCCTCATCGCTGTTGATGCTACGTGATCGTGCGCTACGCTTTGGAAACACTTCTACGCTAACAAGCTTATCCTCAAGTATATCAATGTATCGGCTACCACCTCCGGTTTCGTTGTAACCAGTGGCACGAAGTGTGTTGAAGCGCTTGCGTTCTGTGGGATGCATTTGGATGAACTTGGCAAGCTTTAGAGCTAGCTCACGGAGCTTGGTCGAACCTCCTTGTGAGGCTAAGCTGAGTCCCACCTTCTGTGTGCCGCCGAGCTTCTCCGCCGCGACGATGGCGTCCCCCAAGCCCTTATCGGCTTCTCTCGCCAGTTGTACCGCATCTGCAGGGATGCTTATATCAAGCACACGCACGTTGTTGAGGAGGGCAACGACCTCTACAATATCACGTTCAAAAAGATTGCGAAACTTGATGCTGTCAGCCAGCCCGCCTCTTTCAAATAGATAACTGGATAGGCGCTGGAGCTTCGGCCCGTCGGGGTTCCATTCGGCCGCTACGTGTCCGTCCTCAAAAATAATTAGGTGTCCAAGATCAATCAAGCCGGCATCTTCTGCGAGTTCAAGAGACTCAAGTCGCCCATTCCGTTCAACTTCGGGTAGATCGTCACGGCGGGTTCGGCCAAACCTCAGGCGGATTGGGTAGTCTAAGGTATCGGGAAACGCGCAGAGCCGCGCACCGCTTTTGGGATCGAGGAGATATCGGCCATTATCGTTGAACGGAAGATTTTCAATCCTCTGAATCGCTCCGGCAATTTTCTGCTTTAGGTCTTGAAAGTGCTCAATCCGAAAAAAGTAAATCTTTCGGCTAACTGACTTCTCGTCCTCCGCCACCGGCACCTCTCCACCGTGTCATATCTATACCGATGATGGCAGCAACCGTCTGAAGCGGTAAAGTGGGATTGCTGTACTGTTGTGGCGCATTTTAAAACAGACTTGGCCCTTTAGGCCGCATTCGCCCCTTGCCAACGTTGCCCAACAGGCTCGCAACGATCTTGCGTCTCTTGACGCCACTCCGCGGCTAGAAGGGCCCGCTGCCGCTACTCACCACTTCCCGCCAATCGTGTCGATCGCCGCCAGCAGCGCGCGCTTGCTTTCCGTCCGCCGTTCGCCGCTGTTGCGGGGAAGGTCGGTCACGCCGCTTTCGGTGCGGCGGCGCTCGATGTCGGCACCGAGCGCTTCGAGGGTGATGCGCCTAGAGGTCTTCGATCCCATAGTCACCGGCGGTCTCCTCGCGGATACGGCGATCAAGGTAGGCGCGGTCGGCGTCGCTGTGAAGGGACAGGAGCTTGCGGGACTGTTCCAGCATGTCCGGCGCGCTGCCGCTGGCGTACTGGCCCATGCGGTCGGCGATCATGTCCTCCACCGAGAGCACGGCTACGGTGCCTTCGGGCGCGATGTCGACCAGCAGCAGCCGTTCACGATCGGCCAGGCCCCCGAGCAGAGTGGAAGAGACGACTTCGAAGCCCAGCCGCAGCTCAGGATGGATCCAGCCGCGGGTCGCAACGCCGGGGCCGGAGGGACGAACGAAGCCAGCCTCCACCAGCGCCGCCTCGAACGCCTCCTGCCGGGCGGTGACGAGATCGAAGTCGCCGGTGGTGACGGCGCTGTTCGAATAGATCTCGACGGCCCCGCCGCCGACCAGCACCGGCGCTTCGAAGCCCTGTGCACGCATCGCTTCGCTGACGCGCGCAAGAAGGCGGAGGGCGGCTTCGAATTCGGGGCGGTAGGCGCTGCTCATTCCGTCTCCTGTTCGAAGCCGCCGCGTGGCGCTACTCCGCCGCCTGCGCCACCTTCCTCGGCTTCAGCAACGGCGCGAGATACTTGCCCGTGTAGCTGCGCGGTTCCTTGGCGACCTGTTCGGGCGTGCCTTCGGCGACGATCTCGCCGCCCTTGACGCCGCCCTCCGGACCCAGGTCCAGGATCCAGTCGGCGGTCTTGATGACGTCCAGGTTGTGCTCGATCACGACCACGGTGTTGCCCTGCTCGACCAGCGCGTGGAGCACTTCCAGGAGCTTGCGCACGTCCTCGAAATGGAGGCCGGTGGTGGGCTCGTCGAGGATGTAGAGGGTGTTGCCGGTGGCACGGCGGGCGAGCTCCTTGGCGAGCTTGACGCGCTGCGCCTCGCCGCCCGACAGCGTCGTCGCCTGCTGGCCGACCTTGACGTAGCCCAGGCCGACTTCGGCGAGCATCGCCATGCGGTCGCGGATCGGGGGCACCGCCTTGAAGAACTCGTGCGCGTCCTCGACCGTCATGTCGAGCACGTCGGCGATGGACTTGCCCTTGAACTTCACCTCCAGCGTCTCGCGGTTGTAGCGGGCGCCGTGGCAGACGTCGCACTCGACATAGACGTCGGGGAGGAAGTGCATCTCGATCTTAAGCACGCCGTCGCCCTGGCATGCCTCGCAGCGGCCGCCCTTGACGTTGAAGCTGAAGCGGCCGGGCTTGTAGCCGCGCGCCTGCGCTTCGGGGAGGCCGGCGAACCAGTCGCGGATCTGGGTGAAGGCGCCGGTGTAGGTGGCCGGGTTCGAACGGGGCGTGCGGCCGATCGGCGACTGGTCGATGTCGATGACCTTGTCGAGGTGCTGGAGGCCGGTGATCTTGTCGTGCTTGCCCGCGAGGACGCGCGCGCCGTTCAGCTGGCGGGCGGCGGCGGCGAAGAGCGTGTCGATGGTGAAGCTCGACTTGCCCGAGCCCGAGACGCCGGTGATGCAGGTGAAGGTGCCGAGCGGGATCGAGGCGGTGACGCCGGTCAGGTTGTTGGCGGTGGCGTTGTGGACGGTGAGCTTCTTGCCGGTGCCCTTGCGGCGGGTGGCCGGCAGCGGGACTTCGCGGGTGCCGTTGAGATAGTCGGCGGTGACGGAGCCTTGGGTGGCGAGCACTTCGGGCAGCGTGCCTTGGGCCACGACTTCGCCGCCGCGGACGCCGGCGCCCGGCCCCATGTCGATCACATAGTCGGCGGTGCGGATCGCGTCCTCGTCATGCTCGACCACCAGCACGGTGTTGCCGAGGTCGCGGAGACGGCGGAGGGTGGCGAGCAGCATGTCGTTGTCGCGCTGGTGCAGGCCGATCGAGGGCTCGTCGAGGACGTAGAGAACGCCCGAGAGGCCCGAGCCGATCTGCGAGGCGAGGCGGATGCGCTGGCTCTCGCCGCCCGACAGCGTGCCGGAGGTGCGGTCGAGGTTGAGATAGTCGAGCCCGACGTTGTTGAGGAAGCCGAGGCGCTCGTCGATCTCTTTCAGGATCGCGGCCGAGATGGCGCGGTGCTGGTCGTTGAGCTGGGCGGGGAGCGCCTGGAACCAGGCGAGCGCGTCCACCACCGAGAGATGGGTGGCGTGGGCGATGTCCTCGCCCGCGACCTTCACCGCCAGCGCCTCGGGCTTCAAACGGGCGCCGCCGCAGGTCTCGCAGGGGTGGCTGGCCTGGTATTTGGACAGCTCCTCGCGCATCCAGGCGCTCTCGGTCTGGAGCATGCGGCGATTGAGGTTGCCGATCACGCCCTCGAACGGCTTCTTCACGTCGTACGACTTCTTGCCGTCGACGAAGGTGAGGGTGACGGGCTTGCCGCCGGTGCCGTGGAGGATGACCAGCTGCACCTCGCCGGGCAGGTCCTTCCACGGCGTGTCGAGGCTGAAGCCGAACTCGCGCGCGAGGCTGCCCAGCACCTGCATGTAATAGGGCGAGGGCGGGTTGGACTTGGCCCAGGGGACGATCGCGCCCTTCTTGATCGTGAGATCATGGTTGGGGACCACCAGGTCGGCGTCGAACTCGAGCTTTTCGCCCAGGCCGTCGCAGGCCGGGCAGGCGCCCTGGGGCGCGTTGAACGAGAACAGCCGCGGCTCGATCTCGGCAATGGTGAAGCCGGAGACGGGGCAGGCGAAGCGTTCGGAAAAGACGATGCGGTTGGCCGGGATGCCGGCGCCCTTCATCCCCTTGGTCGGGGTCGAGGCGGTCGCAAACTCCTGGCGCGCCTCTCGCACGCCGTTCTCGACTGCGTTCTCGGCTTCGCTCGAACTCCGCTCGAACCCAACGGGGGGCATCGGCGGCACGACCGCGTCGACCAGGTCGACATAGGCGAGGCCGTCGGCGAGTTTCAGCGCGGTCTCGAAGCTGTCGGCCAGCCGCGTGGCGATGTCGCCGCCGGTCACCAGGCGATCGACCACCACCTCGATGTCGTGCTTGTACTTCTTGTCGAGCGCGGGCGCGTCCTCGATCAGGTGGACTTCGCCGTCGATGCGGACGCGCTGGAAGCCGGCCTTCTGCCACTCGGCGAGCTCCTTGCGATACTCGCCCTTGCGCCCGCGCACGACGGGGGCGAGCAGCAGCAGGCGGGTGCCGTCAGGCAGCGCCAGCACGCGATCGACCATCTGGCTGACGGTCTGCGCCGCGATCGGCAGGCCGGTCGCGGGCGAATAGGGGATGCCGATCCGCGCCCACAACAGGCGCATGTAGTCGTAGATCTCCGTGACGGTCGCGACCGTGGAGCGGGGATTGCGGCTGGTCGTCTTCTGCTCGATCGAGATCGCGGGGGAGAGCCCCTCGATATGCTCGACATCGGGCTTCTGCATCATCTCCAGGAACTGGCGCGCATAGGCGGAGAGCGACTCCACGTAGCGGCGCTGCCCCTCTGCATAGATGGTGTCGAAGGCGAGGGAGGACTTGCCCGATCCCGACAGGCCGGTGATCACCGTGAGCGTATCGCGCGGGATGTCGATGTCGACGCCCTTGAGGTTGTGTTCCCGCGCGCCGCGGACGGAGATGTGGGTCAGACTCATGGAGGGCGTTCTACTTCCGTTCTGTGCGGGATGCCAGATGCGGGAGATAGGAAGGCGAGGTGGCGGTTGCGAGGGTGCGGGGGGGCGTGCGAAGGCACGCCGGTGAGACCTGCCCTTCGCGTAGGGAGAAGGTGCTTCGGCTCCCTCCTGCTCCACCGCCTTTCGTCTCTACCATTCAATCTTTAAACAATTCACCGAAAGCGATTGGTTATCGCACAAAGTGCCGAGCATCCGGTCAGGTGCTGAACCGAGCCTTCTTTCGAGCGGGCTGCTTGGGTCGTACCGGCTGTCGTGTGTTCGTCGCGAATGCCGATAATAGTTGACCACAGCGTCCCCGCTCTCTGATTTCGCGGCCGCGACGTGAGCCTGGAAGGCACGACAAAGTCTGCAACTTGCCGCCTCACCTTCGTCTGTAAGCTCACGGCGGTAGGCAAAAGTGGAGCACGACCGCTTAGGCGTTCTCAAAACAATGTTGCGTTCTCGGATAGTCGAGGCCTATCCCCGCTCTGGAGGGGGCATATGGTCGAAATACCAAAGACGCTTAGCGACGGATCACGTCTGCTCATCCCACCTGCCTTGAAGGCGGCTTATCTAGACTCACTGAAAAAGCATTCGTTGTTGGAAACGGCTGCTGGAGCGCGACCCGATCCTGCTCCCGTAGGGGGGCTCTCCCAGGAGGCCACCGATGAGCACTACGCGCATCAATTTGATGGTTCTGTTGCTCGCGCTCAGTTAGCGCTGCTCGATCCGAAGGGAGAGGTAGCCACTACCTCCAATACGCTGCTTCAGTTTTTCTCCGGCGGGACCCTCTGCTTTATTGATGTGCCGTCCGGCGCAGGTGCGGCAGCGCTCGCGATTATAAGCAGCATTGCTGAGCTAAGGGCCCAAGGCGTTCTCCCAAGGCAGCCGCTTTATGTCGAGCTGCTTCAAGGAGAAATTTCGGCACCCGCTCGAAGCTACGCAGACGAGCTCATGCATCAAGTTTCACGAGCGGCTGCGGAGCAAGCTATTTTCGTAAAGTGGTCATGTTTTTCTTGGGACGTGCTTTGTGAAGTAAGTAACGCTTCTCTTGTAGAGAAGATCGTGCTTGCTAAGCAAAACAGTCTCCAAACCTTGTTATTGATCTCGAATTTCAACGGTTTTTTGGAGCAGAGCAAAAAGAAGAAAGAGGCGCAGCCCCAGATATCAGAGCTATTCAAGTATTCTTCTGGCAAAATGAACGCCGCTGTCTGGATTGAGCCGCAGATGAGCGCGGCTAAACTTGGTTTATTCCCGTTCCTGATGGAAAAGGTGTTGTCGAAGCTTCCTGCCTTTGCCAAGTCGGTCCTTGGTGGTTCCGGTAATGAGGAAACAAGTTTTGCTTTTGCTCCGCCAATGAAAATGGAAAAGTCAGTGATCGTGCGCCTTTGCGTCATGCCTGTCGAATTGGTGAAGGGTAGCTTATGAGCCGCCGGGCAGAAAGCCTAGCCTCAAAAGGGGTGAATCAGTACCGAGCTCGCGATGTATTTGCGTATCTTGCGTTGAGGTATTGTACCGATAATCAAGCTTCCCGTAAGAACGATTGGATTGAGAATAACGCTTGTCAGGTCGTAATGGCCAATCCGACCGGAAACTATCTCAGAACTTTTCATTTTAAGCAAGCTGAGCGACCGGGTGAGATAGAGCATCGCGAACTGTTCGTGCCCGGTGCAGGCGAAGCGCTTGCCGAGGCCGCCCTGTTGGCCGAATGTGCTTCACGTTGGAAGGGAGTGGCCTCCGACCGATGCTATAGTTACCGACCCACTGAAAAGGAAGATCGGTCGGGCTACTTCGAGCCACATATGATAGGTCTCAGAGAAAGGCAGGAGAAAATCGCTAGTGCCTGCTCATCTTTGCCCAATGGGGTCGTCGCATACATCGATATCAAGAAGTTTTATTCATCTATTTCAACGGAGCTCGCTGCGGAGAGGTGGCTAACCTTTTGTAACGATGTCGATATGCCGGAACGCCTCGTAGATCTTGGCTTCAAGTTAATAGAAAATTATGGAAAACGGAGTGCGGACGGGAAACTGATCACCGGACCGATGTTTTCACATTTACTGGCAAATCTAGTTCTCACCCCGATCGACGATATCTCCAAGTCACTTCCTGTGACTTATGTTCGTTATGTTGACGACATCACCCTTATTGGAGAGATCGAGCATGTGAGGTTATCCATTGACAAATTGCGAGCTCGCCTGGGCAGTATCGGGCTAGAGGTGCACGACTTCTCTTCTCCAAAAACTATGGTCGTCCCATGCCAGCAGTGGTTAGAGGGTGCTGACGACTTCTCCCCAGGGGCGCACTCCACCGCCTGGATGAAGCTCATTGGCGATATCAAGAAGGTTATTATTCTCGGCATATCTCAAGCCAGTGAAGTAGAAGACGCGCTCTTCTCCGAAGGGTTTCGGCTTCCAGTTCCTGACTATGCCACTGCTACTAGGGAGGTTACTACCTTTCAGAAGGTCCGTGCACTCGGGCTTTGGTCGTGGCTAAGATTCAAGGCGAGGAATGTAAACACCGACACCATTCTCGGAGACGCGAAGCGCCTGGCGGAAAGCATGATTTCGGAAACGCGCGTGCTGCTGAACGCCGGAAAAAAGACCTCTGGTTTTCAAAGAAAGCGAGTGGTCTCGAAGTTGAGGTATAGACTTGGCCGTCTGATCTATATTGGGAGTGAACCGGAACTATCCACCCTCATGGAGGGGCTCGATGCATGGCCTGAACTAAACTACCATAGCGAGATCATTAGGGCCATAGTCACGGGCAACTGTTCAAAGGTCGTTTCAATGGGCACTAACGTCGCCCAGGCAACTGCCCAGGTGTTTCGGTCTGCACTGAAGACGGCGAATTTCTCTGATCCAGTCGTGACGGAGGTCGAAATCCAAGGCTTGGCGGTGCTCATTCTAAACGGGGTTGCCGTGGAGGCTGGGGTTCGGTCTAAAGAGCATCCACTGCTTCGGTTCGCGATGGGGCCGGTCGACCTAGAATTAATGGAACAGCCTCGTGGCCTCGTCCAGGAACTTGCCTGTTTGCATGGGCTTGGTGACCAGCGGCACACCAGCACTCTGAACACCGCCTTCGACATTGCGGATCAAGTTGTACTGGATGCCCTGGAAATGGATTACCGCTACTCCTTCTAATCTGGTCGGTAGACGCGCTCATTTGGATGTGCGCAGAGGATCAAATACTTTGTCCGGTTTGAGTATACCCTGGCGAGGCTGTATCATTTATCTGCTTGGTCAACGGGGCCAAGCTATCTGTGGTTTAACTGTCAACTGCTATCGACTCGTCGTCCCGTGACGGCCATCTCGTTGTAAACCAGCAGCAGCGCAAAAGGCACTACTCCACCCCTGCATCCCCGGCCGCGACCGCCTTCGCCTGCGTCTCCAGCGTCCGCCCGTCCGCGAACGCCAGCCGCAGCGGCACGCTTGCGCCGGGCGTCACCTTCGCGTCCACGTCGAACAGCATCAGGTGGCGGCCGCCGGGGGCTAGCTTTACCGTCTGGCCGGCGGGGAGGGGGAGCGCCTTGACGGGGCGCATGGTGGTAGCGCCGGACATGCCTGCCATCGCCTCGTGGCCGGCGTGGTCGGGCGCGCCGGGGGCGTCCATCTTCATGGTCTCGTGCAGCTCGGTGCGGGCGGCGGCGGGCGTGGTGACGGCGACCAGCGTCGCGTCCCTGGTGCCGCCGACCAGCGTCAGATAGCCGGCCGCCGGGCGGCCGGGGACGGCGGGGAGGCGGACCCAGGCCTTTTGCACCTGGGGCTCGGCGGGCGCTTCGGCGGCGGTGCCGCAGGCGGCGAGCAGGGGGAGCGCGAGGAGGGGGAGGACCGGCCGGGGGAAGGCCGGCAGCCGGAGCGCCCGGAGGCCCAGGCGGCCGGGGCGGGCGAGGGCGGCGGCGGTGGTGGCGGACATGGTGGTTTCCCCCTTGGGCCGGGCGGCGGGCGCGGCCGGTTCACTCTCGCGAAACGGATAGGTTCCACGCAATCTTGCGGCAAGCGGAACCCCACCTATATGCCCCAGCGTAACGACGCGTCGCCCAGTCACGGGGGCGTGTTTCGATGGTTTGACACGAGCCGGGGGCCTACGAGGGAATATGGCTAAAGTAATCGGGATCGATCTGGGCACCACCAACAGCTGCGTCGCAGTGATGGAAGGCGGCAGCCCCAAGGTGATCGAGAATGCGGAAGGTGCGCGCACCACGCCGTCGATCGTCGCGTTCGCCAAGGACGGGGAGCGACTGATCGGCCAGCCGGCCAAGCGCCAGGCGGTCACCAACCCCGACAACACGATCTTTGCGGTGAAGCGCCTGATCGGCCGCCGCTTCGACGATCCCGTCACCAAGAAGGACACCGAGCTGGTGCCCTACAGCATCGCACGCGGCCCCAACGGCGACGCGTGGGTGAAGGCGGGCGGCGAGGAATATTCGCCTTCGCAGATCAGCGCCTTCACGCTCCAGAAGATGAAGGAAACCGCCGAGAGCTATCTGGGCGAGACCGTGACGCAGGCCGTGATCACGGTGCCGGCGTACTTCAACGACGCCCAGCGCCAGGCGACCAAGGACGCGGGCAAGATCGCCGGCCTGGAAGTGCTGCGCATCATCAACGAGCCGACTGCGGCTGCGCTGGCTTATGGCCTGGACAAGGACAACAACAAGACCATCGCGGTCTATGACCTTGGCGGCGGCACGTTCGACATCTCGATCCTGGAGATCGGCGACGGCGTGTTCGAGGTGAAGGCCACCAACGGCGACACCTTCCTGGGCGGCGAGGACTTCGATTCGAAGGTCGTGCAGTTCCTGGCGGACGAGTTCAAGAAGGCCGAGGGCATCGACCTCACCAAGGACAAGCTGGCGCTGCAGCGGTTGAAGGAAGCGGCCGAGAAGGCGAAGATCGAGCTGTCCTCGGCACAGTCGACCGAGGTCAACCTGCCCTTCATCACCGCGGACCAGAACGGGCCGAAGCACCTGGTGAAGACGATCAACCGCGCCGACCTGGAGCGGCTGGTCGATGATCTCATCCAGCGCACGCTGGAGCCGTGCCGCAAGGCGATGGCCGACGCGGGCGTGAAGGCGAGCGCGATCGACGAGGTCGTGATGGTCGGCGGCATGACCCGCATGCCCAAGGTGCGCCAGGTCGTGAAGGACTTCTTCGGCAAGGAGCCGCACACGGGCGTGAACCCGGACGAGGTCGTGGCGATCGGTGCTGCGATCCAGGCCGGCGTGCTGCAGGGCGACGTCAAGGACGTGCTGCTGCTCGACGTGACCCCGCTGTCGCTGGGCATCGAGACGCTGGGCGGCATCATGACCAAGATGATCGACCGCAACACGACGATCCCGACCAAGAAGTCGCAGGTCTATTCGACGGCGGACGACAACCAGCAGGCGGTCACCATCCGCGTGTTCCAGGGCGAGCGCGAGATGGCGGCGGACAACAAGATGCTGGGCCAGTTCGACCTGGTCGGCATTCCGCCGGCGCCCCGCGGCGTGCCGCAGATCGAGGTCACCTTCGACATCGACGCGAACGGCATCGTCAACGTCTCTGCCAAGGACAAGGGCACGGGCAAGGAGCAGCAGATCCGCATCCAGGCCTCTGGCGGTCTCTCGGACAACGACATCGACCAGATGGTGCGTGATGCCGAGCAGTTCGCCGAAGAGGACAAGAAGCGCCGTGCGGCGGCCGAGGCGAAGAACAACGCCGAGAGCCTGATCCACACCACCGAGCGCCAGCTGGCCGACAATGGCGACAAGGTCGACGCGAGCCTGAAGAGCGAGATCGAGGGCAAGATCGCCGAGACCAAGGCGGCAGTGGAAAGCGGCGACGCCGACCAGATGACCACCAAGGCGCAGGAGCTCGCCCAGGTGGCGATGAAGCTGGGCCAGGCGATCTATGAGAAGCAGCAGCAGGCCGAGGCTTCGCCGGGTGCCGAGGGCGGTGCTGCCGCTCAGGACGACGATGTGGTCGACGCGGAATTCTCCGAAGTCGACGACAGCAAGAAGTAAGACGCTGCCGGGTCGTCTCCGCTTCCGCCGGTCCTTCGGGAGCGGAGGGGCAGGGGGCGACCCGGCGTTTGATTCGGACCCGGTGCGAGCTGGGGACGAGAGCAACACACGGCGCCGCGGGTGGCCCTGGACCGCGGCCTGCGCCCGGGGGACGGCCGACGCGATGCACACCCCCGGGTGCTGCGAGCGGCGGCAGATGGAAGCGGCATGAGCACCGAAGTCGACTATTACGAACTGCTCGGATGCGAGCGCACCGCCGATGGCGCGACGCTCAAGTCCGCCTATCGCAAGCTCGCGATGCAGTACCATCCGGACCGCAATGCCGGGTGCAAGGATTCGGAGGCCAAGTTCAAGGCCGTGTCCGAAGCCTATGAGGTGCTGAAGGACCCGCAGAAGCGCGCGGCCTACGACCGCTATGGCCATGCCGCGTTCCGCCAGGGCGGGGGCGGCGGCGCCGGCCCGCAGGACTTCGGCGGCTTTTCCGACATTTTCGAAAGCGTGTTCGGCGAGTTCATGGGCGGCCGCGGCGGCGGGCGTGCGGGACCGCGCCGGGGCGCGGACCTGCGCTACGACATGGAGATCACGCTCGACGAGGCGTTCCATGGCAAGGCGACCGAGATCACGGTCGACGTGTCCAGCGCCTGCTCGCCCTGCGGCGGCACGGGTGCCAAGCCGGGGACGAGCGCCAAGACCTGCACCACCTGCGCCGGCCACGGCAAGGTGCGCGCGCAGCAGGGCTTCTTCGTGGTCGAGCGCGCCTGCCCGACCTGCCACGGCGCCGGCCAGGTGATCAGCGATCCGTGCCCGGCCTGCCACGGCGAGGGACGGGTCGAGCAGACCAAGACGCTGTCGGTCAACGTGCCGCCGGGCGTGGACGAGGGCACGCGCATCCGCCTGACCGGCGAGGGCGAGGCGGGCGCACGCGGGGCGCCGGCGGGCGACCTCTACATCTTCATGCACGTGAAGCGGCACCCGCTGTTCGAGCGCGAGGGCACGACGCTCTACGCGCGCGCACCGATCAGCTTCACGACCGCGGCGCTGGGCGGCGAGATCGAGATCCCGGGCCTCGACGGCGACGTGCGCACGATCCGCATCCCGGCCGGCATCCAGTCGGGCCGCGAGCTGCGCCAGCGCGGGGCCGGCATGCCGGTGCTGCAGGGCCGCGGCTTCGGCGACCTGGTGGTGCGCGTCGAGGTGGAGACGCCGACGCGGCTGTCGGCCAAGCAGCGCGAACTGCTGGAAGCATTCCGCGAGACCGAGACGGGCGAGGAATGCCCCGAGAGCCAGGGCTTCTTCGCCAAGCTGAAGTCGGCGCTGGGCTAAGCCCGGCGCTGCACCGCCCCCAGGGGGTCAGCGGGAACATCCACGGCTGCCGGGGAACTCCACGAGCAGCACCTCCGGCTGGCGATCGCGCGGGCCGATGCGTCGCGTGGCGGCGCCCTCCGGGATCGGCGGATACATCGGCCCCCAGCCGATCGCGACCGCACAGCCGCGCATCCGGATCAGCCGCCGTGCTGCCGCCGGTGCGAGATGCGGGCCGGAGTAGAGGCCAGCCGCCCAGCGCTCCTGCCACGGTGCCTGGACCACGATGGGGGTGAAGCCCGAAGCCGGCGAGGCGCGGTATTTCAGCATCGCCAGCGCCACGGCATCGTCGCCTGCGAACACCGGCAGGGGATGCAGGCGCTCGACTGCGGCAGCCGTCTGGCGCCATTGATCGCGCTCCCGGTCCGGCAGCCAAGCCGCGAGCCCGATCGCGCTGGAGGCGAGCAATGCCGCCACGGTCGCTGCGGCGACCAGGCGCGACCGGATCTGGACGACCGCGACCGCGAGCAGGACCAGCGCCGGGCCGCTTGCCCAGCTCAAGGTGCGCGGCAGGAAGATCGGCACGCGCTGGCTGATGGCGAACAGCAGCAGCGGTGCTCCGGCGACCAGCACCGCGAGGAGCGTGAGGTCGGGCCGGCGTGCCCGCACGACCCAGGCGCCCAGCCCTGCGAAGAGCCCGACGAGCAGTGCGGTGCCGACCGGACCCGCTGCGCGCAGGTACATCGGCAGATACGCGACTGCCGTCATGTCGATTGCTTCGCGGAAGGAGGGGGCCGCGATCCAGGCGATGTTGGTGACCGGCATGGCGAGCTGGCGAAGCGTGATCGCCGCCCACCAGCTCCACAGCGCGAGCACGCCGCCGTTCGCCACGAGCCAGCGCAGATGCGCGCGACGGTCGCCCCGGAGCAGCCAGAGCATCGTGACGGCCGCAAGCGCGGCGAAGAGCGCGAGCGTGGTATGCGCGTACAGGGCCGTCAGCGTAGCTGCCGCGTAGAGGACCAGCCCCGCGGTGGAGCGGCGCCGAAGGTAGAGCACCATGCCGAGGCACGCGAAGAGCACTGCCGTGTGCGCCAGGCCATAGGCCCGGACCTGCTGGCTGAAATCGACATGCTGGGCCGAGAGCGCGAGCAGCATCGCGGCCAGCAGCGCCGCGCGTGGGCCACCCAGGGTGCGGCCGAGCAGAAACGCCGCCCAGATCCCGGCGAGGCCGATGGCGATCGGCAGCAGCCGGAGCGCAATGTCGCTGTCCCCGAACAGGGCCATGCTTCCCGCCAGAAGCGAGTAGAACAACGGTGGATTGGTTTCCCGCACCATCCACGCGCTCCACAGGCGATGGACGGGTTGGCGGGCGAACGCGATAGAGGCGAGCTCGTCATACCACAGGGAATGATCGGCCGTGCCGAGGCGCAGCAACGCCGCGGCCGCAAGGATCGCGAGCAGCAGGAGCGTTGGCCTGGAGCCGAGTGCGCGAGCGCACGCACCCCTTGTTTCCCGAACTCGTCCGATATCGCCGCTGCGCCGCAAGCCGCGCTCCCGTTCTGCCCATCGCGCCTTCAAGAGCGGACGTGCTGTACGGAGAAAGCGTCAACGAAGACTTGCGGGGCTGTGGGGCGGCGTTCCGTTTCTGAAAGCGGGGCTTGCGGATCAGTGGCGGCGGCGAAGGCGGGGGAGCCTGTAGCCGCCTCCGCTGCGGCGGAATCCGCTGTAGTTTTCACAGGCGACCCCGTCTCCGTCCCCGTCCATCTCCGGGCGATAGCCGGGGGAGCCGCGGTGCATGGGCGCGGCGCCTGCGGCGCGCGCTTCGCTGCAGCCGCTGAAGTAGACGGAGCGCTCGGCCGCTGCAGGGTCCTGCACTGCCTCCACCGCTGCGGACGGTTCGGATCGGGAGGTCTCCGCCCACCATTGCTGGACGTTCGGGGTCGCGATCCAGGTCGCGGCGAATACCAGCGCGCAGCCGCCGGCGACGATCGCCGGATAGCCCAGGCGACGGGTCGAGGCGCGGCGCGAGCCGAACGAGCTCGGGGCGGCCTGCCCCTGCCGCAGATGCGGGAAGCGATTGCTCATGGTGGGAGGGTGGCAGGCGGAAGTTGCCACGGTCCTAACGGACGGCGCCGGACGTGCCCGTCCCCCTAATCGTCAGCTGCGGGTGTCGCGGCCGTAGACGTCGGGGAGGAAGGCGACGCCCTTGGGGGCGGCGGTGGCGGTGAAATAGGTGAGGTAGACGGGCACCGCCTGGGGCAGGGGGGCGGCCTGTTCCGGCTTCTTCGCGACGGTGGTGATCGGCTTGCCGAGCAGCCACTTCCCCAGTGTCGGCGCATCCTCCAGCCGCACGCAGCCGTTGCTGAAGTGCCGGGCGGGCTTCTTCATCAGCGCCTTTTCGTTGGTGTCGTGCAGGTAGATGCCGAGGTCGTTCGGGAACATGAACTTGACGCGGCCCATCGAGTTGGCCGGGCCGGGCAGCTGGCGCACGCGCACTTCCTGCTGGCCGGCGGCAACGGCGTGCCAGTCGATCGCCTTGGGATCGAGCTTGGTCGCGTTCTCGCTCCAGTCGGACAGCGCCTCGAAGCGCATGGCGGTGAGCGATTGGCCGGCGAGCACCTTGGGTGCGATCTTCTTTTGGACGAGGTCGGTCGGCACGTTCCAATAGGGGTTGAGGATCGCGTAGCGGACCATGCCGGCGAGCATCGGCGTCTGAGTCTGCGGCGTGCCGACGACGACGCGCATGGTGCCGACCTGCTTGCCGCCCTGATAGAAATAGAGGCGTGCCGAGGCGGCATCGACGACGATGTGGCGCGTCCAGGCGCCGGGCAGCAGGCGCGCGCGATCGAGGTTGATGCGCAGGCGCGCGCGGTCGTCCGGGGCCAGGCCCGGGGTCGCCAGCAGCGTGCGCAGGCGCAGGTAGTGCGGGCTCATCCAGCCCATGTCGCGGATGTAGCTTGCGAACGACTTGGTGAGCACGGCGGCGCGCAGCACATTCTCGGCCTTGAGCTTGCGCGGCTTCACCTCGTCGTCGAGGTAGGTCATGCCCGTGTCGCGCGGGCGGCGGACGTCCGCCACATAGTCGGCAAGCGCACGCGAGAGCGCGAGTTCGGCCTGGGCGACGGCGACGGGATCGCCGCTGCGCGCCGCAGCGACGGCCTTGCGCAGCGCATCCGGGCCGTAGCTGTTGGGGCGCAGCCCATCGAGGTCGGCGGTCTCGATCATGTCGACAAAGGCGTCGGCCTCAGGGCCCAGCCGGCCGCTCGCCGCCCAGATCGGCCAGAAGCCGCGATCGGCGTAGAAGCCCTTGACCTTGCCGCCGGCCTGCTCGCGGATCTGCACCGCGACGGCGCGGGTGGCGGGGGTCGCCTCCGGCTCGCTGGACGCGGGCTTTGCCGTCGCCTTTTTGGGTGCCGGCTTCCTTGCGGCAGATTTCCTGGCGGGCGCGGATTTCTTTGCCTGCGCATAGGCGCGCGCGTCCCCGGTCGGGGCGAGCCCGGTCCCGGCGGTGGCGATCAGAAGCAGAAGGGCGGGGATGCGGCAGTGCCGCATCCCCCGGTCGAGACGGATCAGCCGCGTTCTCCCCGCGGGGTGGGCGGCGGCGGCGGCGGGGGCGGCGGCGCCGGCGGCGCGAGCGGGTGATAGATGCCGTCCGAGGTGTAATAGCCGTCGATGATGCCGTCGCCGTCGCGATCGGCAGCGACGCTACCCGAAACCGCGCCCGGCGGCGGCGGCGGGGTGGTGGCGACAGGCGGGTCCTTGGAACAGGCGGCGAGCGACGCAGCGCCGGCGGCCAAGAGAATCATGGAACGGATACGCATCTTCATCCTCCCTTTAAGGACCGGTCGGCGCTCCCTGCGCCGCCCGAAGAGCCCCGTGAAACGGGCCTTTCAAAGGCGTCCCCCCGCCTGAACGGAAGGTGAAGCCGACGAGGTCCACAGCGGCCAGCCGTTCCGCCGGTGCGGCAGTCGCCATCGAGAGAAGAACGCGCGTTCGGGGAACGGGATCCGGATGCGGGGTTCAGCCGAGCGCCTCGTCCAGCAGCCGCGCGAGGCGCAGGCCGCCGCGCTCGACCTGCAGCTTGGCGACCGGCAGCAGCCGGTCGATGGTCGCCTGGTCGAGCGTCACCCGGCCTTCCGGCACCGGCCCGCAGGCGTCGCCGCCGAAGGCGCTGGCATAGGCATAGTCGCGGCTGATCTCCCAGCTCTGGCGGCTCCAGTCCTCGACGCTGCCGCCGGCGAGCATCGAGCGCTCCTGGGCGGTGTAGGTGCGGAAGATCGACGGCGGAGTGGAGACCGCGCGCTCGGTGAGCGGGCCGTCCCAGACGCTGTGGAGGTTGAAGCGATCCGGCCCGTAGATGCCGTAGCGGGCCTTCACGCGGTTGCCGCCCAGGTCGCCGCGGTCGCCGGCATGAAGCGGCATGTGCAGGTCGCCGACGAAGTGGATCAGGAACACCAGCGCCTGCACCCGCTCGCGGACGGGGACCTTGGGGTCCTGGAGCAGCTTCATGTCGCGGGTGATCTGTGCCGAGACGCAATTGCCGTCCTTGCAGGCCGACTTGAGATCGAACGGCTTGCACACGTCGACGTTCTGATAGTGCCAGGAAAAGGCGTAGCTGAACCGCTCGCCCAGCGGCTTCACGCAATCGGCCCAGACGCTCGCTTCCTCGACGGTGCGGGCGGGGCAGGTAGGCGTCTCCAGCAGCTTCTGCTGGCGCAGCAGCGCGTCGATCTTCGCGCGGGTGGCGGGGGAGACGTTGCGATAGGCGATCGCGGCGACGCTCTCATGCCCATATTCCCAATAGGCCTGGGCGGGCGAGGCGACGAAGACGAGGGCGAGCGCGAAGAGGAGGCGGCGAATCATGGCCGGTCCCTTAGGCGAAACGCGAGGGCTGGGGGAGGGTGGGACTCGGCGGTTTTGCCGAACCGTCAGCGTTCGTCCGATCCCTCGCCGGGCTCCGGGATCCATTCGTGGTTCTCGACGATGGTCGAGGCAACCGGCCGGCCCTCGGCATCGCGGGAGGGATCGAAGCGGAAGCGCTGCTGGATCAGGCGGCAGGTGAGCGCGTCGAGCTGGGCGCTGCCGCTGGAATCGGTGACGTCGCAGCGGCCGACGCGGCCGTCGGTCTCGACCACGTAGCGGACGCCCACCGTGCCGCCGATCCCGGCTTGGGTGAGGGCGGAGGGATAGTCGGAATCGCGCAGCTGGCCGCGGCGCCAGCGGGGCGGGGTCTCGCCTGCGCCACCACCGCCGCCGCCGTCGCCATCCCCGCCCGCGCCGCTGCCGGTGCCGTTCCCCACGCCGCCGCTGCCGGTGCCGGGGCCCCTGATCGGGGCGGCGCCGGTGTTCGCCTGGCTGCCGGTGCCGGCGATCTCAGTGGTGACCAGCGGCGGCGGCTGGAGGACGATCGGCACCGGCGGGGCGACGATCTCGGTCGCCTTGCCGCGCAGGTTGGCGGGGGAGGCGGCACCCTCCGGCCGGGGCGCGGTGGCGCGCTTGGGCGCCTTGTGGACCTCACGCTTGGGCCGGGAGCGGACGGGCGGGGTCGGCTCGGGTTCGGGGGCGGGGAGGATGCCGAAGACGCTGGGGGCGCGCTCGGCAAGCTGGCGCACGTCGACGGAAAGCCCCGCGACCAGGGCGGCGCCGAGGCCCAGCGACACGGCCACGGCCGCGACGGCGCCGCGGGCGCGCTCAGCCGGGGTGCTGCGGAACGCTTCCATGCCGCTTCATGTGGGCGTCCCGGCCGCCGCGGCAAGGGCGGCCGGGGCGGGCGATCAGCCCTCGTCGCCGTAGATCGCGACCAGGCGCTTCGTGCCGGACGTGACCTTGCCGCGGTACATGCCGGGCGTGTTGAAGCTCCACGTCGCCTCGCCATTCGGGCCGGTGACGATGACGCCGCCGGTGCCGCCCAGCGCCAGCGTTTCCGCCATCACCGTGTCGGCGGCGGCTTGCAGGCTTTCGCACTTGAAGCGGATGCGCGCGCAGATCTCGTGCGCGACGCCCTCGCGGATGAAGAACTCGCCGGCACCGGTGGCGGAGACGGCGCAGGCGCGGTCGTCGGCATAGGTGCCGGCACCGATCAGCGGCGAATCGCCGACGCGGCCCCAGCGCTTGCCGGTGACGCCGCCCGTCGAGGTGGCGGCGGCGACATGGCCGGCCTGGTCGCGCGCGACGGCGCCGACGGTGCCGTACTTCATGTCCACGTCGAACCAGCCGAGCTTCTTGGCCTTCAGTTCATCCAGCTGGCGGCGGCGCTCGTCGGTCGCGAACCAGCTGGGATCGACCTGTTCGAGGCCCTGCTCGGTCGAGAAGATGTCGGCGCCCTTGCCGGCGAGGAGGACGTGCGGGCTCTTGTCCATGACCGCGCGGGCGAGGCTGACCGGGTGGCGGGTGCGCGTCACGCCCGCGACGGCGCCGGCGGCACGGGTCGAGCCGTCCATGATCGCGGCGTCGAGCTCGTTGGTGCCTTCATAGGTGAAGACGGCGCCGCGGCCGGCGTTGAAGCTGGGATCGTCCTCCAGCACGTGGATCGCCGCTTCCACCGCATCGACCGCGCTGCCGCCCTTGGCGAGCACCGCTTCGCCGGCGGCGAGCGCGGCATCGAGGCCGGCGCGGGCCGCGGCCTCGCGCTCCGGCGTCATGCGGGCGCGCTCGATCACGCCGGCGCCGCCGTGGATCACCAGCGTCCAGGTGGGCTTCTGCTCGGCGGCGGCGGGAGAGGACATCAACAGGGCTCCGATCAACAGGGCTAGGCGCATCGTGCGGCTCCAGAAGGAGCGCGCGGTGTAGCAGAAGGGGCGGTCCATGCCACCGCGTCCGGCGCGCCTTCCGCCTGCCACACTGCGCGTCTATATGGGGCGGAGCCCCGACAGCCTCTGCGAGAACATCCCCATGTCCGTCCGCCCCTGGCGCGATATCGTCCGCCGTCCGAGCCGCCAGATCATGGTCGGCAACGTGCCCGTCGGCGGCGATGCCCCGGTGACGGTGCAGACGATGACCAACACGCCGACGCCGGACGTGCGCGCGACCGTGGACCAGATCCGCCGCTGCGAGGAAGCGGGCGTCGACATCATCCGCGTGTCCTGCCCGGACGTGGAATCGACGGCGGCGCTCAAGCAGATCGTGCGCGCCTCGCGGGTGCCGATCGTCGCGGACATCCATTTCCACTACAAGCGCGCGCTGGAAGCGGCCGACGCGGGTGCGGCGTGCCTGCGCATCAACCCGGGCAACATCGGCTCGTCCGAGCGCGTGGCGGAAGTGGTGCGCGCGGCCAAGGCCAACGGCTGCGCGATCCGCATCGGCGTCAACGCCGGCAGCCTGGAGAAGGACCTGCTGGAGAAATACGGCGAGCCTTGTCCCGAAGCGCTGGTGGAAAGCGCGCTCGACCATATCAAGCTGCTTCAGGACCACGACTTCCACGAATACAAGGTCGCGGTGAAGGCGTCGGACGTGTTCCTGGCGGTCGCGGCCTATCAGGGGCTGGCGGAGGCGACCGACTGCCCGCTGCACCTGGGGATCACCGAGGCGGGCGGGCTGATCGGCGGCACGGTCAAGTCGTCGATCGGCATCGGATCGCTGCTGTGGTTCGGCATCGGCGACACCATCCGCGTGTCGCTGTCGGCCGAGCCCGAGGAGGAGGTGCGCGTCGGGTTCGAGATCCTGAAGGCGCTGGGCATCCGCAACCGCGGCGTGCGCGTCGTGTCGTGCCCGTCGTGCGCGCGCCAGGGCTTCGACGTGATCCGCACCGTGCAGAAGCTGGAGGAGCGGCTGCAGCACATCCGCACGCCGATGTCGCTGTCGGTGCTCGGCTGCGTGGTCAACGGTCCGGGCGAGGCGCGCGAGACCGACATCGGCATCACCGGCGGCGGCAACGGCCGCCACATGGTCTATCTGTCGGGCGTCACCGACCATCATGTCGAGGATGCCGACATGGTCGACCACATCGTCCGGCTGGTGGAGGCCAAGGCCGCCGAGATCGAGGCGCGGGCCGCGGCGCTGGAGCAGGCGGCGGAGTAGGCGCGCGGGCTGGACGCGGCGGGCGTTTCCCCGCATCGACGCGGCCATGACCCGGACCAACACCCCGCCCGCCGTCGCCTTTGCGGCGGCATCGGCGGGCATCGCCATCTATTCGTGCATGGATGCCCTGATGAAGGGGCTGAGCATCGCGAGCGGTGCGTACAGCGCCGTCCTGTGGCGATCGGTCGCGGGGGTGCTGCTGACCGGCACGGTGTTCCTGGCGCGCCGACAGCGCTGGCCGGCGCGCAAGGCGCTCAGGCTGCATGTCGTGCGCGGGTTGGCGGCGGGGCTGTCGGTGCTGCTGTTCTTCTGGGGGCTGGTGCGGGTGCCGATGGCGCAGGGGGTGGCGCTCACCTTCCTGTCGCCGCTGATCGCGCTGTTCCTGGCGGCGGCGCTGCTGGGCGAGCGGATCCGGCGCGCGGCGATCCTGGGATCGGTGGTGGCGGCCGTGGGCGTGCTGGTGATCCCGCTGGGGCAGGCGCAGGCGGGGGCCTCGGCCGATGTGGTGCTGGGTGCGCTCGCGATCGTGCTCGCCTCCGTCCTCTACGCCTATAGCCTGATCCTGCTGCGGCAGCAGGCACAGCTCGCCGATCCGCTGGAGGTGACGCTGTTCACCAGCCTGGTGATCGGCGTGCTGCTGGCGCTGGGAGCACCGTGGCTGGCGACCTGGCCGGCGAGCGACCAGCTGGTGCCGATCGTCGGATCGGCGATCCTGGGGTCGATCTCCGCGCTGCTGCTCGCCTGGTCCTATGGCCGGGCGGAGGCGCAGGTGCTGGCACCGGTCGAATACACCGCCTTTGTCTGGGCGGCGCTGCTCGGCTACCTCGTGTTCGACGAGCGGGTGTCGCCGTTCACGGTCGCGGGTGCGTTGCTGATCGTCGGCGGCTGCCTGGTGGCGGTGCGCGGCGCCGCCCCGGTTTCCCAGAGCGAGGCAGGCGCATGATCGCGATCCGAACCGCCACTCCCGACGATGCGGGGCTGATCTTCGGCTTCGTGCGCGATCTCGCGCGCCACGAGGACGCCGAGGACAAGCTGGTCGCGACCGAGGCGCTGCTGGGCCGGGCGCTCGAGGAGCGCGGGGTCGAAGCGGCGATCGCGGAGCAGGACGGACAGGCGGTGGGCGCCGCGCTGTTCTTTCACAAGCACTCGACCTGGAGCGGCTGGAACGGGCTGTACCTGGAGGACCTGTACGTCGCGCCCGAAGCGCGCGGCTCCGGCGCGGGGCGGGCGCTGCTCGCCCATGTCGCGGCGGTCGGCGTCGCGCGCGGGTGCACGCGGGTCGAATGGGCGGTGAGCGACACCAACGCCGCCGCCGCCGGCTTCTACCGCAGCTTGGGCGCCGAGCCGATGCCGTGGCGCATCTATCGGGTTTCTGGGGAGGCGCTGTCCCGGCTGGCCGGGGAGTGACCGACCAGGTCGGCTCCGCGCCTGGCCAGCCTACGGCCTAGTTCGCGCGTTCGATCCATGCCGCGGGAACCGGCTTACCCTCTCTCCGTGCAGCGCTGATCGCCGCCTGGAACTGTGCTCTGCTTTCCTCGGCCTTCCCCATCCGGCCAAGCAGGATGCCAGCGTTGATACGGCTCTGGGTGTCGTTGACGTCCCTGCTCGCCAGTTCACGGTACCACCTTACCGCGGCCTCGCTGTCGCCTTCCTTCAAGGCCCAGGACGCGAGCGTTCCCACTGCTGCCCGTTCTTCCGCTTCCGACATCATGCCCGTGTCGAACATGGCGGCCAAAGACCGGCGCTTTGCGGCAGCATCGGATTGCAGATCAGCAATGCGATACAGGTACGCGTGAACGACGTATTGCTCCTCGACCGTGAGATTGGGGTCGCTCGCAAGCGATGAGGCGATTTGCCCAGCTTCGGCGGCGTGCATCGCGGTCATCGCCTTTTCCACGCGAATCAGGGCACAGGCGATCCGCTTGCGGATCAACGCGCCTTCAGCCTTGCACGTCTTCCATCGTTTGGTGCCGATGGACTGCCAGGCGTCCATGCCCGAATCCGACGTCAGCCCTCCCAAGCTCGTCGCACTGGCGATGTGCGGATTGTTCTGGAGGCTGCGCTGGGGAATCCGGGATCCGGTAACCATCTTGCGCCGCAAATTGGACGGATCGGGCTCGTCGGGATCGAATCCTCCCTCCACCACGATGTCCTCCCTCCCGGAGTCTTCTGACGGCGCTGTCGTGGATTGGGCCGATGCTTCTTGTGAGACCAGCAGAAGGAACGGCAACAATAGGATGCCCGAAACCATGTCGACCTCACAACCTCGGATCGGATAGCGTAGGTAGGGCCATGCGGCTGTCAAGGGATGCTACGGAGCCCCTTCCGGCCCGGCCTCCCAGGTCCGCAGCCGGCATTGCGGTGCGCCCGAGAGTCCGCTTTTTTCGAATCTCGAACCTGGTGAGGATCGCATGGGCGTCGACGCAGGGCTGATCGAATGGGTGGCCGAGGCGCTGGCGCCGGTCGGCACCGTCACGTCGCGGCGGATGATGGGCGGGGCGACGCTCTATTGCGACGGCACCATCTTTGCGATCGCCGGCGACGACGGGCTCTGGTTCAAGGCGGATGCCGAGAGCGACGCGGCCTGGGACGCGGCTGGTTGTGCGCGCTTCACCTATGCCAAGGGCGACGGCACGACGGGATCGATGAACTACCGGCGCGCGCCCGACGACGTCTATGACGATGCGGACGCGATGCGGGAGTGGGCCGGGCTCGCGCTGGCGGCCGGGGCGCGGGCGCCGAAGCCGAAGCGCAAGAACAAGGGCTGAAACGACGAACCCCGCCGGCACCTGGGTGCCGACGGGGTCCGGATCTTGCGTGGCTGGCGCTTAGTCGCGGCCGGGCACGTCGTGGTCGAGCGGTTCCTCGCCGCGTTCCTTGGCGGCGTTGTAGCGCTCGATCGCCTCCAGGGTGATGCGCGCCGCCTCGTCGGCGTCGCCCCAGGTGCCGACGCGCACCCACTTCTGCTTCTCCAGGTCCTTGTAGTGGGTGAAGAAGTGCTCGATCTGCTGGAACACGATCTCCGGCAGATCGGCGCGGCCACCGACCTTGGTGTAATAGGGGAAGGTGGAGTCGACCGGCACGCAGACGAGCTTCTCGTCGCCGCCGGCTTCGTCTTCCAGGTTCAGGACCGCGATCGGGCGCGCGCGCACGACGCAGCCCGGGATGAACGGCGTGCGCGACACGACTAGCGCGTCGAGCGGATCGCCGTCCGGCGACAGCGTGTGCGGCACGAAGCCATAGTTCGCCGGATAGCGCATCGGGGTGTGGAGGATGCGATCGACGAACAGCGCACCGGACGCCTTGTCGAACTCATACTTCACCGGCTCGCCGCCGGTCGGCACCTCGATGATGACGTTGAGGTCTTCCGGCGGGTTCTTGCCCACCGGCACCATGTCGATCCGCATGTTGTGTCGTCCCTTTTACTTGGCGGCGAGCAGGCGATCGAGGCCCGTCTCACCCTGTCCGGTCTTTTCCAGCCGCGGATAGCGCAGGCCATCGTGATAGTCGATTGCCACCTCGCGCAGCTTGTCGCCGTTCTTGACCAGCAGGCGGATGGGCGTGCGATTGCCCTTGGACGCGGTCACGGCCGCCTTCAGGCGATCGGCGCTGTAGCTCTCGCCGTTCACCGCGACGATGCTGCTGTCCACGGTCATCCCCGCGTCGAACGCCGGGCTGCCCCAGCTGACCGAGTTGACCGAGCCCGACTTGCCCGTGACGAGCCCCAGCGAATAGCTGAGATCGGCCTGGTCGCGGGTGCGGTCGTTGTTGACGAAGTACGGCGTCGGCTGTTCGGTGTAGACCAGGCGGTAGCCGTTGTTGGTGAAGCCGCCGAGCGGCGCGCGCTCAGAGACGTTGTTGACGCGGCTGTTGAGGAAGCCGGCCCAGTCATAGGGCTGGATGCCGTTCAGCGTCTGGACCACATCCTCGAACGTGTAGGTGAGCACGCCCCAGTCGCCGTCGCGCACGCCGAAGAAGGCGCGGGCGAAATCGTCGATGCTCTTGGTGCCGCCCGACTGCTGGCGCAGGACGGAATCCACGTCCATCCAGATCAACAGGCCTTCGTTGTAATAATCCTCCGACCGCTGCCAGCTGGTCCAGCCCTTGGGCCGGCGCGCAGAGATGATGGGGTCGTTGGTGGTGTCGACCAGCGGGCGCCATTCGCGCGCACGGCGGTTGTCGAGGCTGGCTGCGATCGCGGCATAGGCGTCCAGCGTATCCTGCTTGGTGACGATGCCCGAGCGTGCCTGGAGCACATAGCCCCAGAACTGGGTCTGGCCTTCATAGACCCACAGCAGCGAGTTGCGCATGGGCGTGCGATAGTCCGGCGTCCACAGGTCCGCACCACGGCGGAACTTGCCGTCCCAGCTGTGGCTGTATTCGTGCGGCAGGAGGTTGCGGCTGCCGGCACCCTCGTTCCACTTGGTGAAATAGCCCGGCTTCACGCCGTTTTCGGAGCTGCGGTGATGCTCCAAGCCGATGCCGCCCATGGTGTCGGTGATCGCCAGCAGGAATTCGTACTTGTCGTAGTGCTGGGCGCCGAACACGCGGGTCGCCTGCTCGACGAGCTTCTTGTGCGCGTCGATCTGCTCGGGGGTGGCGTTGAGCTCTTCGGGGGTGTCGGCGAAGACGTTGAGGTCGACGCGCGGCGACAGCGCCCACTGGCGGTAATATTTGCCGGCAAAGGTGGGGGAGTCGACCAGCGTTTCGTAGCTGGTGCGCTGGTAGGAATAGATCGAGCCGTTGCTGGTCGCGGGCAGGCCTGCCGCCGCGGTCCAGCCGGCCGGATATTTGGCAGTCGCCTGGATCGGGATGCGGCGGGTGAAATAGCCGGCCGGGTAGAGGCTGACCGAGTTCCACTGGAGGTTCAGCATCGAGGGCGCCATGACGATGCGGCCCTGGTCACCGGCGGTCGCCGACAGGAACTGGAAGCTGACGTCGAGCTTCCTGGCACCGGCGGGCACGTCGATGTGGAAGGCGAACACATCTTCGGGATCGCGGGTCCAGGGCACCACCTTGCCATTGGCGCGGATCACCAGGCCGGCGAGCTTCTCGATCTCACCGCGCGGGCTGTGCGCGCCCGGCAGCCACTTCGGGAACAGCAGCACCATGTGGCCCGCCTCGGCGATGGGAATCGTCTCCTTCACGTTGAAGATGCCGCGCTGGATGTCGGTCGCGTCGACCTCCAGCAGGAGGGTGCCAGGATAGTCGACGTCGCGCGGGGCGGGGATGGTGTCGGTGAAGGGCACCGGCTGCGGCAGGGTGTTGCCGGCGGGGTTCAGCTGCGCATGGGCGGGAACGGCAGAAGCGAGCAACAGGGCGGCGAACGCAGGGGTGCGAAACATGACGGCCTTTCGTCGAGGTGGGATGGGGCGGTGTAACGACATATCGCAGCGGGCGTCCAGCCTGTCGCAAGGCGGGACACGATTCCGGCTTCGATCCGCCGGGTGCGGCGGCTAGGGTCGGGCATGGCTTCCACGCTCGTGCCCGCTGCCGACACCGCGCCCGCCGCCGATCCGCGCCCGCGATCGGCGGTGAGCACGGGTACCGGCCTCGCGGGCATGGCGGGGCTGCTCGCCTGGGTCGCGATCGCGCGCCACTATGGCATGGACGGGCCCTATGCGGCGCTGGTGAACCTCGTCGCCTGCGGGCTGCCGATGCTCGCCTGGTCGGTGCTGGTGGACAAGGTGCATCGCAATCCATCGACCGGCATCGACTGGGCGCACCCGCGGCCGTGGCGGGCGACGCTGGACGTCAGCGTCACCAAGCTGGCGGGGCTGTGGGCGACCTGGGTGGGGATCGCGCTGCTCTATGCGACCGGCCGCTTCTATTGGGACGGCGGCTTCGCCTTTGCCATGTGGTGCTTCGGCTATGCGGCGCCGGTGCTGTTCGTGCTGTCGATCCCCTATGTCCTGTGGATCGACCGCCACCTGGTGGCGCCGCGCGACGGCTGCTGGGCGTTCGGCGCCTGGCTGATGCACCTGGACGAGCCGATCGAGCGCGAGGCGATCTTCGACCATCTGCGCGCCTGGGCGGTGAAGGCGTTCTTCCTGGCGTTCATGCTGGGGATCGTGCCGGGCGGCTTCCGCGAGTTCGTCGCCGCCGACACGGCCACGGTGCTGCACGATCCCGTCGCGCTGGCGCAGTGGCTGATCACCTTCATGTTCCTGGTGGACGTGGCGTTCGCGACCTGCGGCTATATCCTCGCGCTGCGGCCGATCGACACGCACATCCGCTCGGCCAATCCCTATGCGGCCGGCTGGGTCGCGGCGCTGATCTGCTATCCGCCGTTCGTGCTGATGGGCGACGGCGGCCCGCTCGACTATCATCCAGGCGGCGCGGAGTGGACGCAGTGGTTCGCGGGCCATCCAGTGATCCTGGCGGCGATCGGCGCGGCGCTGGTGGCGCTGACCTTTGTCTATGCCTGGGCGACGGTGGCGTTCGGCCTGCGCTTCTCCAACCTCACCAACCGCGGGATCATCACCAACGGGCCGTACGCCTGGAGCCGCCATCCGGCCTATCTGTCGAAGAACCTGTTCTGGTGGCTGGTGAGCTGGCCGATGCTGGTGACGACCGGCAACTGGCTGGACGCGTTCCGCAACACCGCGATCCTGGGGCTGGTGAGCGGCGTCTATTACTGGCGTGCGCGCACCGAGGAGCGGCACCTGCTCGCCGATCCGGGCTATCGTGCGTACTACGACTGGGTGGGGCGGCATGGGGTGGTGCCGCGGTTCTTTCGGTGGGTGGCCGGCTAGCGGTGCCGTGCTCCTGCGCAGGCAGGAGCCCAGGGTAACAGGCGCTGTGCTTCGTGGCTCTGGGCTCCTGCCTGCGCAGGAGCACGGTGGTGCTTCTACGGGTGTGCCGTCTCAGAACGTCAGTTCGTCGTAGACGCGCGTGACGTCGCCGTCCCAGCTGCTGCCGTAGCGGTCGAGGAGCTGCTGTGCGGGCACCCGGCCGTCGCGCACCACGTCGCGCAAGGGGGTGAGGAAGCCGGTCTCGTCGTCGCCGGCGGCATCCAGGCGGCCGCGCGCCTTGAGGCCGGCGCCGGCGATGTCGAGCACCTGCCGGGCGATGTCGCGCAGCGTGCCCTTGTCGCCCAGCGGCGCGTCGAGGCCGAGGCGCGGCACGGAGTCGCGCAGCGCCTGGCGGGTCTCCAGGCTCCAGTCCTTGACGAGGTCCCAGGCGGCGTCGAGCGCGCCCTGGTCGTAGAGGAGGCCCACCCAAAGTGCGGGCAGCGCGCAGATCCGGCCCCAGGGGCCGCCGTCGGCGCCGCGCATCTCCAGGAAGGTCTTGAGCCGCACTTCCGGGAAGGCGGTGGAGAGATGGTCGGCCCAGTCGTCCATCGTCGGCAGCTCGCCGGGGAGGACCGAGAGCTCGCCCTTCAGGAAGTCGCGGAAGGAGAGGCCGGCGGCGTCGATATACTTGCCGTCGCGGTAGACGAAGTACATCGGCACATCGAGGGCGTAGTCGGCGTAGCGTTCGTAGCCGAAGCCGTCCTCGAACACGAACGGCAGCATGCCGGTGCGGTGGGGATCGGTGTCCGACCAGATGTGGCTGCGGTAGGAAAGCATGCCGTTGGGCTTGCCTTCGGTGAAGGGCGAGTTGGCGAACAGCGCGGTCGCGAGCGGCTGGAGCGCCAGGCCGACCCGGAACTTCTGCACCATGTCCGCTTCGGAAGCATAGTCGAGGTTCACCTGGATGGTGCAGGTGCGCAGCATCATGTCGAGACCCATGCTGCCGACGCGCGGCATGTGGTTGAGCATGATCGCGTAGCGGCCCTTGGGCATGATCGGCAGCTCGGCGCGGGGCTTGTCCGGCCACATGCCGAGACCCAGGAAGCCCAGGCCCAGCTTCTCGCCGACGGCCTTTACCTGGGTGAGATGCCGGCCGGTCTCGCCGCAGGTCTGGTGGAGGTTTTCGAGCGGGGCGCCGGAGAGTTCGAGCTGGCCGGCGGGCTCCAGGCTGACGGTGCCGTCCTTGCCGGCGAGCGCGATGACCTTGCCGTTCTCCTCGATCGGCGTCCAGCCGAACTCGGTCAGCGCCATCAGCAGGTCGCGGATGCCGCCGGGCTCGTCATAGCTGGGGGCACGGTGGTCGCTGGTGCGGAACACGAACTTCTCGTGCTCCGTGCCGATGCGCCAGCGTTCCGCGGGCTTCTCGCCGCCTGCGAAATAGCCGATCAGCTGGTCGCGGGTCTCGATGACCGCTGCGCTGGTGTCCGAAACGGTCTTGGTGCTCATGGGCTGCGCCCATAGGCGGTGCCGCGGTGCGGCGCCAGCGCCGTTTTGATGCCGTACGTTACCAGTCGCCGGCGCTGGCCATCCAGACGCTGATTGCGGCGGCCGCCGCCGTCTCCGCGCGCAGGATGCGTGGGCCGAGCGTGACGCCGTAGGCCTGGGGCAGGGCGCGGATCGCCTCGCGCTCTTCGACGTCGAAGCCGCCCTCCGGCCCGATCAGCACGGCGCCGGGGCCGCGGTGCTGCGCCATGGTCGTGGACGCCGGGGCGCCGCCGGTCTCGTCGGCGAAGAACAGCGCGCGCTCGGCCGGCCAGTCGCGCAGCAGCGCGGCGAGCTTCACCGGCTCGGCCAGCTCGGGAAGGGCGGTGCGGTCGCACTGCTCGGCCGCCTCGATCGCATGGGCGCGCAGCCGGTCCAGGTTGAGCCGGTCGACCACGGTGCGGCGGGTGAGCACCGGTACGATGCGGGCGGCGCCCAGCTCGCACGCCTTTTCCACCGTCCAGTCGATGCGGCCCTTCTTCAAGGGCGCGGCGCAGAGCCACAGGTCCGGCACCGGCTCGCGCGGGCGAAGCTGGTCGGTGACCTGGAGGGTGAGGTCGCGCTTGCCGGCATGGGCGACGGTCGCGAGCCACTCGCCGGTCCGGTCGTCGAACAGCTTGACCGGGTCGCCCGGCTTCGCGCGCAGCACCGACAGCAGGTAATGCGCCTGCGGCCCGTCGATGCGGATCGCGGCATCGGGTGCGATCGTCGCTTCCAGGAACAGGCGCGGGGTGGACTGCGGCGGCCAGGCGGGGGTTGCGGGCATGGACCGGGTGTTAGGCGAAGCGGGCGGCTTCGTCACGTCACCGGGCAATCGTCGGCGACGATGACGCGGTCGCGCCCCTCCTTCTTCGCCTGGTACATGGCGGCGTCCGCGCGATCGGTCGCGGTGTCGATCGTGTCGCCGGGCGTCACGCAATAGGCGCCGACGCTGAGCGTGATCGGGACGCGCGCGCCATCCCCCAGCACGACGGGCGCCGCGCAGACGGCCGCGACCAGCCGGTCCGAGACGGTTTCCAGCGGATCGGCGCCAAGGCCGGGCAAGAGCACGATGAATTCGTCGCCTCCCCAGCGGCCGCACAGGTCCGTGGGGCGGAGCGCGGCCTGGATGCGGTGCGCGATCTCCGCCACCACGGCATCGCCCGCGACATGGCCGAAGCGGTCGTTGATCTGCTTGAAACGATCGACGTCGATCAGCAGCAGCCCGACCGAGCTCGCGCCGCGCTGGCGCTGCACCGCATCGAACGCCGCCACGAAGCCGCGGCGGTTGGCGACGCCGGTTGCCGAATCGCGGTTGGCGAGCCGTTCCAGCTCGATCGTCCGCTCGCGCACCCGCGCTTCGAGCGAGCGGGTGTGTTCGGCGACTGCGCGCGCCATCGCCGCGAACCGGCGCGACAGGCGCCCGATCTCGTCGTTGCGATCGGAGTCGAGCTGCTCGGCAGGTTGGAAGTTGCCGCGTTCCGCCTCGATCACGCTCATCTCGAGCTGGGTGAGCGGATCGAGCACCACGCGCTTGAACAGGACGACGGCGAGCGCGCCGCCGATCACCAGCATCAGCACGATCAGCGCGGCGAGCGGACCGAACAGGCGGCGGTCCACCATGGCATCGGTGTCCATGACCGTCACATTGTACCAGTCGAGCCCGTTCAGATAACCGACGCCGACCAGCACGCGTTCGCCGCCCATCTCCAGGAAGCTGGATCGCGCGGACGCGCGGCCCGAGGCGACGTCCGCCATCATCGCGTGCAGCCGGGCGCGATCGTCGGCGTTGCTCAGCATCGCGAAGACGGTGGGCGGATGCTTGCGGTTGGGGTCGGAATAGCGGTCGACCTTGCTCGGATCGCGATGCGCCTGCACCGCTCCATCGTGGTCGACGAAGAAGGTGGAGACGCCGGCCTGGGTGTCGGCCAGCGCCTCGTGCACGAAGGAGGAAAGGTCGACGGCGGTCCCGGTGACGCCCAGTGCCTTGCCCTCGAAGCGGATCACGCAGTTGACGAACACGCGCGTGCGCTTGGCGAGATCGTCCGCGTCGACGTTCAGGTGGCAGTCGCGCGGGCGGGACAGCGCCTCGAAGAACCAGCGGTCGCGGTTGTTGCCCGGCTGCACGGTGAGGCGCGGGCGGTCCGCCGAATAGCGGCTGCCGGGCTCCTCGTAGAAATATTGGCGCGAGGCGGCGGAGCCCACGAAGAAGGTGCCGCCCGCCGACAGCTGGACGACGCGGCGCAGCTCGGCGATGGCGGCGCGGCGTTTTGCGGCATTGCCCTCGTCGCGCAGCCAGCCGATGAGCGCTTCCGAACGCGCGTTGGTTTCGGCAAGCGCGACATCCCGCTGCAACGTGCCGAGGCCGCGTGCCCGATCATAGAGTACCTGCCGCTCGGCAAAGCCCGACCCGAGCCGCACCAGCGTCAGATCGACGACCCGGCCGAACGCCACGAAGCCGACCAGCGCGAGGAGGCCGATCAGCAGCATGCCCACCATCAGAACGCGGGCGGTCAGGCTGGCGGAGACCGCACGCCAGAACCCCTTGAAGGGGAGCAGCTTGTTCGACCTGATCTTGCGTCTCCTGGGATTCGGCGCTCGCTTTGTGGCGCCGTCCAGGGCCTTCAAGCACGTAAACAGTAAATAATGTAGTCGGTGAGCTCGGGCAACGCGGGAAGCGCGCGGGAGTTTCCCGGGCGACCACGCACACGGGCTGTCCAAGCTCCGTCCATCTGTGGCAGCAGGCCGCATGACATCCCCGATTCCCCCGTTGCAGCCGCGCCGGCACCGAAGCTCCTTCCCCCACGTTCCCCAGGCGAGGGGCGGCACGCGATGACGGCGGCGACCGAGATCGTTCCCGACAGCGAGCATCGCGGGCTCGTCGGGCGGCTGCCGGCGGGGCTGCGGCCGTTCGCGCTGCTGGCGCGCTTCGACCGGCCGATCGGCTGGTGGCTGTTGTTCTGGCCCGGCGCCTGGGCGATCGCGCTGGCGGGCCAGGGGATCGCGCGCTGGGACATGATCGCGTGGTTCCTGCTCGGCAGCATCGCGATGCGCGGCGCGGGCTGCGTCTACAACGACATCGTCGACCGCGACCTCGACCGGCAGGTGGCGCGCACGCGCAGCCGGCCGCTCGCGAGCGGGGCGGTGTCGCTGAAGGCGGCCTGGGCCTGGCTGCTGATCCTGTGCGCGGTCGGGCTGCTGGTGCTGGTGCAGCTGCGGCTGGCGGCCGCGATCGTCGCCGTCTCCAGCATCGTGCTGGTCGCGGCCTATCCCTTCATGAAGCGGATCACCTGGTGGCCGCAGGCGTGGCTGGGGATCGTGTTCAGCTGGGCAGCGCCGGTCGGCTGGGTGGAGGTGACGCACGGCAGCATCGTGCCGATGCTGCTGCTCTATGCGGGATCGATCACCTGGGTGATCGGCTACGACACCATCTATGCGCTGCAGGACGTGGAGGACGATGCGCTGGTGGGCGTGCGTTCGTCGGCACGGGCGATGGGGGCCAAGGTTCGGCCCGGGGTCGCGCTGCTGTACCTGGTGTCGCTGCTGTGCTGGGCGGGCGCCTTCTGGCAGGTGTTCCCGACGCCGCTCGCGCTTGTCGCGCTGCTGCCGATGGCGCTGCACCTGCTGTGGCAGGTGGCGACGCTGTCGCCGCAGGACGGGCACAACACGCTGGCGCGGTTCCGCAGCAATCGCGACGCGGGGCTGCTGATGTTCCTCGCCTGCCTGGTGGTGGGGACGGCGGCCTGAATTGCCGCCGCGGGCTTTGACCTTGGGGCCCCGGCTCCCTAAGTCGCGGCCATGCTGACCCCCGAACAGGCGCAGGCCCGCGCCGCGCAGGCGATCGACCGAGCCCGCGCCCGCGGCGCCGATGCCGCCGACGCCATCCTGATCGCCGACACGGCGCTTTCCGTCTCCGTGCGCCTGGGCGCCCTGGAGGACGTTGGCCGGTCCGAGGGCGGCGAGCTGGGCCTGCGAGTCTTCGTCGGCAAGCGTTCGGCAAGCGTCGCCACCTCCGACCTGTCGGACGCGGCGCTGGATGCGGTGGCCGAGCGGGCGGTGGCGATGGCGCGGCTGGCGCCCGAGGACGCCTGGGCCGGGCTGGCGCCGGCCGATCGGCTGATGAAGGGCACGGCCCCGCTGCTCGACCTGGACGACGGCGGCGAGGTCGCGCCCGAGGCGCTGAAGGCGCAGGCGCTGGCGGCCGAGGATGCGGCGCGCGGCGTGGCTGGCGTCACCAATTCCGAGGGCGGCAGTGCGAGTGCCAGCCGCGCGGTGGTGGCGCTGGCCACCAGCCACGGCTTTGCCGGCAGCTACGCCGTCACCAGCCACGGCGTCTCGGCAAGCGTGCTGGCGGGCACCGGATCGGGCATGCAGCGCGACTATGCGCACCACAGCGCGCGCCATCGTGCATCGCTGGAGGCGCCCGAGGCGATCGGGCGGCTGGCGGGCGAGCGCGCGGTGGCGCGGCTCGATCCGGCGCGGATCGCGTCGGGTGCGATGCCGGTGGTGTTCGATCCGCGGGTGGGGTCGAGCCTGCTCGGCCACCTGACCGGCGCGATCGCGGGGCCGGGCGTGGCCCGCGGCACCAGCTTCCTGCGCGAGGCGCTCGGCACGGCGGTATTCGGGCCGGGCGTCACCATCCGCGATGATCCGCACCGGCCGCGCGGGCTTCGCTCGCGGCCGTTCGACGGCGAGGGTCTGCCGGTCTCGCCGCTCGCGATCGTCGAGGGGGGCGTGCTGCAAAGCTGGCTGCTGGACAGCGCCTCGGCCCGGCAGCTGGGGCTGGAGCCGACCGGCCATGCCACCCGCGGCATCGGCGGCGGGCCGGGCGTGGGCACCAGCAACCTCTACATGGAAGCGGGGCGCATCACCCGCGAGGCGCTCATCGGCGAGATCGAGCACGGCGTGCTGGTGACCGAGCTGATCGGGCATGGCGTGAACGGCGTGACGGGCGACTATAGCCGCGGCGCCGCCGGCTTCCTGATCGAGAAGGGCGAAATCACCCGGCCGGTCGCGGAGATCACCATCGCGGGCAATCTGCGCCAGATGTTCGCAGGCCTGGTGCCGGCGAGCGACCTGGAGTTCCGCTATGGCGTGAACGTGCCGACGATCCGGATCGACGGAATGACGGTGGCGGGTGGCTGACACGCTGCTCGACGAACTGGCGGCGATCGCTGCCGAAGCGGCGACGCTGGCGCATGGGCGCGCGGCGACCGACTTCGAGCGCTGGGAAAAGACGCCGGGCAACCCGGTGTGCGAGATCGACCTGGCGGTGGACGCGCTGCTGCGCGAGCGGCTGAGCGCGCTGCTGCCGGACGCCGGCTGGCTGTCGGAGGAATCGGCCGACGATCCCGTGCGGCTGGCCAAGCGGCGGGTGTGGATCGTCGATCCGATCGACGGGACCCGCGACTATATCCGCGGTCGGCCGGGCTGGTCGGTGTCGGTGGCGCTGGTGGAGGACGGGCAGCCGGTGCTGGGCGTGCTCGACGCCCCGGCGCGGCACGAGCGCTGGCGCGCGGCGGCGGGCGAGGGGGCGTGGCGCAACGGCGTCCGGCTGACGGCGAGCGACATCGCCCGGATCGCGGGCGCGCGCACGCCGGTGGACGCGCTGCCCAAGGCGGACCGCGACCTGGTGGCGGTGGCCAAGCCCAACTCGATCGCGCTGCGCATGGCGATGGTGGCGGCGGGCGAGGCGGACCTGCTCGCGACCTTTCGCTGGGGCAATGAATGGGACGTGGCGGCGGCCGTGCTGCTGCTGCGCGAGGCCGGCGCGACGGTGACCGACTCGCTCGGCAAGCCGCTGCGCTTCAACACGCCGCGCGCCCAGGCGTTCGGCGTGCTGGCGACCGCGCCCGGCATCCATGCGGCGGCGGTGGACCGGCTGCGGCCGCGCGCGATCGCGGCGCTGGGGCGGCCCTGACCGCCCGCTAGGCGCGGGCGAGTTCCTTCAGCCGGTAGAGGGCGTCGAGCGCGGCGCGCGGGGTGAGGGCATCGAGGTCTAGCCCCGCCAGTTCGGTGCGCACGGCATCGGGCTTTTCCTCCTCGGCCGGCTGGAAGGCGGCGAACAGCGGCAGGTCGTCGAGGCCGGCGGCGAGGCCGCCGGTCTTCTGGCGGCCGGCCTCGAGCTTCGCGAGCACCGCTTTCGCGCGCGCGACCGTAGCGGGCGGGAGCCCCGCGAGCCGGGCCACCGCCAGGCCGTAGCTGCGGTCGGCCGGACCCTCGCCCAGCTCGTGGAGGAGGACGAGGTCGCCCTTCCACTCGCGCGCACGCACGTGGTGCAGGCTCAGTGCCTCGCAGCGCTCCGCCAGCCGGGTGAGCTCGTGATAATGGGTCGCGAACAGGCAGCGGCAGCGGTTGTCCTCATGGATCGCCTCCACCACTGCCCAGGCGATGGCGAGGCCGTCGTAGGTGGAGGTGCCGCGGCCGACCTCGTCCAGGATCACGAAGCTGCGCGGGGTCGCCTGCGCCAGGATGGCGGCGGTCTCGACCATCTCGACCATGAAGGTGGAGCGGCCGCGCGCGAGATTGTCCGAGGCGCCGACGCGGCTGAACAGCCGATCGACCAGGCCGAGCGTGGCGCGGGTGGCGGGGACGTAGCTGCCGGCCTGGGCAAGCACCGCGATCAGCGCGTTCTGGCGCAGGAAGGTCGACTTGCCGCCCATGTTGGGGCCGGTCACCAGCCACAGGCGATTGTCCTCCGACAGGCGGCAGTCGTTGGCGACGAAGCGCCCGCCGGCCTTGGCGACGGCGGCTTCGACCACCGGGTGGCGGCCGCCCTCGATCTCCAGGCAGGCGTGGTCGACCAGGTCGGGGCGTGCCCAGCCGCCCTCGGCCGCGCGTTCGGCGAGGCCGGCGGCGACGTCGATGCGCGCGAGGGCATCGGCGGTGGCGGCGATGGCCTCGCGGTTTCCAAGCACCTGGCCGGTCAGTTCCTCCAGATGCGCGGCCTCGGCGGCGAGCGCATGGGCGCCGGCCTGGGTGACCTTGAGCGCGACCTCGTGCAGTTCGGGCGCGTTGAAGCGGACGCAGCCGGCGAGCGTCTGGCGATGGGTGAAGCCGCTGTCGGCCTTCATCAGCGCGTCGGCGGCGCGGGCCGGCACCTCGATATGATAGCCGAGCACGCCGTTGTGGCGGATCTTGAGCGCGTTGACGCCGGTGCGGGTGCGGAACTCCGCCTCCAGCGCGGCGATGGCGCGGCGGCCACCGGCGCCGGTGGCGCGGAGATCGTCAAGCGCGGCGTCATAGCCCTCGGCAATATAGCCGCCGTTGGCGGCGTCGATCGGGGGCGAGGGGACGAGCGCGCGGCTGAGCAGCTCGACCAGCGCGCCGTGGCCGCGGAGAGCCGGCACCAGCTGGCCGAGCAGCGGCGGTGCGTCGGCGAGCTGTTCGAGGCGGTCGCCCAGCGTGCGCGCGCCGTCGAGGCCGTCGCGTAGCTGGCCCAGGTCGCGCGGGGAGCCGCGGCCGGCGGCAATGCGGCCGAGCGCGCGGCCGACGTCGGGAAGCGCGCGCAGGGCGGAACGCACGCCGTCGCGCAGGCCGGGATCGTCGTGGAAGCGGGTGACGGCGTCGAGCCGCGCCTCGATTGCGGCACGGTCCATCAAGGGTGCGGCGATGTCGGCACCCAGCAGGCGTGCGCCGGCACCCGTGACGGTGCGGTCGACCGCGTCGAGCAGGCTACCGCTGCGGCTGCCCGAGGTGGTGCGGGTGAGCTCCAGGCTCTCGCGGGTGGCGGCGTCGACCGCCATGCACTGGTCGTTGCGCGACACCAAAGGCGGGCGGAGGAAGGGCAGGCTGCCGCGCGCGGTATGCTCGAGATAGGCGACGAGCCCGCCCGCCGCAGCCAGGCCGGCGCGGCCGAAGCTGCCGAAGCCGTCGAGCGTGGCGACGCCGAACAGCGCCTTCAGCCGCGCCTCGCCGGCGGCGCTGTCGAAGTCGATGCGGGGGCGCAGACTGGTCGCGATCTCGGCAAAGGCGGAGGCCTCGGAGGCGACCACCTCGGCGGGGGCAAGCCGCGCGATGGTGGCGGCGAGCGCATGGGCGTCGGTCTCGATCAGCTCGAAGCGGCCGGTGGAGACATCGGCCGCGGCGATCGCGACCTCGCCGCCGGCTTCGCCGACCGCCACGCACCAGTTGGCGGCGCGCGCGTCGAGCAGCGCTTCTTCGGTCAGCGTGCCGGCGGTGACCACGCGCACGATCGCGCGGGCGACGAGCGCCTTGGAGCCGCCGCGCTTCTTGGCTTCCTCGGGCGTCTCCACCTGCTCGGCGATGGCGACGCGGTGGCCGGCCTTGATCAGCCGCGCCAGATAGCCCTCGGCGGCGTGGATCGGCACGCCGCACATCGGGATTTTCGCGCCCTCATGCTCGCCGCGTGCGGTGAGCGCGATGTCGAGCACGGCCGCGGCGATTTTGGCGTCGTCGTGAAACAGTTCAAAAAAGTCGCCCATGCGGTAGAACAGCAGGCAGTCGGCTGCTTCGGCTTTGAGCGCGAGATATTGCGCCATCATCGGGGTGGGTGCTGGAACGGCAGGCATGCGCGCGTGGGTAGCCGAAGAAGCGACCGGCGTCATGCCCGGGCTGCGGTGGGGTGACGGAGGCGAGGATGCGTCCTAAGGGCAGAGCCATCAGTGCGGGAAGGTTGCAGATGGCAGAAGAATCGAACGTCCAATTCTCCGAGCGCGAGGCGCTGCTGTTCCACTCGGAGGGACGGCCGGGAAAGATCGAGATTATCGCGTCGAAGCCGATGTCGACGCAGCGCGACCTGGCGCTTGCCTATTCGCCGGGCGTCGCGGTTCCGGTGCGCGCGATCGCGGCCGACCCTGCCACCGCCTATGACTATACCGCCAAGGGCAACCTGGTTGCGGTGATCTCCAACGGCACTGCCATCCTGGGTCTTGGCAACCTGGGCGCGCTCGCGTCCAAGCCGGTGATGGAAGGCAAGTCGGTGCTGTTCAAGCGCTTCGCCGACGTCGATTCGATCGACATCGAGCTGAAGACCGAGGACGTGGACCGCTTCATCGACGCGGTCGAGCTGATGGAGCCGACCTTCGGCGGCATCAACCTGGAGGACATCAAGTCCCCGGAATGCTTCATCATCGAGCAGACGCTGCGCGAGCGGATGAACATTCCGGTGTTCCACGACGACCAGCACGGCACCGCCATCATCGCCGCAGCGGGCCTGATCAACGCGCTGTACCTGACCAAGCGCAACATCGCCGAGACCAAGGTGGTGATGAACGGCGCGGGTGCCGCGGCACTCGCCTGCGCGGACCTGGTGAAGGTGATGGGCGTCCGGCAGGAGAACTTGCTGATGGTCGACCTGGACGGCGTGCTCTACCAGGGGCGCGAAGCCGGCATGAACCAGTGGAAGTCGGCACATGCCGTCGCCACCGACAAGCGCACGCTCGCCGAGGCACTGGACGGTGCCGACGTGTTCATGGGCCTGTCTGCGGCGAACGCACTTCCGGCCGAGCTCCTCAAGAAGATGGCGCCGAACCCGATCGTGTTCGCAATGGCGAACCCCGATCCGGAGATCACCCCGCCGGAGGCGAAGGCCGCGCGCCCGGACGTGATCATCGCCACCGGTCGTTCGGACTATCCGAACCAGGTTAACAACGTGCTGGGCTTCCCGTTCATCTTCCGCGGCGCGCTCGACGTGCGCGCGACCACGATCAACGATGCGATGAAGGTCGCCGCCGCACAGGCGATCGCCAAGCTCGCGCGCCAGCAGGTGCCGGAGGAAGTGGCGGCCGCCTATGGCGTGAAGCACAGCTTCGGCCCGGAATATATCATCCCGGCGCCGTTCGACCCGCGGCTGATGGAGCTGGTGCCCGCCGCCGTCGCCCAGGCGGCGATGGATTCGGGCGTGGCGACCAAGCCGATCCTCGACATGGACGCCTATCGCCACACGCTGCGCGGCCGGCTCAACCCGACCACCTCGGTGCTCAGCCTCGCCTATGAGGGCGCCAAGGCGCACCCGAAGCGCGTCATCTTCGCCGAGGGCGAGGAAGAGGTGGTGCTGCGCGCCGCGATCAACTTCCGCGAGGGCGGCTATGGCACGCCGGTGCTGGTGGGTCGCGACGACGTGTACGATCGCCTGCGCGCGCTGGGCGTCACGGACCCGGAGACCTACGAGGTTCACAACAGCCGCCATTCGCCGCTGGTGCCGCAGATGGTCGACTTCCTCTACGCGCGCCTCCAGCGCCGCGGCTATCTGCGTCGCGATTGCGAGCGGATGGTGAACCAGGATCGCAACATCTTTGGCGCGCTGCTGCTGCAGCTGGGCGAGGGCGATGCGATGATCACGGGCGTCACGCGCACCTATGCGCAGACGATCCGCGAACTGCGCCGCGTGATCGATCCCAAGGAAGGCCGCACGCCGTTCGGCATCCATGTGCTGGTGGGGCAGAGCCACACGGTGTTCATCGCCGACACCACGGTCAATGAGCGCCCGAACTCCGAGGAACTGGCCGACATCGCCGAGGCGACCGCGCAGGTCGCGCGTCGCATGGGCCACGAGCCGCGGGTCGCGTTCCTGAGCTACGCCAACTTCGGCAACCCCGAGGGCAAGTGGCTGGAGCAGCTGCGCGGGGCCGTCGGCGTGCTCGACAAGCGCGAGGTGAGCTTCGAATATGAGGGCGAGATGACGCCCGACGTGGCGCTCAACCCGCGCCAGCTGGCGAACTATCCGTTCGCGCGCCTGTCGGGCCCGGCCAACGTGCTGATCATGCCGGGCCTGCAGTCGGCCAACATCTCGGCCAAGCTGCTGCGCGAGCTGGGCGGCGACGACATGATCGGGCCGATGCTGATCGGCATGGAGAAGCCGGTGCAGATCGCGCCGATGACGTCGACCGCGAGCGAGCTGGTGACGCTGGCGGTGCTGGCGGCCGGGGGCATGGTCGACGGCTGATCCTTCGGGGGAGGGGCTGCGGTTGCGCGGCTCCTCCCGCCGATGGTGGGGGGACCGGAGGCCGCTCGCCTTCCTCGTTTGTCGTGCTCCCGCGAAGGCGGGAGTCCAGGGTTGCCGAAGTGCGGCCTGGCTTGCTCTGCTTGGCCCTGGATCCCTGCCTGCGCAGGGATACGGCGGGGGTCCGGGCTGGCCTTCCGCGTCTCTCCGCCGCTCCCATGCTGCGCGCCTCACACACGAAAATGCCCGCCGGAGAGACTCCGGCGGGCACCTTTCCTCCCCAGGAACGGGTGGGCGGGGCTCTAGGCCCTGCCGAGACGGTGATCGGAGTGCCGGACGGCAAGATCCGCTGCGTCGGCGACACGACCTTGTCACGTCCTTTACAGCTGCACCCCGAAGTTGCCGGACCCATTTGCCCCACGGCCGCGCCTTTCAGAAGCACGCGCGCGCTGCAAAAGGGGTCACGGAGTGGAAGTGCTCGCCCCGGCAGCAGTGATGCTGTAAAGACTTCACAGAAGATGCCGGGGAGAGCGGGATGGCGGAGCGCAAGCTGCTGGCGGGACATGCGGTTCGGCGGGTGCGGCGGCAGGCGGGGCTCACCCAGGCGGCGATGGCCGAACTGCTCGGCATTTCGCCCAGCTACCTCAACCTCGTGGAGCGCAACCAGCGTCCCTTGTCGGCGGCGTTGCTGGTGCGGCTGGCCGAGCGCTTCGACTTCGATCCGCGCACGCTGACCAGCGGCGAGCCGGCGGGCGGGGTCGATGCGCTGCGACGGCGGCTGGCCGATCCGATGTTCGCGGACCTGGAGATCGACCGCCACGACGTCGCCGAGTGGCTGGCGAGTGCGCCCGGCGGGGCGGAGGCGTTCGCGCGCGTGTTCGACCGGCTGGGCGGGGCGGCGGGGGCCGCCGGGGCTGCGCCCGCGGCCGACGACCCGCAGGTGCTGGTGCGGCGCGAGGTGGAGCGCTGGCGCAACCATTTCGCCGAACTCGACGAACTCGCCGAGGGCGTGGCGGACGAGCTGCGCCAGTCGGCAGCGGACCTTGGTGCCGCGCTCGCCGAGCGGCTGCGGGTGCGCCACCAGCTTTCGGTGCGGGTGCTGCCGGCCGAGGTGCTGCCGGACCGGCTCTATCGTCTGGACCTCCATGCGCGCCAGTTGCAGCTGTCGGAGCTGCTGGGCCCGGCGCAGCGCTTGCAGCTGCTCGCGCGGCAGATCGGGCAGAGCGAGGCGCGGGTGCCGGTAGAGGCGCTGGTGCGCGGCGCGGGCTTCACCGACCGGGCGGCGGAGCGGCTCTACCGCCGCCACCTGCTGGGCTATTTCGCGGCGGCCGTGACCATGCCCTATGCGCGGTTCCTGCGCGCGTGCGAAGCGACCGGCTATGACGTGCCGCTGCTGGCGCGGCGGTTCGGCACGTCGTTCGAGCAGGTGGCGCATCGGTTGACGACACTCGGGCGGGTGGGCGCGCGGGGGCTTGCCTTCTGCCTGCTGCGGATCGACCGGGCGGGGCAGGTGTCGAAGCGCTTTGCCGGGATGAGCGGATCGCCGGTGGCGGACGCCGCCGGGCTCTGCCCGCTGTGGAGCGCGTTCGAGGCGTTCGCCCGGACCGATGCGGCGGTGACCCAGCTGGTGGAACTGGAGGACGGCAGCCGGTGGTTCAGCTGGGCGCATGTCGTCCACCCGGCGGTGGGCGAGGTGGCCGGAGTGCGCGTGCGCTTCACGATCGCGCTGCTGCTGGGGGCGGACCAGGCGCGCGGCTGGGCGGCGGCGCGGGGCACCGATCTTGGCGGCGAGGCGGTGGGGATCGGTCTCGGCTGTCGCGCCTGCACGCGGCGGGACTGCGGCCAGCGTTCGGCACCGCCCGTCGGACACGCGCTGCTGGTCCACGAGCGCGAGGGCGGGGTGACGCCGTTCGCCTTCGCCGGGGACTGACCGACACAAGTTGCTAACATTTTGACGCTATTGGGGATTGCATGACCGATACCCCTTCCCGCGGATGCGGTGCCTGCCGCGACGGGCGGGCGCTCGACTTTCCCATCTCCATGGCCTTCCAGCCGATCGTCGACCTGCGCACGGGGCGGCCCTGGGCCTATGAGGCGCTGGTGCGCGGTGCCGAGGGAGAGGCCGCTGCGACCGTGCTGGCGCGGGTGACGCCGGAAAACCGCTATGCCTTCGACCAGCAGTGCCGGGTGGCAGCGATCGAGAGCGCGGTGGCGGCCGGGTTGCTGGAGACGGGGGCGCGGCTGTCGATCAACTTCCTGCCGAACGCCGTCTATTCGCCCAAGGCCTGCATCCAGCTGACGCTGCGGACGGCGCAGGCGACCGGGCTTCCAACCGACCGGCTGATGTTCGAGTTCACCGAGAACGAGCGGATGGCCGATCCGGCGCATGTGCTGGATATCGTCGAAACCTATCGCGAGATGGGGTTCACGACCGCGCTGGACGATTTCGGCGCGGGCTATGCCGGGCTCGGGCTGCTTGCGCGGTTCCAGCCGGACGTCATCAAGCTCGACATGGCGCTGCTGCGCGGCGTGGACGCGAGCGAGCCGCGCCGGATGATCGTCGACGCGATGGTGGGGCTGTGCCGCAGGTTGGGCGTGACGGTGATCGCGGAAGGGATCGAGACGCGCGGTGAGCTGGACGCGGTGCGCGCGCTCGGCATCGAGCTGGTGCAGGGCTATCTGCTGGCCAAGCCGGCGTTCGAGGCGCTGCCGGAGCCGGTGCTGGTCTGAGCGTGGGGAGCTAGGTGGTCCTCATGAACGGATCGTTCGAGAACCCGGATGATTTCGCTGCGGATCTGAAGAGGCGGAGCGACGCGGCAAAGGGTCTGGAGAAGGACCTCCTGACGGAGGTGCCTCTGCTCTACGGGTCGCCGGGCCGGAGGGAGCCGCACGGTGATCCCGGAATCTTCATCGCCCGGATGCACCGGCAAGACATGCAGCGGCGCAACGGCGGCGGCGCACCCCCGTCGACGAGGAGGCGACAGGGTGTGTCGCTCCCCTTCGAGCGCATGATAGCGGGTTTCGCTCTCGTGCTTGCGGTGCTGTTCTTCCTCCTCGACTAGCGGCGGCGTGGACGGACCACGTCTGCCTTCCGTCCAGACATCCGAGGCGAAGGCGTTGTACGCCGTGCTCTCGCAGGCGCCGCAGATAGCCCGGGTTCAAGGGCCCGTACGTCGAGGGAGGCCGTGCCGGTACCCCCGAACGGCTACGGCAGGAAACGCCCATACCCAGACGTTCAGGGCCTCAATCCACGTCGCCGAAAGCCACCGTCCGTTCAGCGCCCCCTTTCCCATTCTCTCCATCTCCGCGCGGCAGCCTCAGGAGAGCAGTCGGGAACAGATACCGGGAATGCATGTACGCCCGCAGCTCGCAGCGCGAGCGGCTAGACGCTTTCCCAACCCGCGTCCGAAGTCGGGAACGACGTAGCTCGCCTGTTATGACCCGGTCCCGCCAAGTGCCTGAACAGATCGGCCACGCTTGCGGGGGCGGCAGCGCCGAAGAACAGCTCTTGGTTGCGAGCAGACATGTGCGCGATCTCGCCGCTCCTAAGAAACAGAGCAGTCTCGTAGGTGGTGAGAGCGGTGCCGAGATCGTCAGGACTTGCGGCGATTGATTGTCCGAGGTGCGCGCCGTCATACATCGCAAGGTTGGCACCTTCGCCGGCGAACGGCGACATGAGATGTGCCGCGTCGCCGACCAAGGTCACGCCATATCGCCGGGCCCATCGGATACCGGGAGGAAGCGCGTAGATTGGACGGGGTGTCGGTTTGGCGACGCTGTCGGTGATGAAGCGGGTGAGGTGCCGTGCCCAGCCCGAGAACCGCTCCGCGATCACGGCTAGACCGGCATGAACGTCGGTAAAATCGATTGCTCCAATCCAGCCCTCCGGCTCGTTCAGCGCGGCATAACCTGCAACGCTGCCGTCGGCGTTGCGGTGGACCAGGATGCCCCGGCCGGGCGCCACCGCCATCAGCGTGCCGGTGCCGATCGCTGCGATGCTTGCCGCGTGGCGGCTATCGCTGGCGCCAAGCCCTACCTCGACAAAACAGGTGCCCGAGTAAGTGGGCTTGGCATCGATCAAGAGCGGCCGGACCTTCGACCAGGCGCCATCCGCGCCGACGAGTAGATCGGCCGTGGCATGGGTGCCATCGGCGAAAGCAATCGCGTGCCGGCCATCTTCAAGCGGCGTCACGCTCGCGACCTTGTGGTTCCACCGGATCGTGCCTTCGGGAAGCGAGTCGATCAGCATGGCACGAAGCGCCCCTCGATCGACCTCCGGCCGAGACGACGAGGCGCCGGGATAATCGAACAGGATGTTCCCATCCTTGTCCATGACGCGCTTGGCGTCCTCGCCCGGGCGGACGAGGAGCAGGAAATCACCGTACAGCCCAGCGGCCCTGATCGCGCGCTGACCGCTGTCGGCGTGGATGTCGAGCAGCCCGCCCTGTTTCCGGGCAGAAGACGAGGCCTCGCCCTCGTAGATCGTGACCTTGATGCCATGCCGATGAAGTACACGGCCGAGCATGAGTCCGCCGAGGCCGGCACCGATGATGGTTATATTCTTTAGCATGGTGCGCTCCACTGATCGCAGCATCGTTCGATGCTGGCGGTTAGTTTGGAGACGCTGGTCAACCATGCGACCGCACGGGAAGACGTGTACGCGGCACCGCGCAGAGATATTACATCAACCGCACGCAACCGTTTTTCGCGACCGGTGCATGATACGAGAATCGCTCATATTCGGCAAGATCATGGTGTAGCGGGCGACCAGCGATGCCCGAAACACCATCGTTTTCGGGAAGGCAGCGATTCCTACTGCCGCCTGAAAGCGGACAGTCTGCAATCCACCCAACTTCCGACCGTCGCAGTGGAGGAGAAAAGCGCCGCCGGTCGCCGCGGAAAGTCTCTGCCCAAGAGCCGAAAGCGCCGGGCGTTCCTCTGGCTTTCCGGGTCGGGGCGTATTCGGAAGACGGGGAGTGCCGGGACCGGCGCCCATCGCGGCCGAAGCAATCAGGCGCGTGCGGATGCGTCCGACGGCGCCATGCGGGTGCAGTTTCGACCGCTCGTCTTTGCCTCGTACAGATGCTTGTCCGCGCGGGAGAGCCAGGCCTTGGGCTCCTCCATCTCGCCACATTCCGCGACGCCAACGCTGGCGGTCACCGAGATGCGGTGCCCGCCCGGCATCTCGAAACGGTGGTTCTGGATGGCTTCGCGCAGCCGTTCCGCCGCCACGAAGGCGTCTGCCGCGCCGGTCTCGGGCAGGAGCACGCCGAACTCTTCCCCGCCCAGACGCCCGTAGACGTCGGCCGGGCGAAGCACCTTGGCGATCAGCTGGCCCATCTGTCGCAGAACGTCATCGCCCGCAGGATGTCCGAAGCTGTCGTTGATCGTCTTGAAGTGATCGATGTCCAGGATCGCGAGCGAACTCGGCCGATGATACCGCCTGTGCCGGGCGATCTCGCGGCCGAGTTGTTCTTCGAACCCCCGACGGCTCAACGCGCCGGTCAGGAAGTCCGTGCTCGCAATCAGGCGCAACTCCATCTCGTCGCTGACGATGTTGGCGAAATTGCTCAGGATCGCGATGTCGGCAGGGCTGAAACGGCGCGGCTTCGTGTCCATCGCGCACAGCGAGCCCACATTATAGCCCTCCGGCGTCCGGAGCGGGACACCCGCGTAGCTGCGGATGCGCGGCCCCCCTTGCACGAGCGGATTTCCCGCGAAGCGCGCGTCGAGATGCGTGTCCTCGATGATGAGAGGCTCGGCCTGCTGGATCGTGTACGTGCAGATCGAGATGGAGCGAGCCGTTTCCTGAACCTCCAGGCCGCGCTGCGCCTTGAACCACTGGCGATCCCTATCGACGAGGGAGACGGTGGCGATCGGGACGGCAAGGACCGTCCGCACCAGGGTGACGATCTTCTCGAACGGCTGCTCGGGCGGCGTCTCGAGGATCTGCAACCGTCCGAGTGCGGCGAGCCGGCCTTCGTCGTCTGCCAGCTTCGGCTCAGTCACCGGACCGCTCCCGGACCAGGGCGCGAATCGCCGCCGTGAGCTCGCTACGGTAGCTGTCGAGAAGCTGCGCGACGCTTGCCTCGATGATCTCTTCCCCCACGCCGGCGGCGCGCAGGCTCTCCACCAGCGCCAGAAGGTGGGCCTGGTGACGTGCCACGCTCTCTTGGAGCTCCGGCGGAACGGGGCCGGTGATCAACGGCTCCGACGCGCCGGCGGACGAAGATGGTGAGCTTGGATCGGATAGGCTGGCCATTCCGCCATTATAGGGGAGGAAAGCGCGACGCCTAGTACCGTGCGGCGCTTGCTCCACCGAGGCCGTGCATGCCCGACGGCAGTCCGAACTTAGCGGCGGCGACGCTCTCCGCCAGGATGCTGAAGACGCGGCAGAAACCGGATAGCGGTAGACTGGCGGACCCGCGGGTGCCGTCCTCTAGGTTCACTTCTGCCTTCTCGACGCGGCGACGATGGCCTTGTAGAGGGCCGGCGCGGGCTTCGAGGTGATGATTGCCGCAAGGCACTTCGGCACTGCGGCGCCACCGGTCGAGGAAGCTAGGGCGAACAGACGAAACTCGTTCGGGCCATACGGAAGCCAGCGAAAAAAACCGTCCTCTTTAGTCGTCCGGTTGATCGATTCGGGTTCCAAAAGGACGATCCCGGGCCGCCCTTTCAGCGGTAGCACGATGTCCACCTCCTGCCGTCGCATGTCTGGCCCGCTTTCGCTTTCGCGTACGAAACCGAATCCGACCCGCACGCTGCCGTCGAGGATCGTCTCGGCCGCCTCCTCATTCGACATCGCGGCGATGGCTGTCCTGTCGCAGGAAGTCGCGGCTGCAGGGCAGGACTGCGCGATCATGAGGGCGCTGAATAGGGTCGCCGCGGTACGAGGATGTGTGACGACGGAGCGGAGGGCATTCTTCATTCGGGCAGGATAGCACCGATTCCATCTCTCTCCATCGCGGTGGCGGAGAGACCCTCCGCTCTGCGGTTCAGCGCTCGATCTAGAAGCGTTCACTGGCAGGTCCATGACCTGGAATCTTCCGATCAGTCCCGCTCCGCCGTCGTCGGCGGCAAGGCTCCTGGGCGCTGCCGTCGTTCTGCTGAGCTCTGGATTCCTGCCTGCGCGGGGATACTGCGAAACAGGGGGCGCTGTCCTATTGGTCGCACCCGTATTCCTGCGCAGGCAGGAATCCAGGGCCAAGTAGACCAACGACTGGCGGTGCTTGGGGCCCTGGGCTCCTGCCTTCGCAGGAGCACGGTCAGGGGTTTCGCAGCTGTTCGCCTAAACGGGGATGCGGTGGGCTACGGGGAGCGGTCGTCAGGCGCCGGCGTTGGTGAGGCGCTCGAGTTGGTCCTTGCTGAGGTCCAGGTCCCAGGAGCCGGTCAGTTCCTCGACCTGCTCGACGCTGGTCGCGCTGGCAATCGGGGCGGTGACGCCGGGCTGGGCGGCGAGCCAGGCGAGCGCGATCTGGGCGAGGGTGGCGCCGGTCTCCGCGGCGATCGCGTCCATCGCGGCCAGCACCGCGGCGCCCTTGCCCTCCAGCAGCTCGGCCATGCCGCCGCCGCGCACGCTCTTCGACAGGTCGTCGCGACTGCGATACTTGCCGGTGAGGAAGCCCGAGGCGAGGCCGTAATAGGGCGTCACCGCGATGTTGTGCTCGATGCACAGGTTCTGAAGCTCGCCCTCGAAGCGGTGGCGGCTGACGAGGTTGTATTCGGGCTGGAACACGTGGATCAGCGGCAGCGCCTCGCGCACGGCGATGTCGATCGCCGACTTCAGCCGCATCGCGTGGAAGTTGGACGCGCCGATCACACGGACCTTGCCGGCCTCGACCAGCCGGGCAAAGGCGGCGAGATAGTCCTCCTGGGGAACCGCCTCGTCGTCCTGGTGGGCGAAATAGACGTCGATGCGATCGGTGCCGAGCCGCTGGAGCGAGGCTTCGACGGCAGCGGCGATCCGCGCCGGCGCGAGCTTTTCCCCGCCTTCGCCCGGCAGCATGCCGACCTTGGTCGCGAGCAGCACCTGGTCGCGCTTGCCGGTGGCGCGCAGCCACTCGCCGATCACCGCCTCGGACTCGCCGCCCCGGTGGCCGTCGACCCAGGCGGAATAGACGTCGGCGGTGTCGATCATCCGCCCGCCGCGCTCCACAAAGGCGTCGAGGACGCGGAAGCTCGTGTCCTTGTCGGCGGTCCAGCCGAAAACGTTGCCGCCCAGCACCAGCGGCGGGGTCTCGAGGTCGGTGGGGCCGAGGGGGCGAGGGGTCATGGCCTGTCCATCTGATTGTCGGCGGCGAGCGCCGCGGCGCTCACGCTGTTGGGGCCAAGCATCTCGGCCGCTTCGTTGAGGGCGCGCGCCTCGTCCGGGCGGATCGCGCCGGGCGCCGCGTCCTCCGGCCCGCCGCAGCCGGCGAGCGCCAGCGGGGCGAGCAGGAGGACGAGGAACCGCATCGCGTCAGTGCTGGAGGTCGTTGCCGGCATGCTCCAGATGCTCGCCGGTCTCGCGCGTACCGCGGTCGATCGCGCGACCCGCATCGTCGGCAGCGTTGCCGATCGCGGCGCCGGCGCGGTCGATGCCGTTCTCCGCCGCGTCAAAGGCGCGATCGCTGGCGGCCGCCACGTCGTCGACGGCTTCGCCCATCGTGGCGTTGGCGTCGGCCGCGATGGAATCGGCTGCCTGGCTGGTCTCGTTCTGCGCCTTGTCGCTGCAGGCGGAGAGGGCGAACGCGGCGGCGGCGATCGGAAGCAGAATGGCCTTCTTCATCGGGGGTTCCTCTTTCCTTGACCCTGAAATCATCCGCGGCGCGAACGCACCGGGGGCAGGGTTGTTTCCCTGCCGCAACGGGCGCGTGCAAGCCGTGGCGCGGCGTTGACCCCATATAAAGAAATCTTTATATCACCGGGCATGGCTCCCGCCCTCGACATCTTTCGCGCGCTTGCGGACGCGACCCGGCTGCGCATCGTGGCGCTGCTGCGCTCGATGGAGCTGTCGGTGGGCGAGCTGGCGCAGGTGCTGGGGCAGAGCCAGCCGCGCGTGTCGCGCCACGTGAAGATCCTGGTCGACGCAGGGCTTGCGGAGCGGCGCAAGGAAGGCAGCTGGGTGTTCGTGGCGCTGGGCGACGAGGCGCGGATCGCGCCCGTGCTCGCCGCGATCGATGCCTGGACGGGTGAGGGCGATCCCTGGACGCTGGCCGACACGGCGCGGCTCGCGGCGGTACGCGCCGACCGCGCGCAGGCGGCGGCCGCCTGGTTCGAGGCGCATGCCGGCGAGTGGGACGCGATCCGATCGCTCCACGTCGCCGAGAGCGAGGTGGAGGCGGCGTGTGCGCGGGCGCTGGGCGCGCAGCCGATCGGAACGCTGGTGGATATCGGTACGGGTACCGGCCGGATGCTGGAGCTGTTCGCGCCCCAGGCGGCGCATGCGCTGGGCGTCGACCGCAGCTCGGAAATGCTGCGGCTGGCCCGTGCCAAGCTCTCCGAGCGCGGGCTCGACAAGGCGGAGCTGCGCCAGGCCGATTTCTACCGGCTGCCGCTGTCGGACGAGGATGCGGACGCCGCGATCCTGCACCATGTGCTGCATTTCGCGCAGCACCCCGGCGCCGTGATCGCCGAAGCCGCGCGCGTGCTGGCGAACGGAGGGCGGTTGCTGATCGTCGATTTCGCGCCGCACGAGCGCGAGGACCTGCGCACGCGCGACGCGCATGCGCGACTTGGATTTTCGGACGAGCAGATGCTCGGCTGGTTCGCCGCGGCCGGGCTCGCGCCCGTGCAGACGGAGACGCTGGAAGGCGGCGAACTGACGGTGAAGCTGTGGCTGGCGCGTAAGGTTGGCGCCACCCGGGTGGAGAAGCAGGCGGCATGACGATTTCGGTGAACCAGCTCGAGGAAGCGCGCCGCGCGCTCGATGCGCCGCTGTTCGCGGACATGGCGGGCGACGCTGCGGTGTCGTTCGAGTTCTTCCCGCCCAAGTCGGCGAAGATGGAAGAGACGCTGTGGGAGGCGGTGCGTACGCTGGAGCCGCTCGGCCCGCGCTTCGTGTCCGTCACCTATGGCGCGGGCGGATCGACGCGCGAGCGCACCCATGCCACCGTCGCGCGCATCCAGCGCGAGACCAGCCTGGCCGCGGCCGCGCACCTGACCTGCGTCGAGGCGAGCCGCGACGAGATCGACCAGGTGGCCGAAGAATATTGGGCCGCGGGCGTGCGCCACATCGTGGCACTTCGCGGCGATCCGCCGGTGGCGGGCCAGAAGTTCCAAGCGCATGCGCAAGGCTACGCCAATGCCGCCGAGCTGGTGGCGGGCCTCAAGAAGCTGCACCCGTTCGAGATCTCGGTCGCCGCCTATCCCGAGTGCCATCCGGATTCGGGCACCAAGGTGGAGGACCTGGACAATCTGAAGCGCAAGCTGGATGCGGGCGCGACGCGGGCGATCACCCAGTTCTTCTTCACGCCCGAGGCGTTTTTCCGCTTCCGCGACGCGGCGACCGCGGCGGGCATTTCGGCCGAGATCGTGCCGGGCATCCTGCCCGTTTCGAACGTCGCGCAGACGCGCAAGTTCGCGGGCATGTGCGGGGCGGCGATCCCCGACTGGATGGACCGGCTGTTCGAGGGGCTGGACGACCATCCCGCCTCGCGCCAGCTGGTGGCGGCGACGATCGCGGCGGAGATGTGCCGCCGGCTCTATGCGGGCGACGTGCGCCACTTCCACTTCTACACGCTCAACCGCGCCGAGCTGAGCTATGCGATCTGCCACCTGCTGGGGTTGCGGCCGAACAAGGCGGCGGGCGCGGTGGCGGCTTGAGGCGCTTCGCCGCTTCGCACGGCATGCCGAAGTTGTTTCGGCATCCATCGTGCAGCAGGCGGCGGCGACACGTGCGGATTGATGGACCCCGAACCAGGTTCAGGGCGACGAGAGAAGGTTGAAGGCATGACTCCCCGCGAAACCCTGCTGGCCGAGGCCGCCAAGCGCGTGCTGATCACCGATGGCGCGTTCGGGACCGAGATCCAGAACTGGAAGCTGTCGGAGGCCGACTATGCCGGCACGCTTGGCCTCTCGCACGACCAGAAGGGCAACAACGACATCCTCGCGCTGACCAAGCCCGAGGTGCCGGAATCGATCCATCGCGCCTACTTCGAGGCCGGAGCCGACATCGCCGAGACCAACACCTTCTCCGCCAACCGGATCAGCCAGGCCGACTATGGCGCCGAGCATCTGGTGCGCGAGATCAACGTCGAGAGCGCGAAGCTCGCCCGCCGCATCGCCGACGAGTTCCAGGCAAAGGATGGCCGCCCGCGCTTCGTCGCCGGCGCGATCGGGCCGACCAACAAGACGCTGTCGCTGAGCCCCGACGTCAACGACCCCGGCTTCCGCGAGATCGACTTCGATTATCTGAAGGACGTGTACCGCGAGCAGATCGATGCGCTGGTCGAGGGCGGCGCGGACTTCGTGCTGATCGAGACGGTGTTCGATACGCTGAACGCCAAGGCCGGGATCATGGCGGCGATCGAGGCGGGCAACGCGCTGGGCCGCGACCTGCCGATCATGCTGTCGATGACGCTGACCGACCTGTCCGGGCGCAACCTGTCGGGGCACACGGTCGAGGCGTTCTGGCATGCGGTGCGCCATGCGCGACCGCTGACCATCGGGCTCAACTGCTCGTTCGGCGCCGAGCAGCTGCGGCCGCATGTGAAGACGCTGTCGCAGATCTGCGACACGCTGATCATGGTCTATCCCAATGCCGGGCTTCCCAACGAGCTCGGCGCCTATGACGAGGCGCCGGAGACGACCGCGGGGCTGGTGCGCGACTGGGCGGAGAACCGCCAGGTCAACGTGCTGGGCGGTTGCTGCGGATCGACCCCGGCGCACATCCAGGCGATTGCCGAGGCGGTGCGCGAACTGCCGCCGCGCAAGATCCCGACGCCGGAAGTGCGAACGCGGCTTGCCGGGCTCGAGCCGTTCACCATGGCGGCGTGAGGTCTGAAATCCTCCCCCGGAGGGGGAGGGGGACCAGCGAAGCTGGTGGAGGGGTGTCCCCCCACGCGCATACCGGTCCGTTTGTTGCAACTACCCCTCCACCGCCTTCGGCGGTCCCCCTCCCCCTGTGGGGGAGGATCGAGAGAAGAAGACCATGACTCAGTCCTCCACCAGCTTCGTCAACATCGGCGAGCGCACCAACGTTACCGGCTCCGCGCGCTTCAAGAAGCTGATCATGAACGGCGACTATGCCGCCGCGATCGAGGTCGCGCTCCAGCAGGTGGAGGCGGGCGCGCAGGTGCTGGACGTCAACATGGACGAGGGGCTGCTCGACGCGCACCACGCCATGACGACCTTCCTGAAGCTGATCCAGGCAGAGCCCGACATCGCCCGCATCCCGGTGATGGTCGACAGCTCCAAGTGGGACGTGATCGAGGCGGGGCTGAAGTGCGTGTCCGGCAAGCCGATCGTCAACTCGATCAGCATGAAGGAAGGCGAGGAGCTCTTCCTCGAGCACGCCCGCAAGTGCATGGCCTATGGCGCCGCGGTCGTGGTGATGGCGTTCGACGAGGTCGGCCAGGCCGACACCCAGGCGCGCAAGGTCGAGATCTGCGAGCGCGCGTACAAGCTGCTGGTCGGCATCGGCTTTCCCCCTGAGGACATCATCTTCGACCCCAATGTGTTCGCGGTGGCGACGGGGATCGAGGAGCACAACAACTACGGCGTCGACTTCATCGAGGCGTGCCGCGAGATCAAGGCGCGCTGCCCACACGTCCATATCTCGGGCGGCTTGTCGAACCTCAGCTTCTCGTTTCGCGGCAACGAGCCGGTCCGGAAAGCGATGCACTCGGTGTTCCTGTACCACGCGATCCCCGCGGGCATGGACATGGCGATCGTCAACGCCGGCCAGCTCGAGGTCTATGACCAGATCGAGCCCGAGCTGCGCACGGCCTGCGAGGACGTGATCCTCAATCGCGATCCGGATGCGGGCGAGCGGCTGGTGGCGCTCGCCGAGCGCTTCCGTGGCACCGATGCCGTGGCGGAGAAGCAGGCGGCCGAGTGGCGCAGCTGGGGGGTCGCCAAGCGGCTGGAACATGCCTTGGTCAAGGGCATCGACGCGCATGTCGTCGACGACACCGAAGAGGCGCGCCAGCTGTTCGCGCGGCCGATCGAGGTGATCGAGGGTCCTTTGATGGACGGCATGAACGTCGTCGGCGACCTGTTCGGATCGGGCAAGATGTTCCTGCCGCAGGTGGTGAAGTCCGCCCGCGTGATGAAGAAGGCGGTGGCGCACCTGCTGCCGTTCATCGAGGCCGCCAAGGAGCCCGGCTCCAAGGGCAAGGGCAAGGTCGTGATGGCGACCGTCAAGGGCGACGTCCACGACATCGGCAAGAACATCGTCGGCGTCGTGCTCCAGTGCAACGGCTTCGAGGTGGTCGACCTGGGCGTGATGGTGCCCTGGTCCAAGATCCTGGAAGCGGCGAACGAGAATGACGCCGACATGATCGGCCTGTCGGGCCTCATCACCCCCTCGCTCGACGAGATGGTGACGGTGGCCGAGGAGATGAAGCGCGCCAAGATGGTGATGCCGCTGCTGATCGGTGGCGCGACCACGTCGAAGGTGCATACCGCGCTGCGCATCGCGCCGGCCTATGATGGGCCGGTGGTGCATGTGCTCGACGCCAGCCGCGCGGTGGGCGTGGCGACGACGCTGGTGAGCGACACCCAGCGCAACGACTATGTCGAGAAGGTCGCCGCCGATTATGCCGCGGTACGCGCCGCGCGCGAGGGCAAGGGGCAGAGCGCGCTGCTGCCGATCGCCGATGCGCGCGCGGCCGGCTTCGTCGCCGACTTCGCGCAGAAGCCGGCGGCTCCTGCGCAGCCCGGCATCCACCAGTTTGACGACTGGGACCTCACCGACCTGCGCGGCTATATCGACTGGACGCCGTTCTTCCGCGCCTGGGAACTGGCGGGCAACTTCCCGGCGATTCTGGACGACGAGATCGTGGGGGAGAGCGCGCGCGGCCTGTACGAAGACGCGCAGAAGATGCTCGACACGATCATCGCCGAAAAGTGGCTGACGGCGCGTGGCGTGGCGGGGCTGTGGCCGTGCCATCGCGACGGCGACGACATCGTGGTGCGCACCCGCCACAGCGACGACCAGGTTAGCCCGGACGGCGCGCACTTCCCGGCCGACCTGCACACGCCGGATCTCGATCCGACCAACGAGGCGAGCGTGCGGCTTCCGATGCTGCGCCAACAGATCGCCAAGCGCGAGGGGCGGGCGAACATGTGCCTGGCCGATTTCATCGATCCGGCCGGCGACTGGTTTGGCGGCTTCGCGGTCGGCATCCACGGCATCGACGCGCACATCGCCCGCTTCAAGGCGGCGCATGACGATTACAACGACATCCTGCTCAAGGCCCTGGCGGATCGCCTGGCCGAGGCGTTCGCCGAGCGGCTGCACCAGCATGTCCGCACGACCCTGTGGGGCTATGCGCCCGACGAGCAGCTGACCAACGAGGCGCTGGTGCGCGAGCAGTATCGCGGCATTCGCCCGGCGCCGGGCTATCCCGCCTGCCCGGAGCATAGCCTAAAGCCCATGCTGTTCGACATGCTGGGCGCGGGCGAGCGCGCCGGGCTGGTGCTGACCGAGAGCTTCGCGATGCTGCCGACGGCGGCGGTGTCGGGCTTCTATTTCGGCCACCCGGACAGCCAGTATTTCGGCGTGGCGCGGATCGGGCGGGACCAGCTGGAAGACTATGCCCGGCGCCGAGGGGTGAGCGTGGAGCAGGCGGAGCGCTGGCTGCGGCCGAACCTGGACTGACGTCGCCGCTCGGAACCGTGCTCCCGCGAAGGCGGGAGCCCAGGAGCCGCAGGCGATGGCGTCTGTGGCCTTGGACTCCCGCCTGCGCCTGACTTGCGAGACAGCGGCCGCCGTTCTTTGGTCACACCCGTATTCCTGCGCAGGCAGGAATCCAGGGCCAAGCAGACCAACGACTTGCGGTGCCTGGAACCCTGGGCTCCTGCCTTCGCAGGAGCACGGTCCGTGGTTTCGCAGAGGTCCCGCCTGCGCGGGAGTACGCTTAGGCCGGCTGCAACACCGCCGTGCGCTTGCGCTCCAGCGCCACCGAGACCGCCCAAATCGGCAGGCCGGCGAGCGCCAGCACCGCGCCGATCGCGCCGGTCGACTCCCAGCCCCAGCCGGCGGCGATCGCCATGCCACCCACCCAGGGCCCAATCGCGTTGGCGAGGTTGAGCGCGGAGTGGTTGAGGGCGGCGGCCAGGCTCTGCGCCTCGCCCGCCACGTCCATCAGCCGGGTCTGCAGCACGGTCCCGAGCGCACCGCCCAGGCCGATCAGGAACACGCACGGGATGATCGTCCACAAGGATGCCGCGGCAAAAGTGTAGAGCGCCAGCATCGCCGCGCTCCACAAGAGCGTGAAGGCGACCGTCGGCATCAGCGCGCGATCGGCGAAGCGCGGGACGATCAGGTTGCCCGCGGTCATGCCGGTGCCGAACACCGCCAGCACCACCGGCACGGTCGCCGCGGAGACGCGCGTCACCTCCAGCAGGGTGGAGGCGACATAGGTGTAGACGCAGAACATGCCGCCGAAACCGACGGCGCCGATGCCGAGCGTCAGCCACACTTGCGGGCGGGCAAGCGCACGCAGTTCGGCAAGCGGGCTCGCGGTGCGATCCGCCTTGTCGCGCGGGGCAAGCGCCACCAGCAGCGCGACGGTGCCGAGCGCCAGCACCGCGACCACGCCGAAGCCCCAGCGCCAGCCGACCGTCTGCCCGAGCGCATTGGCGGCCGGCACGCCCAGGATGGTGGCGACCGTCAGCCCCAGCATCACGCGCCCGACTGCCTGGGTGCGCTTCTCCACCGGTACCAGCGAGGCCGCGACCAGCGAGGCCGCGCCAAAATAGGCGCCGTGCGGCAGGCCGCTCAGGAAGCGGAAGACCAGCATCCAGCCGTAGGTGGGCGCCAGTGCGCTCAGCCCGTTGAACAGCGCGAACGAGCCCATCAGCGCGATCAGCAGCGCGAAGCGCGACATGCGCGCGCCGAGCACGGCGACGAGTGGCGCGCCAACCACCACGCCCAGCGCATAGGCGCTGATGACGTGGCCGGCGACCGGCTCGGTGATGCCGAGGCCGGGGGCGAACAGCGGCACCAGGCTCATGGCCGCGAATTCGGTCGTGCCGATCGCGAAGCCGCCGGTGGCGAGGGCGAGGTGCACCAGCGCGACACCGCGCGTGGAAGCAGGAGGGGAGGAAGCCATCGTCGCGCAAATGGGTGATGCTGCACTGCAGCGCAAGCGCAGCCGCCGCAACGCTGCTTTGCCTAAACGCAAGCAGGTCGGGCGGGCTGCCCTCGACGCCCGCCGGCCCAGGCGCTAGGCCGCGTCGCGTGACCGATGCCCCTCTTCGCCTGCGGCTCGATGGCGCCGCGCTCGTCCACAACTGGCAGGCGCTTGCCGAGCGTAGCGGCGCGGCCGCTTGCGGTGCCGCCGTGAAGGCCGACGGCTATGGCCTGGGTTCGCGCGAAGTGGTCCGCCGGCTGAGCGAAGCCGGGTGTCGCGACTTCTTTGTCGCCACCTGGGCCGAGGCGGAGGCGATCGCCGACGTCGCGCCCGCGGTGTCGGTGCTCCACGGCCTGCGCGAGGAGGATCTCGCCGGGGCGCGCCGCTGGCCGCATGTGCGCCCGGTGCTCAACACGGAGCGCCAGATCGCGCGCTGGCGCGACAGCGGTGGCGGCCCGTGTGACGTGATGGTGGATACCGGCATGAACCGGCTGGGCGTGCGCTGGGATGCGCCGGACGCGGTGTTCGAGGGCCTGGAGATCGAGACGCTGGTCAGCCACCTCGCCTGCGCGGACGAAGACCATCCGCTGAACGCGGCGCAGCGTGTGCGCTTCGCCGCAGCCGCGGCGCGGGTGCCTGCCAGGCGCTATAGCCTTGCCAACAGCGCGGGCATTTTCCTGGGCGGCGACTATCGCTTCGACCTGACCCGGCCGGGCCTGGCGCTCTATGGCGGCATTCCGTGCCCGGCGGCAGAGGGCGTGATCCGGCAGGTGGTTTTTCCGGAGGCGCAGGTGCTCCAGCGGCGGCGCATGCGGGCCGGCGAGGCGGCGGGCTACAACGCGACCTATGTGGCGCCGGCCGACCAGGAGCTGGCGGTGCTCAACATCGGCTATGCCGACGGATACGGCCGCGGGTTCTCCGACACGGGGACGGTGTTCGCCGGCGACATCGCCTGCTCGGTACGCGGGCGGGTTTCGATGGACTTGCTGATCGTCGATGTGTCGGCCGCCGACGTCGCCGAGGGTGACTGGCTGACGATCGACTATGCGCTGGAGCGCGCCGCGGCGGCATCCGGCCGGTCGCAATATGAACTGCTGACCGGCCTTGGCCGTCGGTTCGACCGGGTCTGGCGCTAGGCCAGACCCGCGCGCGGCCTTACGGCCGCTCGACGCACATCGCGATGCCCATGCCGCCGCCGATGCACAGGGTGGCAAGTCCCTTTTTCGCGTCACGAGCCTGCATCGCGTAGAGGAGCGTGGTGAGCACGCGCGCGCCCGAGGCGCCGATCGGGTGGCCGATCGCGATGGCGCCGCCGTTGACGTTCACCTTGTCCGCGTCCCAGCCCATGTCCTTGCCGACCGCGAGCGCCTGCGCCGCGAACGCCTCGTTCGCCTCGATCAGGTCGAGGTCGTCGACGGTCCAGCCCGCCTTTTCGAGCGCGCGGCGTGAGGCGGGGACGGGGCCGATGCCCATGATCGACGGATCGACGCCGGCGGAGGCCCAGCTGCGAATCGTCGCGAGCGGGGTGATGCCGCGGCGCTTCGCCTCGTCGGCGGACATCACCACCAGGGCGGCGGCGCCGTCGTTGATGCCGCTGGCGTTGCCGGCGGTGACGGTGCCGTCCTTCTTGAACGCCGGGCGCAGGCCGGACACCGCGTCCAGCGTGGCGCCGGCGCGGATATATTCGTCGTCGGCGACGATCGTGTCACCCTTGCGGCCCTTGACCGTCACCGGCGCGATCTCGTCCTTGAAGCGGCCCTCGCTGCGCGCCTGTTCGGCGAGGTTCTGCGAGCGGACGGCGAACGTGTCCTGGTCCTGGCGGCTGACCTCGTACTGCGCGGCCAGATTCTCGGCGGTGATGCCCATGTGATAGCCGTTGAAGACGTCGGTCAGGCCGTCCTTGATCATGGTGTCGACCAGCGCGACGTCGCCCATCTTGGAGCCGGCACGCAGCGCCTGGGCGTGCGCCGACAGCGACATGCTCTCCTGGCCGCCCGCGACCACGATCGAGGCGTCGCCGGTCAGGATCGCCTGATAGGCAAGCGCAACCGTGCGCAGGCCCGATCCGCAGACCTGGTTCACGCCCCAGGCGGGCACTTCCTTGGGAATGCCGGCGGCCATCGATGCCTGGCGCGCGGGGTTCTGCCCCTGTGCGGCGGTGAGCACCTGGCCCAGGATCACCTCCGACACGTCTTCCGGCGCGACGCCGGCCTGCGCGAGCGCGGCCTCGATCGCCTGGCGGCCGAGTTCGTGGGCGGGGGTGGTGGCAAAGGCGCCGAGGAAGCTGCCGACCGGGGTTCGCTTGGCGGCGGCGATCACGATCTCGGTCATGCGGCAGAGTCCTCTCAGGTGCGGCCGCCCTCGTGCGGCGCTTTGCGCCTATCTAGGCGCGGGGACCCGGCTAATCCAGTCGGCGAGTGGCTGCCAGAGCAACGCGGGCGCGCGGCTGCCCACCACCATGCCGACATGGCCCGCGGCGACGGGGTGGTGGTCGGGCAGGCCGGCGGCGCTTGGTGCCGGCACGATGCGGTCGCCCTGCGCCACGAAGTCGATCGCCGGGCAGGCGAGTGCGCCGGGGGCGACCGTGCGGCCGCCAGGCTGCCAGCGGCCGCTGCCCGGCAAGTCGTCGCCAAAGAAGCCCTCGAACAACTGGCGCCCGGCCGCATAGGTGAGCGGTGCCCCCGAATTGGCCCAATCTTCGAGCGCGACAAAGGCCTGCGCTTTCGCGCTGCCGGGATCGAGGGTGCCGAACGCCTCGAACTTGGCGACGGTGCGGGCGGGGTCGAGCCGCCAGAAGCCGGATTGCAGCACCTCCATCGGCACCAGCCCCAGCGCCGCGCAGGTCGGCTCGGCCGCCTGCCACAGCGCGGCGATGCGCGCGCGCGCGCCGGTGCCGAAGCCGGCGAAGTGCCAGGGTGCGGCGATCAGCGCGATCCCCGCGACCGGCCGGAGTGTTGCGGCCGCGAGCGCAAGCGTGCCGCCCAGGCAATAGCCGACCAGCACCGGCGGCTCGGGCAGCGCATCGAGCAGCGGCAGCAGCAGGCCGGTCACGTGCGCGTCGACGTCCTGGTCGCGATCGGCGGGCGCGGGCGTACCCCAGTCGACCAGCAGCGGGCGCATGCCCTGGCCCGCCAGCCAGCGCAGCAGCGAATTGTCCGGCGCGAGATCGAGCACGAAGGGCGGGTTGATGAGCGAGGGGACGAACACCACCGGCCGGCCGGGCCCGGCACCCTGGCCATAATCGTGCAGCGTCGCCCGTCCGTACCGTGCCAGCACCGCCGGCGCGGGCGGTCGCGGGGGGCGCGGCGCCTGCTGGAACGCGCGGAGGCCGGCCAGTGCTGCGGCGCGGCGATCGGGGGCATCCGCCGTCTCCGACTGCAGCATCTCCAGGAAGAGCGGCAGCGGACGCGGCCCGCGTTGCAGCGCGGCAGAAAAGGGTGATATTGTCGAGTCAGACATTTCAGGGGTTCTGCATGAAAAAGACTGTGTCGGATGGCGGGCCCGTCATCATCAAGAAATACGCCAACCGGCGTCTCTACAACACCGAGACTTCGTCCTACATCACGCTGGACCATCTCGCGGCGATGACCCGCGAGGGTCGCGACTTCAAGGTGGTCGACGCCAAGTCGGACGACGACATCACCCACAATGTGCTGACGCAGATTATCATGGAGGAGGAAAGCCGCGGGCAGACGATGCTGCCGGTGAGCTTCCTGCGCCAGCTGATCGCGCTGTACGGCGATTCGATGCAGGCGATGGTGCCCGGCTATCTGGAAGCGTCGATGGACAGCTTCCGCCGCAACCAGGAGCAGTTCAAGTCGGCGGTGGAGGGCGCGTTCGCCAATTCGCCGTTCGCCAACACGCCCTTCGCCGAGATCGCGAAGCGCAACATGGCGATGTTCGAGGCGGCGACCGCGGCGTTCAAGACCGGCGCCGCCAACGACAGCAGCGTCCCGGCGCCTACCGCGAACGAGGGCGGCGAAGGCGAGATGCAGGCGCTGCGCGCAGAGCTCGCCCGCTTGCAGGAAAAGGTCGACAAGCTGGCCAAGTGAGCCGGTTTCCCGGGGCAAGAACGGCGCGTCAGCCGTCCGCCGCCCCAGGGCTTCGTCGTGCTCCTGCGAAGGCAGGAGCCCAGGGTCCCGACCACCGCCCAGCGGTTGTTCTGCTTGGCCCTGGACCCCTGCCTGCGCGGGGGTACGGCAGTATGTGCGCTTGTGCAGCTCTGAGGGTTACCGCGGCTTGACGAAGCGCAGCGTCATGCGGTCGCTCTCGCCGATCGCGGCAAATTTGGCGCGGTCGGTGTCGCCCAGCCGATAGCTCGGCGGCAGCGTCCACACCCCCTGCGGCCAATCGGCGGTGTCGCGCGGGTTGGCGTTCACCTCGGACCGGCCGGCGAGCTTGAACCCGGCCTTGGTGGCGAAGCCGATCACCGAGCTTTCCTTCATGTAGCCGCTCTTCTCCTCGGCGGCGGCGTCGCGCGCCTCGGGCAGGCGGTGCTCGACCACGCCCAGCGTGCCGCCGGGCTTCAGCATGCGGAACATGGCGTCGAACATCGCCTGCGCCTGGTCCGCGCCGCCGAAGCGCCAGTTGTGGACGTTGCGGAAGGTGAGCACCACGTCGGCGCTGCCGTCGGGCACGGTCGCGTCGCCGGGCTTCGCCGGGAAGCCCGCGATCCGCACCTTGGCATAGCGTGCGGCGTCCTTCGCCTGGAGCGCCTGCACGCCCTTGGCGCCGTTCGGCAGCGGGGCGGCGGCGTAATAGGTGCCGGTGCGCGCCAGATAGGGAGCGAGGATTTCGGTGTACCAGCCGCCGCCCGGCCAGACCTCCACCACCGTGTCGGAAGGCTTCACGCCGAAGAAGGCGAGCGTCTCGGCCGGGTGGCGATACTTGTCGCGCGCGACGTTGGCGGGAGTGCGCGTGGGCGCGGCGATCGCGGCGGTGAGTGCCTGCTTGGGCGTCTCGGGACGGGCGACGGCGGTCGCCGCCAGGGGAACCGCCGCGGCGGCAAGGGCGAGGATCGGCAGCATCGGGCGCATCGGAACGACCTTCCAAAAAGGTGACGCGGCGATGTTGTGCGGCTAAGCGCGGCGGATGCAAGTGGGACTTTGGAGCGGAGCGGCCGCGCTGGCGGCAGTGGCGGTGGCGAGTGGGGTCGCCGACGCGCGACGCGCGCGCCGCGCCGACCTGGACCGGGTGGGGGTGATGCCCTGGCCCGGCATTCAGATGGCCGCGATCCTGTGCGCGGTGATCCTGGGCGCGCTCGCGCTCACGGGGTGAGCACCCGATATGAGCCCGAATCGGACTTCCTCAAGGCCATCGTCGCCGAGGAGGTGCCGCTCTCCGGAAGCGAGTGGGCCGATGCGAACCTGCGCCAGCTGATCGCGATGACGCAGGACGGAGACCCGTCGAACCGAGATTGGGCGACCTTCCTGCTTGCTAAGGAGGCAGTCGACGGTTCGGAAGTGCGCAAGGCCCTGCTGCGCGCGGTGGAAGATGCGGACGAGGTGGTGCGCGGGGAAGCGGTGCTGGGGATCGCGCTGCGCGATGTGCAACTGGCACTTCAGCTCGTGCAGCGGGGTCTGCGCGGGGAGTCGGTGGTGATCCCGATGCTGGAGGCAGCCGCACTCTGCGCGCACCCGTCCCTGATCGCCGACCTGCGCATCTGGGCGGAGCCTTCGGATGCGCCCTACGCGGACCAGCTCGCGGCGGTTGCCTTGGCGGCATGTGAAGGGGCGGCGGGGCGTTCTTGAGGCGGTGAGACGCTTGGCACCGCCTTGAGAACGGGACGTCCGAAGGTGGGTGAAAAGCCGCCGGTGCGCTTGCGGGCGGCGCTTGGCGCCACGGCCGAGGCGGGTGGAACGGCCGCTAGAGTTTACCCGGCTGCCGGGCGCATTCGCCTTCACCGTCGACCGGGAGCGTAGAGGTGATCTCCGTAAAGACGAAGGTTGTGCGACCGGTCTGGCCTAACCTATCCTTATCCACATAGCCTCGCGCTGACACGCAAAAGAGCGGGGTCAGAAGCGCTGAATCCGGCGTTAATGGAGGAAGGTACTTCTCCTTCCACCTGACACGACTGAGGTCGGGCTCATAGACTTGCTCGCCCCCTGCATCTCTCCGGACGAAATGCGGGTGCTCCCAATGCATCACGAGCATGCCCTGAACGAGTTCAGTTGTCTGACCTTGCGCCGGCACCTGACTTCGACCTGATGTCTCCGCAGGGAGAGTCAAAAACAGCACGGCCGCTGCAAGTGTTCTGCGTTCCATGACGAAATCTGACATGAGCCGGAGACGGCTGCAACTGGCTGTCGCAGTTCGGCTCTAGAGTGATGGAGGGCCGCTGCGAGGTATCACGAGAATAGATCTGAACGTCCGCAATTAGGCCCCTTCAGCGGGCAGTCGTTTTCTTTCGTCACCTCAGGGACAGGGCGGGGTCACCTCGGCGGGTGTGCCTGGGGCGCGATGGATCCCGACCTTCGCCGGGACGACGAGAGTGGGCGCCCGCGGGCCGCTTGCGCTCACCTAGTAGAACTTCGCCAGCGTGAGGGTGCGGTCGGTGCCGTCGCAGAGGCCCAGGCGGAGCTTGCGGCCGGGGGTATCGGCGGCCCAGGCGAGATCGGCGGCGCCGGCGGTGGTCTCGCGGACGGGGGCGCCGTCGACCTGGCAGATCTGCTCGCCCTGGCGCCAGCCGGCCTTGGCCGCGGGGCTGCCGCGCATGACGTGGAGGACGCTCAGCCGGTTGTTCGCATAGCCGAGCAGGAGGCCGCTGGTGGAGCGGGGCGGGCCGGCGGCGGTGCCCTCGACCGGGGCCAGAACGAGGTGGCCGGCACCTGGGTCCAGCAGGACGCGGAAGCGCTGAAGGAAACCGACGCCGATGCGGCTGGGGATGCCGGTGCGGTCGGCGAAGTCCCTGCCCTCGATCCGTAGCTCGACTTCGGTCGTGGGGGCGTCGCCCAGTCGCAGCGCGTCGGTAACGGTGAGGCCCGCCTCGACCGGGCCGGCGAGGCCATAGGAGATGGTGGAGGTGAGCGGGCGCTGGGGCAGGCGGGCGGTCCGCCACTGGGCGCGCGTGACGCTGACGCTGGTGCCGTCGCCGGTGTCGATCATCACCGGGCGAAGCGACGCGCGCCCGAGCCGGGCCTGGGTTACGTAGAGCCCGTCGGGACCGCGCGACAGCGGCGCGCGGGCGCCGGGGAAGGGCGCGGCGCCGCTCGGCAGCAGGCGGAAGCGGCGGCTCGCGAAATCGATGTCGAGCGCATGGGGGCCGAGCAGGTCGGCGCCGATCAGCGCATCCACCGGGCGGCCGTCGCCGGTCTGCACTTGCGAAAGGTCGAGGAGCGCCATCGGCCGCTCGGTGCTGCGCAGCCCGCCCAGCGACAGTCGCTCGACCTTTGCCCAGCTGAGCGGCAGGTCGCCGCCGATCGCGGCGGCGGTGCCCCGCGCCTCCGTCTTCAGCCGGGCGGTGCGGGCGAAGCCGGTGTCCAGGATCGAATGGGTAACGCCGGTGTCGAGCACAGCGCTCGCCGGTCGCCCCTCGATCTTCATTGCGAAGCGGATGTGGTTGGCAGGGGTGAGTTCGAACGGCACCCAGCGTTCGGCGCTATCCTTCGCCAGCGTCTCCACGGCCGTACGGGGCGCCTGGGCGGCGGGAACGGGGGACACGGCCAGAGCCGCGGCCAGGAGGGCGAGCGCGATGCGCATCGCGGCAGCCTAGGAAGCCTCCGCGAGTCGCGCCAGCCCGCCGCCTAGAGGCAGGCCTCCAGCAGCGCCTGGTCGAACCCGTACTGCTTGGCCTTGTCGAGCGTGTAGGGGCGCAGGCCCATGGAGCGATACTCGCCGATGATCTTGCCGTCGGCGGACTCGTCCAGATATTCGAACTTGAACAGCTCCTGCGTGACGATCACCGGGCCTTCCATGCCGATCACCTCGGTGATGTTGGTGACGCGGCGGGAGCCGTCGCGCAGGCGCTTCACCTGGACGATCAGGTCGACCGAGTCGGCGATCTGGCGGCTGATCGCTTCCTTGGGCACCTTGATGTCCGACATCATCACCATGTTCTCCATACGCGCCAGGCATTCGCGTGGGCTGTTGGAGTGGAGCGTCGCCATCGAGCCGTCGTGGCCGGTGTTCATGGCGGCGAGCAGGTCGAAACACTCGGCGCCGCGGATTTCGCCCAGGATGATGCGGTCCGGACGCATGCGCAGCGCGTTCTTCACCAGGTCGCGGATCGTGATCTCGCCCTGGCCCTCCAGGTTGGGCGGGCGGGTTTCGAGCGGCAGCCAGTGCGGCTGCTGCAGGCGAAGCTCGGCCGCGTCCTCGATCGTCAGCACGCGCTCGCCCGGGTCGATCATCTTCGACAGCGCGTTGAGCATCGTCGTCTTGCCCGAGCCGGTGCCGCCCGAAATGACGATGTTGAAGCGGCTGGCGCCCGCGATCTTGAGCGCGGTCGCCATCTTCGGGCTCATCGAGCCGAAGCCCGCCATCATGTCGAGCGTGATCGGCTTGGCGGAGAACTTGCGGATCGAGATCGCCGTGCCCTTGAGGGAGAGCGGCGGCACGATCACGTTGACGCGGCTGCCGTCCTTCAGGCGGGCGTCGGCAAGCGGCGTGGTCTGGTCGACCCGGCGGCCGACCGAGTTGCAGATGCGCTGCGCGATCTGGAACAGATGCTCCTCATCGCGGAAGGCGATGTTGGCGAGCTCCAGCTTGCCCTTGCGCTCGACAAAGGTCTGGTCGGGGCCGTTGACCATGATGTCGCTGATCGCGGGATCAGCCAGCAGTTCCTCGAGCGGGCCGAGACCCAGCAGCTCGTCGACCAGCACCTTTTCCAGCGCGAACTGCTCGCGCCGGTTGAGGGTGAGCTTCAGCTCGGCGAGCACCTCGCCGATGATCGGGCGGAATTCCTCGGCCAGCTCGTCCTTGCTGAGGGTCGCGGCCGCTTCCGGGTCGACGCGCTCCAGCAGGCGCGGGAGCACCTGTTCCTTGATGCGGTGGATCGAGCTTTCGAAGCCCTCGACCCGGCTGGTACCGGCCTCACCCGACGCGGCCTGCCGGTCGGCCAGCCGCTGCATGGCGTCGGCGTGGACGCTCGGCATGTCGATGGGCGGCGCGGCAAGCGGGGTCGATTCGCTGCCGGGCAGGGGGATGTCGGCGATGGGCGGGAACTGGCCGGTGCCATCGGTGTCGGCGGGACGGGCGAGGGTGCTTTCCCCCTGCATGGGGCGGGCGACGCCGAACTGCGGGCGCCCGGCAGGAGCGCCGAGATGATTGCGTCGACCGAATGCACTCACTTGCTACGTCCTCAACCTCGGGGATTTCCCGGTACCGTCAGGATAACGCGCAAGCTTTGACAATTGCCTAATGCCGGTTCGGGCGGGCGGCCCGAAACGAAACCGGCCCGCCGCGCCGCCGGAAGAACCGGGGCAGGGCGGGCCGCTATCGGACCTTCGGGAAGCGATCAATCAGCCGGCGCGCTCGGCCAGCACGGTCAGGCCGCGGTCGTTGACCTCGGCAAAGCCGCCGTGGATGGCCAGCGTCTCCGGCTCGCCACCGGCGGTGCGGAAGATCTGGAGCGCACCCTCGCGGATCGTCGACATGAAGGGGGCATGCCCCTCCAGCACGCCGAAGTCGCCCTCGGTGCCGGGCACCACCACCATGTGGACCTCCTCCGAGCGGACGAGCTTTTCGGGGGTGACGAGTTCGAAGTGCAGCATCTTTTCATCCTAAGCCCCTACCCTTCAGGGGAGGGGTTGGGGTGGGGGCCACGGGTGCAGGTCTCGGTGAGACATGCCCCACCCCCGGCCCCTCCCCTTAAGGGGAGGGGTGGGTTGCTTTACGCGTCCTGCGCCATCTTCGCGGCCTTGGCGACCACGTCGTCGATGCCGCCGACCATGTAGAAGGCGGCTTCCGGCAGATGGTCGTACTCGCCGTTCACGACCGCCTTGAACGAGCGGATCGTGTCCTCGATCTGCACGAACGCGCCCGGGATGCCGGTGAACACCTCTGCGACGTGGAACGGCTGCGACAGGAAGCGCTGGATCTTGCGGGCGCGGGCGACCGTCAGCTTATCCTCTTCCGACAGCTCGTCCATGCCCAGGATCGCGATGATGTCCTGCAGCGACTTGTACTTCTGCAGGATCGCCTGGACGGCGCGGGCGGTCTCGTAATGCTCCTGGCCGACGACGCGCGGCTCGAGCACGCGGCTGGTCGAGTCCAGCGGATCCACTGCCGGATAGATGCCGAGCTCGGAGATCGCGCGGTTGAGCACGGTCGTCGCGTCCAAGTGGGCGAACGAGGTCGCCGGTGCCGGGTCGGTAAGATCGTCCGCGGGGACGTACACGGCCTGCACCGAGGTGATCGAGCCCTTGTTGGTCGAGGTGATGCGCTCCTGGAGGGCGCCCATGTCGGTCGACAGGGTCGGCTGATAGCCCACCGCCGACGGAATGCGGCCCAGCAGTGCCGACACTTCCGCGCCCGCCTGGGTGAAGCGGAAGATGTTGTCGACGAAGAACAGCACGTCCTGGCCTTCCTGGTCGCGGAAATATTCCGCGATGGTCAGGCCCGACAGCGCGACGCGGGCGCGGGCGCCCGGCGGCTCGTTCATCTGGCCATAGACCAGGGCGACCTTCGAACCCTCGGACGTCGGGTTGCCGTCCGCATCCTTGGCGATGACGCCTGCGTCCAGGAACTCGTGGTAGAGATCGTTGCCCTCACGGGTACGCTCGCCGACGCCTGCGAACACCGAGGTGCCGCCATGGCCCTTGGCGATGTTGTTGATCAGCTCCTGGATGAGCACGGTCTTGCCGACGCCGGCGCCGCCGAACAGGCCGATCTTGCCGCCCTTTGCGTACGGGGCGAGCAGGTCGATGACCTTGATGCCGGTGACCAGGATCGCGCTCTCGGTCGACTGCTCGACGAACTCGGGCGCCTTCGCGTGGATCGGGGCGGTGACTTCGGCATTGACCGGGCCACGCTCGTCGATCGGCTCGCCGATGACGTTCAGGATGCGGCCGAGCGTCTTGGGGCCGACGGGCACGCGGATCTGCGAGCCGGTGTCGGTCACGGTCTGGCCGCGGGTCAGGCCGTCGGTCGCGTCCATCGCGATCGTGCGGACGGTGTTCTCACCCAGGTGCTGGGCGACTTCGAGCACCAGACGGTTGCCGTTGTTGTTCGTCTCCAGTGCGGAGAGGATCGCCGGCAGCGCGCCGTCGAAGCTCACGTCGACGACCGCGCCGATCACCTGGCTGATGCGGCCGACGTTGTTGGTGGTCGCCACGGGGGCGAAAGTCTCTGCGGCGGTGGCCATTGTTTCTTCCTTGCCTTCGGAACTTAGAGCGCTTCCGCGCCGGAAATGATCTCGACCAGCTCGGTCGTGATCGCGGCTTGGCGGGCACGGTTGTACTGGATCGACAGGCGCTTGATCAGGTCACCTGCGTTGCGCGTGGCGTTGTCCATCGCGGTCATCTTGGAGCCCTGCTCGGACGCGGCATTCTCGCGCATCGCGCGGAACAGCTGCACCGCAACGTTCGAGGGGAGCAGATCGGCGAGGATGTGTTCCTCGTCCGGCTCATACTCGACCACCGCGTCGGCGGCGCCGGCCGCTTCCGTCGCGGCGGGGATCGCCACGGGGATCAGCTGCTGCTCGGTCGGCTCCTGCGTCAGCACCGACTTGAACGTCGCGTAGAACAGGTGGGCGACGTCGAACTCGCCGGCCTCGTAGCGGGCGATCAGGTCGTCGGCATAGCCGCGCGCGTCGGCGAAACCGAGCTTGCCGAGATCGCCCGGCTCGATCGCGTGGACGAAGCCGTCGCGGAACTGGCGGGCGAGCACCGCACGACCCTTGCGGCCGATGGTGTAGAACTTGACCGTCTTGCCCTCGGCCTGGAGCTCCAGCGCGCGGCGACGGGCGAGGCGGGCGATGTTGCTGTTGAACGCGCCGGCCAGCCCCTTGTCGGAGGTGGCGACGACGAACAGGTGCACCTGGTCGCGGCCGGTCCCGGCGAGCAGCTTGGGGCTGCCCTCACCGATCGCGACGCGCGAGGCGAGGCTCGACACCACCGCCTCGAGCCGCTCGGCATAGGGGCGGCCGGCCTCCGCCGCCTCCTGCGCACGGCGCAGCTTGGCGGCGGCGACCATCTTCATCGCCTTGGTGATCTTCTGGGTCGATTTGACCGAGTTGATCCGAACCTTGAGGGCCTTGAGTGACGCCATCTTCTGCCTTCTCGTGCTCCTGCGCTAGGCAGGAGCCCAGGGTTGTTCAGCGAGCCGCCTGCGGCTCTGGGCTCCTGCTTTCGCAGGAGCACGCAATCGGATCAGGCGAACGTCTTGGCGAAGCTGTCGAGCGCTGCCTTCAGGCCCGACTTCGCCTCGTCGCCCAGATCCTTGGTGTCGCGGATCTTGGCAAGCACGCCCGAGTGGTTGGCGCGCAGGTCCGACAGCATCGCCTGCTCGAAGCGGACGACGTCGCCGACCGGAACCGAGTCGAGATAGCCCTGGGTACCGGCGAAGATCGACGCGACCTGCTCCTCGAACGGCATCGGCGAGAACTGGGCCTGCTTGAGCAGCTCCGTCAGGCGCGCGCCGCGGTTGAGCAGCTTCTGGGTGGAGGCGTCGAGGTCCGAGCCGAACTGCGCGAACGCAGCCATCTCGCGATACTGCGCCAGCTCCAGCTTGATCGAGCCCGCGACCTTCTTCATCGCCTTGGTCTGCGCGGCCGAGCCGACGCGGCTGACCGACAGGCCGACGTTGATCGCCGGGCGGATGCCCGCGAAGAACAGGTCGGTTTCAAGGAAGATCTGGCCATCGGTGATCGAGATCACGTTGGTCGGGATGTAGGCCGACACGTCGCCCGCCTGCGTCTCGATGATCGGCAGCGCGGTCAGCGAACCGCCGCCCATCGCGTCCGACATCTTGGCGGCGCGCTCGAGCAGGCGGCTGTGCAGGTAGAACACGTCGCCCGGATAGGCTTCGCGGCCCGGCGGGCGGCGCAGCAGCAGCGACATCTGGCGGTAGGCGACCGCCTGCTTCGACAGATCGTCGAACACGATCAGCGCGTGCATGCCGTTGTCGCGGAAATACTCGCCCATCGCAGCGCCCGTGTAGGGGGCCAGGAACTGGAGCGGGGCCGGCTCGGACGCGGTCGCGGCGATCACGATGGAATATTCCATCGCGCCATTCTCTTCGAGCGTGCGGACGAGCTGCGCGACGGTCGAGCGCTTCTGGCCCACTGCGACATAGACGCAGTAGAGCTTCTTCGACTCGTCGGTGCCCTTGTTGACTTCCTTCTGGTTGATGAAGGTGTCGATGGCGACGGCCGACTTGCCGGTCTGGCGGTCACCGATGATCAGCTCGCGCTGGCCACGGCCGACCGGCACGAGCGCGTCGATGGCCTTGAGGCCCGACTGCATCGGCTCGCTGACCGACTGGCGCGGGATGATGCCCGGTGCCTTCACCTCGACGCGGCTGCGCTTCTCGGCGACGATCGGGCCCTTGCCGTCGATCGGGTTGCCGAGGCCGTCGACCACGCGGCCGAGCAGGCCCTTGCCGACCGGCACGTCCACGATGGTGCCGGTGCGGCGGACGGTGTCGCCCTCGCGGATTTCGGCGTCCGAGCCGAAGATCACGACGCCGACGTTGTCGGCTTCGAGGTTGAGCGCCATGCCCTGGATGCCGTTGGCGAACTCGACCATCTCACCCGCCTGGACGTTGTCCAGGCCGTAGATGCGCGCGATGCCGTCGCCGACCGACAGCACGGTGCCGGTCTCGGAGACCTGGGCCTCGGTGCCGAACGACGCGATCTGGTCGCGGATGACCTTGGAGATTTCTGCGGCGCGGATATCCATGTTCAGCCTTTCATCGCGTGCGCGAGAGTGTTCAGACGGGTCTTGATCGAGCTGTCGATCATCAGGCTGCCGATCTTCACGACCAGCCCGCCCAGGAGTGAGGGGTCGACCTTCAGGTCGACGGAGACGTCGCGGCCGACGCGGGCACGAAGCTGCTGCTTCAGCGCATCGACCTGATCGTCGGTAAGCGTGTGGGCGGAAGCAACCTCTGCGGTCACCTCGCCACGATGGTTCGCCGCCAGCGCCCGGAACGCGCGGATCACCGCGGGCAGCTCCTTCAGGCGGCGGTTCTGGGCGAGCACGCCCAGGAAGCGCTTGGTGGTGGGATCGACACCGATCGAATCCGCCACCGCCTCGATCGCCTTGGTCGCGGCGTCGCGCGCCACCAGCGGGCTCGCGACCAGCGCGCGGAATTCGTCCGATTCGTTCAGCGCCTGGCGCACACCGCCCAGGCTCTGTTCGACCGTCGCGATCGACTGGTCGTCGCGCGCCAGTTCGAAGAGCGCGGTCGCGTAGCGGCCTGCCAGGCTCGCCTGGATGCCACCGCTTATATTGCCGCCGGAAGTCTCCACGCGATCCCTATCCCAACTTGTCCAAGAAGGCGCTTATGCCATGGGGAACAGGGCAGTGCCGGATAAACGCCCCCCTGAATGGCTGGCGCGCGGTTAGCAAAGGGGGGCTCAGGATGCAAGTCACGCGCCCGTTTCCGTTGCGCGGATGCTCAAAGAAACGGCAGCGGTGGACCGATCCGGCCCCGCCTGACAAGAAAAGCCTGCGGGGCGATCCCTAGCCAGAGGAAATGACAGATGAATGGCAGCATGATCCGGATGACGATGGCGGACGGCGCCGAGATCGGGGTCTATCACGCCGAGCCCCAGGGCGAGCGGCGCGGCGGGCTGGTGCTGGTGCAGGAGATCTTCGGCATCACCGACCATATCCGCGACCTGTGCGACGGCTTTGCCGCGGACGGCTATGAGGTGCTGGCACCCGCGCTGTTCGACCGGGAGGCCCCCGGTTTCGAGGCAGCCTATGGCGGGGAGGGGCTGCAGCGCGGCATTGAGCTGTCGCGCGACATCCATCCGATCGAGACTTCGGTCGCGGACGTGCAGGTATGCGTCGACGCACTGAAGGCCAAGGGCCCGGTGTTCGCCGTCGGCTATTGCTACGGCGGGTCGGTCGCGTGGCTGGCGGCGGCGCGGGTCGAAGGGTTGGCGGCGGTGTCGAGCTATTACGGCCGGCTGGTGCCCGACTCGAAGGAAGCGCCCCAGGTGCCGACGATCGCCCACTTCGGCCGCCACGACCACGGCATCCCGATCGAGGGCGTCGAGGCGCTGGCCGCGGCCGAGCCGGCGAACGCGACCCTCTACATCTATGACGCCGGCCACGGCTTCAACTCCGACCGGCGCGACGACTATTCCCCGGAGGCGGCCAAGCTGGCGCGGGAGCGCACGCTGGAGCTGTTCCGCGCCAACGGCGGGTGAGTCAGGCGGCGGGCCCGTCCAGCTGCAGCGTCATGCAGCAGCTGAACGGGTCCTCGCGATAGTCGGCGAACGGCGGGCAAAGCGTGAAGCCGTGCCGTTCGTAGAGCCGGCGCGCGGGCGCGAAGCCCTCGGGCGTCCCGGTCTCCAGGCTCACCCGCGTGTAGCCGCGCTCGCGTGCGACGCGGAGGAGGTGGCCGAGCACCGCAGCGCCGACGCCGCAGTTGCGGGCTTCATCAACCGTGCGCATCGACTTGATCTCGCCATGGCGGGCGTCGAGTTCGCGCAGCGCGCCGACGCCGAGCAGCTGCCCGTCCGCGTCGCGCGCGGAGAAGAAGGTCACGTCCGCTCGCCGCAACCCCTCCAGAGGGAGGGCGTGGACGGATTCCGGCGGCGATTGTGCGTGCATCCCGGCGAGATGGGCCGCGAGCAGCGCCTGGACGTCCGCGGAGTCGAGTTCGCCTGCGTGGAAGCGGATGCTGTCCTCAGCGCTGGGCACGGTCTGGCCTTGCGACGGCGTACATCTCGCGGGCGATCTGCTTGGTGAGGGCGGCGCGGTCGCCGTCCGCCTCGTAGAGATTGCCGTGGTCCTTGCCGGGCACGAAGCGGAAGCTGGACTTCGCACCCAGCCCGTCGAGCACCGCCTTCAGCCGACGGGCGGGGCCGTCGAGATAGAAGGTGTCGGCGGTGCCCACCGTCAGGTGGATCTTGCCGTCCAGGTCCGGCTTCAGCGTCTGCCAGTCGCGCGCGACGATGTGCGCCACGTCATAATGGTCGCGCCAATAGGCGACGACCTGCTTGTCGATCGCGCCGGTCGCGCGGTCGAACACCGGCAGCGGCCGCCCGTCCGCGCCCTTGGGCGAGAACACCCATTCGAAGCTCGCGAACTGGCCGCCATAGGGGCCGAGCACCTGCTCCAGCCGTCCAAACTGGCGCAGGGTGGCGACGACCTTGCCGTCCTTGCGCACCAGCGGATGGTCCTTGCCATCGGCGCCGGCATAGAAATTGGCGTCTTCGTAGAGGTTCACGTTGGTGAAGTCGTGGAAGTCGGCCGGGTCCGGCGCGGTCGGCCAGCTGCCGCCGAACGTCTTCGGGTAGGCGACCTGCAGCCACAGCGTCGACCAGCCGCCGGAGCTGTGCCCGGTCAGGAACCGGCCGCTCGGCCGCGCATCCATCCAGTAGCGCTGCTCGAGCGCCGGGATAACTTCCTCGACCAGCGCCTGGCCGACGGGGCCGTTGTTCACCGAATCGGCGAACTCGTGGGTGCCGGTGGCGATATGGTGGTCGAGATAGACCCAGATCATCGGCGGCGCGTCGCCCTTGGCCATCATCGCCGTCATGCTCGCAGCGCTCATCCGCGCGGACGCCAGCGTGCTGCCGAAGCCGCCGTCCGAATAGACGGTGGGGTAGGTCGTCTTGCCCTCGGCATAGCCGGGCGGCAGCGCCACCCAGCCCCGGATGCTGGTCGGCCGGCCCCAGAAGCGGGTGAGGAGCGGGCTGTGCACCTCGACCGGCTCAACCCGGGCGAGCGCCGCCTCCAGCGGCTTGCGGCGTTCGGCGGGGAGGCGGGCGAGCATCGCCGTGTCGTCGGCTGCGGGCTCGACATGGTCGAGCAGCAGCGTCGGCACGGGGCCGGGCAGCGTCACCGTCACCACCGGGGACAAGAGGTCGCCGCCATCGCGGCCGCTGTAGTTGTAGCTATGGTCGCGATCGAGCAGCGCCTGCACGCGATAGGTGCCCGGCGGCAGGGTGGCGAAGGCGGCAGGATAGGCGTCGGTGCTGGTATCCACCAGCGCGGGGGTGCCGGGGCGGAGGTCGCTCACCTCGCGCGCCGCGACATAGGTGGCGTTGGGGGAGAAGGGGGAGACGTCGATCGCCTCCTCGGGCTTGGCGCCCGGCTCCGCCGCCGCGGCGAACACCAGCAGCCGGCCGGCGTTGGTGGTCCCGAGCGAGGGTGCGGCGGCGACAGGAATCGCGAGCGGCGGCGCATCCTGTGCGGGAAGCGCGACGCTCGCGAGGAGCAGGGTGGTGGTGAGCGTCAGGTTGCGCAGCATCAATTCGTCCCCCGTGCCGGATGGCATTGATAGACCAGGCGTTCGTTCGGCAGCGGCGGCAGCGCGCCGCGGATCGCCGCCTGTTGCGTCGCCAGATTGGCGCGGCCCGCGCTCTCGCCGGCGCACTGCTTCAGCGTGACGCCCTCGCGCAGCCGCCGTGCCTCCGCCATGCGATCGGCAGAAAGCAGGTAGCGCGTGTTGATGTAGGTGCCGGTCGCCGGCTCGTAGCGGAGCACGGAGACGGTCTGCTCGTCGTCCGGGACCAGGATGCGCTCCCAGCCGCTGTTGGGTGCCTCGGCATATTGGGTGCGGCCGTTCATGCAGCCGTTCGCCTGCCAGTCCATCGCCACCTCCGGCGTCGCGGAGACGGTGACGCGGCTGCGCTCCGGCACCAGCGTGCATAGGAGCTTGCCGGTCATGCCGGCGGTCGCCCCGGCGGGCCTGCTCGCCTCCGGCACCGAGTCCGGGTCGAAGGACGGGCGCACCAGGAACAGCACGACCGCGCCCAGCAGCAGCACGCCGCCGCCGGCCCCGGCCCAGATCGCCTCGCGCCGCTTGCCGCGCGTCGCCATCAGCCCGGCGCCCCCGGCCGCGAGCCCCGCCAGGACGAGCAGCACCGCGGCGCCGGCCATGAAGTTCTCGCGCGTGGCCTCGTTGCGTTCGCGTGCGCCTTCGACCGCGAGCGCGCGGTCGGCAGCGGCGCGCTCGGCGGCGGTGCGGGCGCGGGCGGCGTCCTGCTGTGCGGCATCGGCGGCGGCGGCGCGATCCTGCGCCAGCAGTTCCTCCATGCTGATGCAGTTGGTGCCGACCAGCGTTGCCGACTGCCCCGCCTCGCGCAAAAAGCCGGCGAGTTCGCTGCCGGCGATCGCGAAGCCGAAGCTCGCGTCGCCGTCGTCGCCGCGGGTCAGCGCCGAGTTGACGCCCAGCACGCGGCCGCAGCGATCGAGCAGCGGGCCGCCCGAATTGCCGCGCGCGATGCTGGCGGTGTGGAGCAGCACGCCAGTGGTGCCGAGGCGGCGGAGGCCGGAGAACACACCCTCCGAGCGCACCGGCGACAAGGGCAGGATATAGTCGGAGGCGGACTGCGCGGTCGCGAGATCGACGTTGCCGGGGTAGCCGAGCGCGACCGTCGCCTCGCCCTCGCCGATCGGGCCGTTGTAGAGCGCCAGCGGCGGCAGCTTCAGGCCCTGCACCTCGATCAGCGCCAAGTCGCGTTCCTGGTCGATCGCGATCAGCCGGCCCTGGTAGGACTTGTCGCCTTCCGAGGGCACGACGCCGATCACGACATTGCCCTCGTAGCGGCCGGCGAGCTCGACCACATGCGCGTTGGTGACGATCCGGTCGGGGCCGACGGCAAAGCCGCTGCCGTGGCCGAAGCCGACGACCTCATCGTCCACCAGCGCGATAGTGACGACGCGGACCACGCCCCGGCCGGCGGCGGAAATATCGTCGGCCTGCGCGGGGACTGCCCACGCGACCAGAAATCCCAGCATCAACAGCAGTCGCGCCACGCAGCATGCCCCCAGAAAACCGGCGCCTGTTTCGGTCAAAGCGCGGCGGGGTTCAAGCGGGGTGGTGGGGGATGCCGCGGTGCACCGGTCGTCATCGTGCTGGGTCGTGAGTTCACGGACGATAGCGTTGAGATCAAGTGCCAGACGTCGCGGGTTCGATGAATTGCCAACCTTGACTCCCCTCCCTGCAAGGGAGGGGGCGGGGGTGGGTTCAGTGGCGGACGAGGCTCGATGCCTCGGCCGTCGCTTTTGTCTCGAACGCTGAGGCTCGCTTGCGCTCGTACCCACCCCCAGCCCCTCCCTTTTAGGGAGGGGAGCTCGTTGGCTGATAGGCCTGCGACCTGATCGTCATCGTGACGACGGGGCAGGGGCGCCCCTAGAGGAAGTTATAGGGGTCCACGTCCACCGCCACGCGAACCTTGCTCGACCATTCGACGCTGCCCAGCCAGTCGCGGATCACGTCCTGCACGTCGAGCTGGCGGCGGGCATGGACCAGCAGGCGGAAGCGGTGGCGGCCGCGCAGCATCGCGAGCGGCGCAGGGGCGGGGCCGAAGACGTGCATTCCCTCCACCTCGGGCGCGGCGCGGCCGATGCGGCGAGCGGCGTCGTTGGCGGCGTCCTTGTCCTCCGACGAGACGATGATCGCCGCGTAGCGGCCGAAGGGCGGCACCTCCGCCTCCTGCCGCGCCTCGGTTTCGGCGGCGTAGAAGCTCTCGGCGTCGCCCGAGACCAGCGCGCGCATCACCGCCGCGTCGGGGGCGGTCGTCTGGATGAAGACATGCCCCGGCTTCTCGCCGCGCCCGGCGCGTCCGGCGACCTGCATGATCTGCTGGAACGTGCGCTCGGCCGCGCGCAGGTCGCCGCCGGCGAGCCCCAGGTCCGCGTCGATCACCCCGACCAGCGTCAGGTTGGGGAAGTGATAGCCCTTGGTCACCAGCTGGGTGCCGACGACGAGGTCGATCTCACCCGCCTCCATCCGGTTGACGAACTCGGCCGCCTTGGCGGGGGACCAGAGCGTGTCGGAGGTGACGATGGCGATGCGCGCTTCGGGGAACAGCGCGGCGGCCTCGTCGGCGATGCGCTCGACGCCGGGGCCGCAGGCGACCAGCGCATCTTCCGCATCGCACTCCGGGCATTTGCGCGGCGTCGGGATCATGTGCCCGCAATGGTGGCAGGACAATCGATGGATCAGCCGGTGCTCGACCATCCAGGCGGTGCAGTTGGGGCATTGGAAGCGATGCCCGCAGGACCGGCACAGGGTGAGCGGCGCATAGCCGCGGCGGTTGAGGAACAAGAGCGCCTGCTCGCCGCGGGCCAGCGTCTCGTCGATCGCGTTGACCAGCTTGGGCGCGATCCAGCGGCCGCGGATCGGCGGCTCGGCGATCAGGTCGATCGGCTCGATCGCCGGCAGCTCCGCCTTGCCGTAGCGGCCGGGGAGCTTGAGCTCGGTGTAGCGACCGAGTGCGACCTGGTGGCGAGTCTCGATCGCGGGCGTCGCAGAGGCGAGCACCACCGGGCAGCGTTCGAACAGGCCGCGCATCACGGCCACGTCGCGTGCGTGATAGTGGACGCCCTCCTCCTGCTTAAAGCTGGTCTCGTGCGCCTCGTCGACGACGATCAGGCCGAGGTTGGCATAGGGCAGGAACAGCGCCGAGCGTGCGCCCACCGTCACCAGCGCCTGACCGGTGGCGATCGCCCGCCAGGCGCGGCGGCGCTGGGTGGAGCGCAGGTCCGAATGCCACGCCACGGGCTCGCAGCCGAAGCGGGCGTGGAAGCGCTTGAGGAACGGCTCGGTGAGCGCGATCTCGGGAAGCAGCACCAGGCTCTGCTGGCCACGTGCGATCGCAGCGGCGATCGCCTCGAAATAGACCTCGGTCTTGCCGGAGCCGGTGACGCCATCGAGCAGGAAGGGCTGGAACGGCTGGTCCGCGACCGCGTCGCACAGCACGCCGGCGACCTCGGCCTGCTGTTCGGAAAGCACCGGCACGCCATGGGCGGGGTCGGGGATCGGATAGGGGGCGTCGATGTCGACGCTCACCGCCTCGATCGCGCCGGCCTTCACGAGGCCGCGCACCACCGCCTCCGACACGTCGGCCATGGTGGCGAGCTCGCGCACCAGCCCCTGGCGGTCGCCGATCCGCTCCAGCGCCTGCTCGCGCTGCGGGGTGAGCCGGTCCGGCACCTGGCCGGTGGCCCGATATTCGGTGGCGAGCTTCGCGCCCTCCAGCGCGGAGGTCGAGGACAGCGCCATGCGCAACACCGAGGCGGGGGCGGCGAGATAATAGTCGGCGGTCCACTCGATCAGCCGGCGCAAGGGGGCCGGGATCGGCGGCGCGTCGACCACGCCCAGCAGCGGGCGCAGGCGGTTGTCGCCCACTTCCTCGCAGGGCAGCCGCTCCGGCTCCCACACCACCCCCAGCAGCTGGCGGGGGCCGAGCGGCGCGATCACGATCGAGCCCGGCTCGACCGTCATGCCATGCGGCACGCGATAGTCGAGGGGGCCGAGGGCGGCGTTGAGGACAAGGACACGGACGCGGGAGGAAGTCATGGAGGGCCCCTAGATAGGGACGCTGCCCGCGATTGGGAATCGCCCGTGCGTCAGCCCGCCGGCTCGTCGCTGCTGCGGCGGCCGAAGGTGCGATAGCCGCGGGCGGAGCCGCGCCGCTCGCGCTTGGCCTCGTAGAGTGCCTTGTCGGCGCAATGGATGAAGCCGCGGGCGGTTTCGGGGCAGTCCTCGAACCGGGCATAGCCAATGGTGGCGGAGATCGGCAGCACGCCCGCCGCGGTCTCCACCGGCTGGCGAAGCTGTTCCAGCAGCCGCCCGGCGACACCCGGCAGGTCCGCATGGAGGGTCGGATCGGTCACGATCAGCGCGAACTCGTCGCCGCCGAGCCGTGCGGCAAGGCTGCCGGCGAGCATCGGATCGCGCAGGCGCGCGCCGACCGCGCGCAGCATGTCGTCGCCCACGACATGGCCATGGGTGTCGTTAATCCCCTTGAACTCGTCCAGGTCGATCAGCATCAGGGCAAACGGCGCCTGGGTGCTGCGCGCGCGCTCGATCGCTTCGGACAGGGCACGGTTGAACGCGCTCCGGTTGGCGATGCCGGTCAGGGAATCGGTGTCGGCAGAGCGGCGGAGCTTTTCCTCCAGCAGCCAATGCTCGGTGATGTCCTGCATTACCCCGCTGACGCCGGTGGCGCGACCCTCCTCGAACTCGACGTGCGCGATCGATCGGACGCGCCGTTGGTTGCCCTTGGCGGTGACGAAATCCAGTTCCAGCGTGAACGGCTCGCCCGTTTGCGTCGTCTTCTCGACCAGCGCCGCCAGGTCCGGTCGGCTGATGCCGCTGAAGAAGCCGATCGCCTCGTCCACCGAGAGCGCGGTCTTCGGGGGCAGTTCGTAGATGCGGTACATGCCCTCCGACCACAGGGTCTCGTCGGTTTGGAGCGAAAACCACCAGGAGCCGATGCGGGCGAGGCGTTCCGCCTGGCGGAAGGTCAGGTCCTGCCGCTGCAACTGGCGGCTTTGTTCGGCGGCGGTCCGGGCGACCGCGACGGCGGCTGCGGTGGCGACCTCGGCCTCGATCACCTTTTCGAGGATGTCGCCCAGCTGGCGCAGGACGGCGAGCGCGCCGGGCGGCAGCGAGCGCGGCGTCACGTCCATGACGCACAGCGTGCCGACCGCCTCCGTCACCTGGCGCGCGCGGTCGGTGACGTGCAGCGGCACGCCGGCATAGAAGCGAACCGGATCGGCCGCAGTCACCACCGCTAGGCTGCGGAAGCGCGGGTCGGTCGTCGCGTCGTCCACCACCAGCGGGGCATCGCTGTCGACCGTCACGTCGCAGAACGCTTCCGCGCGTGGCAGCGGCTGTTTCGGCATGCCAAAGCCTGCCTTCACCCAGAACCGGTCACCCTCGATCAGGTTCACCGCGGCGATGGGGGCAGCGATCAGCTCGCGCGCGATCTTTGCGACCATTTCGAACGCGGCATCCGGCGCTGCGGCAAGCAGCGTCTGGAGCTCCGCCGGCGACATCGCGATTTCGCGCGCAGCATTGTACAAACGCTCCGGCATTCGCCACGGCTAGCGCGGCGGAGTTGATTTTCGGTTATTTTTCTTGAGGGTTGGCGGGTGGAAGTGGGGGAAGAGACGGGCACCGAGCCGCTGCCGCTGCGCTACGGCCGCCACCTTGCGCGGGATCGCCGCCGCTCCGCGCATACGGTGCGCGCGTACCAGGCCACGGCCGAGCGGCTGCTGGCGTTCCTGCGCGGCCACCTGGGCGGGCCGGTCGGCGAGGCGGAGCTGAAGGCGCTCTCCGCGACCGACCTGCGTGCGTTCCTGGCGCACCGCCGGGCGGAGGGACTCGGCAACGCCTCGGCCGCGCGCGAGCTGTCGGCGGTGCGCGGCTTTCTCGCCTGGGTGGGCGGGGAGGGCGCGTCGCTGCCGCGGGTGAAGGGCCCGCGCGTGAAAAAGGGCGTGCCGCGCCCGATCTCGCCCGACGAGGCGATCGCCCTGGCGGAGGACGTGTCGGAGGACGCGGCCGAGCCCTGGATCGCGGCGCGCGACTGGGCGGTGCTGCTGCTGCTGTACGGTGCGGGCCTGCGCATCGGCGAGGCGCTTGGGCTGACCGGGGCGGTGCTGCCGCTGGGCGAGGCGATCGCGGTGACCGGCAAGCGTGCCAAGACGCGGATGGTGCCGCTGCTGCCGCCGGTGCGCGACGCGATCGACGCCTATGTACGGCTCAACCCCTGGGGCACGGCGCGCGATGCCGAGCTGTTCCGCGGCGCCAAAGGGGGCCCGCTGGCGGCCGGCGTCGTGCGCCGATCGGTGCGGGCGGCGCGGGTGCGGCTGGGGTTGGGCGACCGCACGACGCCGCATGCGCTGCGGCACAGCTTCGCCACCCATCTGCTCGGCCGGGGCGCGGACCTGCGCGCGCTGCAGGAACTGCTGGGGCACGCGAGCCTCAGTTCGACCCAGGTCTATACCGCGGTCGATGCGGCGCATCTGCTCGACGTCTATCGCAACGCCCACCCGCGGGCGTGATCGCGGGCGCCCGTGCTCATGCGAAGTGAGGACTAGCGCTCCGCCCGCGGCTTCCAGGTGACGACGCGATAGACGTAGCCGACCACGATGATGACGGAGAGGGCGATGGTCACCGGGCCGACATATTGCTCCAGCTCGCGGAAGTTGGAGCCGAAGTAGAGCCCGGCCCAGGCGAGCACCGCGTTCCAGATCGCGCTGCCGGTGAAGGTCGCCAGGATGAAGCGCCAGTGCGGCATGCAGGCCATGCCGGCGGGCAGCGACACCATGGTGCGGAAGGTGGGCAGGAAGCGGAACACGAACACCACCCAGGCGCCGCGCGAGTAAAAGAAGCGCTGAAGCTTCTCCACATCCTCCCACTCCAGCGTCAGCCAGCGGCCCCAGCGGTCGACGAAGGGCTTGAGGCCGAGGTAGCCGAAGTGCCGGCCGAGCGCGTACCAGAAGTAGTTGCCCGCAACCGATCCGACCGTGCCCCACAGCACCAGCGGCGCCATCGACATGGTGCCGCGCGCGACGGCCATGCCGCCCAGCCCCATGATCACTTCCGACGGAACCGGCGGCACGACGTTTTCGAGCGCCATCAAGAGGGCGATACCGAGGTAGCCGCCCCAGGCGATCGCATCGAGGATGAAGTCGGTCATGACGAGGCTAACGCGCTAGATGCGGGGCGGGGGCCAAGCTCAGCCGCGTTCCGCTACCCGCCGCTCGATCGCGTCCCAGATCATCGCGCCGGTGTCGGTGCCGTTGAAGCGGTCGATCGCGACGATGCCGGTGGGGGAGGTGACGTTGATCTCGGTCAGCCACTTGCCGCCGATCACGTCGATGCCGACGAACAGCAGCCCGCGCCGCTTGAGCTCCGGGCCGAGTTCGGCGCAGATCTCGCGCTCGCGATCGGTGAGCTCGGTCTTCGCCGCGGAGCCGCCGACCGCCAGATTCGAGCGGATCTCGCCCTCGCCCGGCATGCGGTTGATCGCGCCCGCCACCGCGCCGTCGACCAGCACGATGCGCTTGTCGCCTTGCGCAATCTCCGGAAGGAACGCCTGCACCATGTGCGGCTCGCGATAGGCGGTGTTGAACACCTCGATCAGCGAGGAGAGGTTCTGCCCGTCTTCGTCGATCTTGAAGATCGCCTTGCCGCCGTTGCCGTGAAGCGGCTTGACCACGATCGAGCGATGTTCGGCGAGGAAGATGCGCGCTTCCTCGACCGATCGCGTGATCAGCGTCGGCGGCATGAAATGCGCATAGTCGAGCACGAACAGCTTTTCGGGCGCGTTGCGGACCTGCGCGGGGTCGTTCACCACCAGCGTGCGATCTGCGATCCGCTCGAGCAGGTGGGTGGCGGTGATGTAGCCGAGGTCGAAGGGCGGGTCCTGGCGCATCAGCACCACGTCCGCCTGGTCGCCGAGGTCGAGCTTCACGGGATCGCCGAAGCTGAAGTGGTTGCCCTCGACGCGCTGCACCGTCACCGGGTGCGCACGGGTCCAGACGCGGCCGGCCTGGTAGTTCAGGTCCTCGGCCGCATAGTGGAACAGCCGGTGCCCGCGCGCCTGTGCCGCCAGCATCAGCGCGAAGCTCGAGTCGCCTGCGATGTTGATCGAATGGAGCGGATCCATCTGGACGGCGACGGTCAGCGGCATGCGGGAACTCCTTGTTGCCCGCGGGAGGTAGGCGCGGGGGCGGGGATTGTCACGGGTGGACGGGGCGGATCCGGTCCGAACTGTTCGCGCTCTCCCCTAAGCCCGTTCGTCTCGAGCGGTATCCTCCCGAGACCCGTTCGCCTCGAGTAGCCGTCGAGCTTGTCGAGACGGCGTATCGAGAGGTCGGCCGTTGTGGCTCTCTCGATACGGGCTCTCGACAAGCTCGATCCCTACTCGAGACGAACGGGGAGGGGAGAGGATGGTACCCTGATCCCCGCTCAGCCGATCCACGCGTTCTCGATATGCCGCACCGGCACCCCGCGCGCGACCAGCACCACGTCGATGCGGATGTCGTCGTTCGGCCCGGCATAGCGGGGCATCAGCATCTCCGCCGCCGCCGCGACGCGCTGCAACCGCCGCTCGTCAATGGCGAGGTCCAGCGCCGCTGCGCTCCCGCGCGCCTTCACCTCCACGAACGCCACCACCGATCCGCGTCGCGCGACCAGGTCCACCTCGCCGGCGCGCGTCCGCACGCGCCGGTCGAGGATGCGCCAGCCCTTGAGCCGCAGGTACCAGGCGGCCCAGCGCTCGCCCGCGCGGCCCTGCGCCTCGGCCGCGCGGCGGTCCCTCATTGGCCCTTCAGTTCCATCGCCCGCGCGTAGAGTAGCTTGCGGTCGAGCCCGAGTTTCTTCGCGACCTCACCCGCCGCCTTGGAGACGGGGAGGCGGGCGAGGGCTTCGAGGAGCGCTGCATCGGCGGTGTCCGCGTCGGCCGGGGGTGCCTCGCCGGGGGGTGCCACGACGATCACGATCTCGCCCTTGGGCGGGGCCTCGGCATAGCGTTCGGCGAGCTGGGAGAGCGTGCCGGTCACGCACTCCTCGAACTTCTTGGTGATCTCGCGCGCGACCGCGGCTTCGCGGTCGCCGAGCCCTTCGGCGAGGGCGGCCAGCGTCGCGGCGAGGCGGGGGCCGCTTTCGTAGAGCACGAGCGTCGCACGCACCGCCGCGATCTCGGCGATCGCCTCGGCTCGAGCGTGCTGCTTGGGCGGCAGGAAGCCCAGGTAGAAGAAGCGGTCGGTCGGCAGCCCTGCGAGCGTCAGCGCGGAGATGGCGGCGCACGGCCCCGGCACCGTCACCACCAGATGCCCTGCGGCGCGGGCGTCGCGCACCAGCTTGTAGCCGGGATCGGAGATCAGCGGCGTGCCCGCGTCGGACACCAGGGCCACCGCCTCGTGCCCCATGCGCGCGACCAGGCCGGGGCGGACGCCTTCGGCGTTATGGTCGTGATAGGGCACCATCGGCCGCTTGGTGCCGATGTGGCGGAGCAGCCCCGCGGTGACGCGGCTGTCCTCCACCGCGATCACGTCGGCAGAGGACAGGACCGCCGCCGCGCGGGGGGAAAGGTCGCCGAGATTGCCGATCGGGGTCGCGACGATGTAGAGGCCGGGGGATAGTGGTGCGTTCATCAGGGGAATGTCATGGCAGAGGCGGCAACCGTACCGCAATGGACGCGTCGGCTGATCCGCACCGCGGCAGTCGCGGGAGCATTGTTCCTGGCAGGGTGCCAGACACTGGTGCCGCGGGGGGTGCCAGACCGCGCGCCGCCGCCGCCCAAGGAGCAGCCGACCCCGGGCACCGGGCCGGAAACCGTCCAGCCGGGCATCCCGGAGGACAAGCAGCGCCACCGCGTCGCGCTGCTGGTGCCGCTTTCGGGCCCCAATGCCGGCGTGGGCCAGAGCCTGGCCAACGCCACCCAGCTCGCGCTGCTCGATTCGCGCAGCGAGCAGGTGCGGATCACCACCTATGACACCGCGACCGGCGCGGCGGCGGCGGCGCAGCGCGCGCTTGCGGAGGGCAATCGCCTGATCCTGGGCCCGCTCTTGTCCGAGGACGTGCGCGCGGTGGCGCCGATCGCGAAGCGCGCGGGCGTACCGGTGCTGAGCTATTCCAACGACATCAGCGTCGCGGGCAACGGCGCCTATGTGATGGGCTATTCGCCCTCGCAGTCGATCAGCCGCGTCGTCGACTATGCCAAGCAGACCGGCATCACCAGCTTTGCGGGGCTGGTGCCGACCGGGGTCTATGGCCAGCGCGCCTCCACCGCCTTCCTGCGCGCGGTCGAAACCGCGGGCGGCCAGGTCGTGTCGCTCCAGACCTACAACCGCGGCAATGGCGGCATTGCCGCCGCGGTCACGCGCCTGCCCAAGAACTCGCCCTATCAGGCGGTGCTGATCGCCGATGCGGCGGGAACGGCCGCCACCGCCGTGCCGCTGCTGCGGCGTGAAGCGGCGACGGTGCGGGTGCTGGGCACGGAGCTGTGGAACACCGATTCCGCGGTGGGGAGCAACGCGGCGCTCAACGGCGCCTGGTTCGCCAGCGTCTCCGACGGGCTCTATCGCCAGTACGCCACCAAGTACCGGGCGCGCTTCGGCAACGCGCCGTACCGGCTGTCGAGCCTGGGCTACGACTCGGTGCTGCTCACCATCCGCATCGCGCGCGAGTGGAAGGTGGGCGACCGCTTCCCCGAAGCGAAACTGACCGACAGCGGTGGCTTTGCCGGTCTGGACGGTGCCTTCCGCTTCGGCCGCGACGGGATCGCCGAGCGCGCGCTGGAGGTGCAGGAAGTGCGGGGCGGCACCACCGCCACGGTCTCTCCGGCACCGCGTTCGTTCGAGTAGGCCTGCGAAACCTGGGTACCCCGGCGCAGGTCGGGGCCCAGTTGCGGGGCAGCTGGAAAGGGTCCCGAACTTCGCGACCACCTTCCCACCTGGGCCCCGGCCTTCGCCGGTACGGGAGCAGGCCCCAGTTCCGCGGGCCGGACTTCGGCAAGACTTCTGCCAGTGCTCCTGCGAAGGCAGGAGCCCAGGATTTCAAGCGACGAAAATCGTCGCTCTGCTTGGCCTGGATTCCTGCCTGCGCAGGAATACGGGTGTGACCAATGGACAGCGGTCTGTTTCGCAGAGGTCTCGCGCAGGCGAGGTTGAGGGGCCGGCAGAGCAAGCGCTGGTAGCGCCCGGGGCCCTGGGCTCCTGCCTTCGCAGGAGCACGCGGGGGGCGTCCAGAGGTCGCGCGTTGCTTAGCCTCGCGCCACTTCCCGTAGCACCGCGTCGAGCAGCGGCATGCCCGCGGGGGTGAGCGCCAGCCGGTCGCCGTCGTGGGCCACCAGCCCCTGGGCTGCGAGGCGATCGACCGCTGCCAGGTCGACCACCTGGTCGATCGTCGTGCCGCCCAGCGCCGCGACGCGGGCCAGGTCGATGCCCTCGCGCATCCGCAGCCCCATCACCAGCGCCTCCGTCACGCGCTCCGCCGGGGCGAGCGCGACTTCGCTCTCGGCGCCGTGGCCGTTGCGCGCGACCGCGGACAGCCAGTTCTCCGGCTTCTTGCGGCGGAAGGTCGCGATGCCCTCGCGCCGCCCGTGCGCGCCGGGGCCGACGCCCGCATAGTCGCGATAGCGCCAGTAGGTGAGGTTGTGGCGGCTCTCCGCCCCGGGGCGCGCGTGGTTCGACACCTCGTAGAGCGGCAGCCCGGCGGCAGCGGTGCGCGCCTGGGTCGTCTCCCACAGGTCCGCCGCCAAGTCCTCGTCGGGCAAGGTCAGCGCGCCCTTGGCCGCGAGGGTGGCGAAGCGCGTGCCCGGCTCGATCGTCAGCTGGTAGAGCGACAGATGCTCGGTGCCGAAGCCGAGTGCGCGGTCCAGCTCCGCCTCCCATGCGGCAAGGCTCTGGCCCGGTCGGGCATAGATGAGGTCGAAGCTCACCCGGCCGAAATGGCGTTGCGCGGTGGCGAGCGCGGCCAGGCCCTCGTCCACGCCATGCGCGCGCCCGAGAAACGCGAGCGCTTGGTCGTCCAGCGCTTGAAGCCCCAGGGAGACCCGGTTGACGCCGGCCGCGGCCAGGTCCGCGAAGCGTGCCGCCTCCACCGACGAGGGGTTCGCCTCCAGCGTGATCTCGATGCCGGGCTCGGCAGGCCAGGCGTTCGTCGCCGCCTCGATGATGGCGGCCACGGTGGCCGGCGGCATCAGCGAGGGCGTGCCGCCGCCGAAGAAGATCGAGGCGAGCCGCCGGCGGGGCAGGCGTTCCGCCTCATAGGCGAGGTCGGCGAGCAGCGCGTCGCGCCACGCCTGCTGGTCCACCGCCTCGCGCACATGGCTGTTGAAGTCGCAATAGGGGCATTTCGACACGCAGAACGGCCAGTGGACATAGAGCGCCAGCGGGGCGCCCGAGGAGGTTTGTTCCGGGAACATCGCCGCCCCATATGGTGCGCATGCGAGCGAGGCAAAACATCCTGTGGGCGATGCTGGCGATGCTGGCCGCCTGTTCGTCCCCGGAAGGGGCAGACCGCGTGGTCGAGGCGCGCACGTTCAAGGGCACGGCGCCGCGCGGGGCGACGCTGCTGCGCCAGGCGATGCAGCAGGGGCATGACGCGGCGCGCGCCGAGGTCGGCCTGCCGCCGCTGGTCTGGTCGGACCAGCTTGCCGAAGGGGCGCGGGCCTATGCGCAGACGCTGGCGCGGACCGGGCGCTTCGAACATTCGCCGGAGTCGCAGGCGGCGAACCGCATCGGCGAGAATCTGTGGACCGGCACGCGCGGCGCCTATCGTTATGAGGAGATGATCGGCCACTGGCGCGGCGAGAAGCGCGACTATCTCCACCAGCCGGTGCCGAACTTCTCGCGCACCGGCCGCTGGCAGGACGTGGCGCACTACGGCCAGTTGGTGTCTCGCCGGACGCTTCGATACGGCTGCGCGCTCGCGAGCAGCAAGCGCGACGATTATCTGGTGTGCCGCTACGATCCGCCGGGCAATCTGGTCGGCGTACGCGTCTATTAGCCCTCGTCCCGGGGACGCGGCGCTACAACATAGGTAAAGACCGAAGCCATTGCCGCTGGCGCTCGCATGGTTCAAACCGCGGGCATGGCGCTTCAGCAGCACGTCGAAATCCCGTTGGGTGGCCAGATCGTCGATCCCGAGCTTCCCCAGCGGCGCCTGGCCCTGGTCGCCGAAGCGGCAGAGGGGCTGCTGGGGGCAGAGGATCCTGCCCGCATGGTCGACGAACTGTTCGGCCTGATCCAGTCGGAGCTGCGGCTGGACGTGTTCTTCAACTACCGCTTGGAAGGCGAGCGGCTGGTGCTGGAGGCGCATGGCGGATTGACGCCGGAACAGGCGGCCGCGGGCGCCGAGCTGGATCTGGGGCAGGCCGTCTGCGGGTGCGCCGCCCGCGACCGGCAGCGGTTCCATGTGACGGGCGTCCAGCAGTCCCAGGATCCGCTGGTCGCGTTCGTCCGCGACGTGGGCCTGGACGCCTATGCGTGCACGCCGCTCCTGCACGGGGACCGGTTGATCGGCACGCTCGGCTTCGGGCGGAAATGGGCCGATCGCTTCACCGACGACGAGCTCAGCTTCCTCCACACGCTGTGTCATTTCGTGGCGCTCGCGACATACCGGCTGATGGTCGAGCAGGAGCTGCGGGCAGGGATCGAGCAGCGGGACAAGCTGCTGGGCGAGCTCAACCACCGGGTGCGCAATGCCTTGCAGCTCGCCGTCAGCGTGGTGCGCCTGGAAGTGACCTCCGCGGAGGATCGCGCCTTCTCCGACGCGCTGCTGCGGGCTGCCGACCGAATCGAGGTGATCGCGTCGGCCCATCGCCCGCTCTATGCCTCGGACGATCCGAGCACCGTCGCCGTTGCCGACCTTTTGACGGCGGCCGGCGGTGGTTCGATCGACGGACCCCTGACCGTGAAGGACGGGGCCGGTGCGAAGCTGCCGATCGAGCAGGGCGTGGCCCTGGCGCTTCTCGTTCACACGGCCTTTGCGGAAGGCGGCGCGCCGGATCAGCCCGCGTCGGTGGAAATCGCGGAGCAGGCGGGCGGGACCGGGATGGACGTGACGCTGGCGGGCGTGCGCCCGGAGACCGATGCCCTTTCCGGGCGACTCGCGCGGGCGCTGCTGCGGCAGTTGAACGGCGTCGTCGAACCCGGGGCGGACGGCCTCACGATCCGCATCTCGACTGCCAACAGGAGCTGAAGACGTTCCGATGTTCAATCTGCTGATCGTCGAAGACGAAGCGCTGATCGCGATGATGATGGAGGACGCGCTGATCTCCCGCGGGCACCGGGTGGTCGGTGTGGCGGATACGCTTCCGTCCGCGCTCGATCTCGCCGGCGCCCACCCGATCGACCTGGCGCTGTGCGACGTGCGCCTGGCCAACGGCGACAGCGGCGTCGAGGTCGCGACGCGACTCGCACAGCAAGGCATCCCGGTCGTCTATGTGAGCGGCAACTGCCCCGCAGACGCGCCGCACCCCCTGGTGATCGGCTGCGTCAACAAGCCGGTGCCGGTCGCCGCACTCCACGCGACGGTGCTGGCGGCCTGCCAGATCGCGAAGGCCGACGAGCCGGTCGCCGTTCCGCCCGCGCTGATTTTGTACCGCTGACCGTTCTTCCGCGCGGCAGCGCTATTGCAGGTGCCGCTCCGCCTCGCGCGCCATGATCGTGAGCAGGGTCGGGTCGAAGGGCGTGGTGCGGGGCGTGCTGTCGGCGACGCATAGCGCGCCTAGCGCATGGCCGTTGCCGTCGAGCACCGGCACCCCGGCATAGAAGCGCAGGAAGGGCTCGGCCTGCACGGTCTCATAATGGACGAAGCGGGGATCCGCCCGCGTGTCGGGCACGATCAGCGGCTCACCGGGCGTGTGGATCGTGGTCGCGCAGATCGCGGTGTCGCGGCTCGTCTCGCGGGTGTTCAGCCCATGCTCGGCGAGCAGGACCTGCGTGCGCTTGTGGATGATGGAGACGGCCGCGAAGGCGGTGCCGTAATGGGCGGCGGTCAGGTCGACGATCCGCTTCAACTCGGGATGGCCGTGCAGGGCCAGCGCGCCGCTCTCGTCGACGGCCCCCTGTCGCTTCCGCTCCTTGTCGAAAGCGCTCATCCATGCGCTCATATGCTGCACTGGACGCCTCCCCCGATCGCCCCCAACATCCGGGACTCGGATGTCGGCACGCCTTGCGCGTACCCGCCGGGATTTCGTCAATATTGCGAGCCGCTCGCACAGTAAAGGGGCGTTCGGGTCCGGCGGGGTCGGGGAAAATACGGGTGTTCGTCGGCACTTATGCTGAGGGAGACTTTGCCGGTCCGTGCGTTCGTCCCGAAATGGAGCAGTCGATCTCGGCGCTCGACTGAGCCGGGCGGCGGGTGCCGAGGCGCCCGCCGCCCGCTGCCGGATCAGAGAACCGCGGCCACGAGCTGGCGGAAGGCGTCGGCGCGGTGGCTGATCGCGTGCTTTTCCTGCGGGTCGATCTCGCCGAAGCTCTGGTCCATGCCGTTGGCGATGAACATGGGGTCATAGCCGAAGCCGAGTTTCCCGCGCGGCGGCCACACCAGCGTGCCGTCGACCCGGCCCTCGAACCATTCGACATGGCCGTCCGGCCAGGCGAGCGCCAGCGCGCAGACGAAGTGCGCGTCGCGGCTGACGTCCGGGCCGAGCGCGGCCAGCCGCTCCTCGACCAGCCGCATGGCGAGGTCGAAGTCCTTGGCCTCGCCGCCCCATCGCGCGGAAAAGATGCCGGGCTCGCCACCCAGCGCATCGACGCACAGCCCGCTGTCGTCGGCCAGCGCCGGCATGCCCGACAGGTCGGCCGCCTGGCGCGCCTTCAGCTCGGCATTGGCGACAAAGGTCGTGCCGGTCTCCTCGGGCTCGGGCAGGTCGAGCGCACCCGCCGAGATCGGCTCGATGCCATAGGGGCCGAGCAGCTCGGCGATCTCGCGCACCTTGCCGGGGTTGTGGCTGGCGATCACCAGCTTGCCGGGGGCGAGCTTGCGGATCGCCTGGGGCTCGGGGCCTTCGCCGCTCACCGACCGGCGGCCTTGAGCTGGGCGGCGAAGATCTCGCCGCAGCCGATGCGGGCGAGGCGGAGCAGGCGGAGCAGCGCTTCCTCGTCATAGCAGGCGCCCTCTGCCGTTGCCTGGACCTCGGCGATGTTGCCGTCGCTGGTCAGCACGAAGTTCGCGTCGGCGTCGGCGGCCGAGTCCTCGGGGTAATCGAGGTCGAGCACCGGCGTGCCTTCGTAGATGCCGCAGCTGACGGCGGCGACCTGGCGGGTGATCGGATCGGCGGTGAGCTTGCCCGCTGCCATCAGCCCGTCGACCGCCAGCCGCAGCGCCACCCAGGCGCCGGAGATGGAGGCGGTGCGGGTGCCGCCGTCGGCCTGGATCACGTCGCAGTCGATCGTGATCTGGCGCTCGCCCAGCGCCTTGAGGTCGCAGACGGCGCGCAAGGAGCGGCCGATCAGCCGCTGGATTTCCTGGGTGCGGCCGGACTGCTTGCCCTTGGCCGCCTCACGGCTGCCGCGGGTGTGGGTGGCGCGCGGCAGCATGCCGTATTCGGCCGTCACCCAGCCTTCGCCCTTGCCGCGCAGGAACGGCGGCACGCGCTCTTCGACGGAGGCGGTGACCAGCACCTTGGTTTCGCCAAAGCCGATCAGCACCGAACCTTCGGCGTGACGGGTGAAGTTGGGCTGGATCGAGATGGCGCGCATCTCGTCGGGGGCGCGGCCGGATGGGCGCATGGGTTCAGTCTCCTGCAAGATCGTTGGCGGCACCTAGACCGCCGACGGGCGTTCCGCCAGTCCGACGAAACAGGGAGACGAGGCTTGATCCGGTTGACGATGATGGCAGGCGCGGCACTGGCGCTGGCGGCGTGCACGCCAAACGGCGGCGGCACGGCGTCTGCAGGCAGCGAGGCTGCGACCGCGGGCGAGACGATCCGATTTGCCACCGATCGCTGCTTCGGCACCTGCCCGGTGTACAGCGTCACGGTGCGGCCCGATGGCACCGGCACCTTCGAGGGCGAGCAGTTCACCGCCGTGACCGGCGCGCGCGATTTCACGCTGACGCCGGCCCAATATCGCGCCTTTGCCGATCGGCTGGCTGCGTTCCGCCCGGCGGAGGTCGAGCGGCGGGTCGAGCCGGGGTCGCCGCTGTGCCCCAATCATGCGACCGACATGTCCTCCGTGGACGTGACCTGGTCCGGCGGGGCGGGGGGCACGCGGCACCTCCACCAGTATCTCGGTTGTGTCGGCGAGGATGACCGAGACACCCGTACGGCGCTGCGCACCGCACCCGAGCTGCTGCCGATCGCAGCGTTCCTCGGCGAGCGGCCGGTCGGGCGCTGAGGGTTTCCCCTCTACGGGGAACCGCCAATCCCCACATAGGGTACCCCGGCGAAGGCCGGGGCCCAGTTGCGGTGTCATGGGTGAGGGCGCACTGTCCCTTCCACAAACCTTCCAACTGGGCCCCGGCCTTCGCCGGGGTACGAAGAAGGGAAGGCGGACCAGGTCCGTGCTCCTGCGCAGGCAGGAGCCCAGGGTTACCTAAGTGCCGCGCTTGTGGCTCTGGGCTCCTGCCTGCGCAGGAGCACAAGTTGCGGTTACGGTTCGGCGCGCTCGCCAGCGGAACCCGCATCGCATTTCACTTCTGGAGCAGGCGCACGGCAGCCCCTACATGACACCCATGAACCCGCCGATCACCGAGCTGACCGACCGCGCGCGCGACGTGTTCCGCCAGGTGGTGGAGTCCTACCTCGAGTCCGGCATGCCCGTCGGCTCGCGCACCATCGCCCGGATGTCCGGGCTGAACCTGTCGCCGGCGTCGATCCGCAACGTCATGCAGGACCTGGAGGAGGCGGGGCTGCTCGCAGCGCCCCATACCAGCGCCGGGCGCATGCCGACCGACCAGGGGCTGCGCCTGTTCGTCGACGGCATGATGCACGTGATGGAGCCCTCCGCGCAGGAGCGCGCCGCGATTGAGGCGCAGGCGAGCATCGCCGGTTCGATCGAGGAGGCGCTGGCCGGTACCACCGCCACGCTTTCCGGCCTGTCGGCGTGCGCGGGCATGGTGATGGTGCCCAAGCGCGACGTGGTGATGCGCCAGTTCAGCTTCGCGCCGCTGGGCCACGACCGCGCGCTCGCGGTGCTGGTCGGCTCGGACGGGTCGATCGAGAACCGCGTGGTCGAGCTGCCGCCCGGCATGACCGCATCGGCGCTGGTGGAGGCGTCCAACTATCTCACCGCGCGTCTGGGCGGCCAAACACTGGCCGAGGCGCGCACCGGCATCGAGCAGGAGATCCAGGCGGAGCGGGCCGCCCTCGACGAGGCGGCGCGTACGCTGGTGTCGCGCGGCCTGGCGCTGTGGAGCGAGGATGGCGACCGCCGCCCGGTGCTGATCGTGCGCGGCCAGGCGCGGCTGCTCGATCCGTCCGCCGCCGCCGACCTCGACCGCGTGCGCCAGCTGCTCGACGAGCTGGAGGGCAAGGAGGAGATCGCCCGCCTGTTGGCCTCGGCGAGCGAAGGCGATGCCGCGCGCATCTTCATCGGTTCGGAAAACAAGCTGTTCGCGCTGTCGGGCTCGTCGGTGATCGCCAAGCCCGTGCGCGCGCTCGATGGCCGCGTGGTCGGTGTCGTCGGGGTGATCGGCCCTGTGCGGTTGAACTACGCGCGAGTCGTGCCCATGGTGGACTTCACTGCCGCAACGCTCACGCGTCTGCTGGCCTGATGCTCGAGAGAAGAGAATGACCCAGGAAGAGAACACCCCGAACGCGACCCCCGAAGACCTGCGCGAGGAGACCGCACAGGAGGCGCCGGAGGTTGCCGAGCACGACCGCGCAGGCGAACTGGAGGCGGAACTCGCCGAGACCAAGGCGCAGCTGCTCTATGCCCGGGCCGACATCCAGAACGTGCGCCGCCGCGCCGAAAAGGAAGTGGCGGATGCGCGCGCCTATGCCGCGACGGGCTTTGCCCGCGACATCCTCTCCGTCGCCGACAATCTGTCGCGCGCGCTGTCGGCGATCCCGGCCGAGCTGCGCGAGGACGAGAAGATGAAGGGCCTGATCACCGGCCTGGAAGCGACCGGCCGCGAACTCGACAGCGTGTTCGCCCGCCACGGTATCTCGCGCATCGTCGCCCAGGGCGAGGCGCTCGACCCCAACCGCCACCAGGCGATGCTGGAGATCCCCAGCAACGATGCGGAGCCGGGCACGATCGTGCAGGAAATCCAGACCGGCTACATGATCAAGGACCGGCTGCTGCGCCCGGCGCTGGTGGGTGTCGCCAAGAAGCCGGACGCCTGACGCGACCGGCGGCGCACGCGGCGACGCGGTCATGAGCCCAGGCGCGCCCAGTGCGCTGAACCTCCCGCGCTTCGAGCATCTCGCCAACCGCCGCGCGATCATCGATCGCGGGGCGGTGGCGGAGCAGCTTGCCGAGTTGCAGGCGCCCGATACGGCGTCCTTGCGGCGCGCGGCCAGCGCGCTGCTGCGCGATGCGCTCGACCGCGGCCGTGCGGAGATCGCGCGTCGGTTCGAGGAGAAGCCCACCCAGGGCCTCCAGACCGCGGCCGCCGGCGCCTACCTGACGGACGGGATCCTGCGGCTGCTGCTCGACTTCATCGTTACGCGCCTCCATCCCAATCCCAACCCGACCGCGGCCGAGCGGATGACCATGATCGCGGTCGGCGGCTATGGCCGGGGCGAGATGGCGCCTTTCTCGGACGTCGATATTGGCTTCCTCACGCCCTGGAAGCAGCCGGCTTGGTGCGAGCAGGTGATCGAGTCGGTGCTCTATGCGCTGTGGGACATCGGGCTGAAGGTCGGCCATTCGTCCCGCTCGTTGGACGAGATGATCCGCCAGGCGCGCGCCGACCATACCGTGCGCACCGCCCTGCTGGAGGGGCGGTTCCTGTGGGGCGATTCCGCGCTGTACGACGAGGCCGCCGCCCGCTTCATGAGCGAGGTGCAGGCCGACGGCGCCCGCCAGTTCGTCGCCGAGAAGCTCGCCGAGCGGGAAGCACGCCACCTCAAGATGGGCGACAGCCGCTACGTCGTCGAACCCAATGTGAAGGAAGGCAAGGGCGGCCTCAGGGACCTCCACGCGCTCTTCTGGATCGGCAAGTTCGCCTATGGCGTGCGCCGCGCGGCCGAGCTGGTGGACCGCGGCCTGTTCACGCCGCAGGAATATCGCCAGTTCCAGCGCGCCGAGAACTTCCTCTGGGCGGTGCGCTGCCACCTGCACCTGATCGCCGGCCGCGCCGAGGAGCGGCTGACCTTCGACGTGCAGCGCCAGATCGCGGAGCGGATGCGCTACGCCGACCGGCCGGGCAAGCCCAAGGTCGAGCGGTTCATGCAGTTCTACTTCCTGCAGGCGAAGCGCGTCGGCTATTTGAGCGGGCTGTTCCTGGCGCATCTGGACGAGAAGTTCGCCGGGCGCGGGCGCCGCTTCGGCCTGCCGCAGCTGCGCCGCCGGCCGAGCCGGCTCAAGGGCTTCGTGCTCGATCGCGGTCGCCTGGCACTGCCGCACGACCGCTTCTTTGCCGAGGACCCGGTGCGGCTGGTGGAGATCTTCGCGCTGGCGGACCTGCACGCGGTGGAGGTGCATCCGCTGGCGATGCGGGCGGCCGCGCGCGACGCGCACCTGATCACCGACCATCGCCGCGATCCGCGCGCCAACGCCCTGTTTTTGGACGTGCTGACCTCGCCGCGGACCCCGGAAAAGGTGCTGCGCTGGATGAGCGAGGCGGGGGTGCTCGGGCGGCTGGTGCCGGACTTCGGCCGGGTCGTCGCGCAGATGCAGTTCGACATGTACCACCATTATACGGTGGACGAGCACACCATCCGCGCGATCGGCCTGCTCAACCAGATCGAGCGCGGCGAGCTGATCCAGGACCATCCGCTGTCGTCGGCGCTGTTTCCGGGCGTGGTCCAGCGGCGCGCGCTCTATGTGGCGGTGTTCCTGCACGACATCGCCAAGGGCCGCGACGGCGACCATTCAATCCTGGGCGCGGCGGTCGCCGAGCGGCTGTGCCCGCGCTTCGGCCTGACCGCGGCGGAGACGGAGACCGTCGCCTGGCTGGTCCGCCACCACCTGCTGATGTCGGCGACCGCGTTCAAGCGCGACCTGTCCGACTTCAAGACCATCCTCGATTTCGCGGAGGTGGTGCAGAGCCCGCAGCGGCTGCGCATGCTGCTGATCCTGACGGTGGTCGACATCCGCGCGGTGGGGCCGGGCATCTGGAACGGGTGGAAGCGCCAGCTGCTCGCCACCCTGTTCGACTCGGCCGAGGAGGTGCTGCGGCTGGGCCACAAGCAGCGCGGGCGCGGCGAGCGCATCGCCGCCAAGCAGGAGGCGCTGCAGCAGGCGCTCGGCTGGGACGCGGAGCGGCTGGCGAGCTTCATCGGCCAGTTGCCCGAAGCCTATTGGGTGGCGGAGCCGAGCGACGTGCTGGTCCGCAACGCGCGGCTGATCGACGGGGCAGGGGACGCACCGCTCGCGATCGATACGGTTGCCGACCCGGAGCGCGATGCGACGCTGGTGACGGTGCACGCGGCCGACCATCCCGGCCTGTTCTACCGAATCGCCGGTGCCATCCATGCGGCGGGCGGCAACATCATCGACGCGCGCATCCACACGACGCGCGCCGGCATGGCGCTCGACAATTTCCTGGTCCAGAACCCGCAAGGGGGGCGCTTCGACGACGAAGGCCAGCTGGAACGGCTGCGCACCGGCATCGCGGACGCGCTGGCCAACCGCGCCCGTCTGACCGAGCGCCTGTCCGCCAAGCCGCTGCCGCACCCGCGGGCCGGCGCCTTTTCGATCACCCCCAACGTGCTGATCGACAACCAGGCGTCGAACCGCTTCACCGTGGTGGAGGTCAACGCCCGCGACCGCCCCGCGCTGCTCCACCACCTGGCGCACGCGCTGTTCCAGTCGAAGGTGACGATCCATTCCGCGCACGTCGCCACCTTCGGCGAGCGCGCCGTCGACACCTTCTACCTGACGGACCTGACCGGCGACCGCATCACCGCCTCCGCCCGCATCCGCGCGCTGGAGGCGCGGCTGCTGGAGGCGGCGGGGGGATCGGCGGAGCAGGCGGCGGCGTAGCGACGAACGCTCGTGCTCCTGCGCAGGCAGGAGCCCAGGGTGGTGGAGCGTGACGCCCGTGGCTCCCGCGGCAGACGCAAGGGCTCTCCCGATGCCGCTGCGCCAAGACCGAAGCGGCGGCAGGAGAACCTTCCTGTCGGATCACCGCTCCGGAAGCGTTAGCGCCATGCGCGCTGCGCTGCCGAATAGCGGTCCGGAAGCATCCTGAGCGGTGGCGCTGCCGTGAACATGGCGTGTGCGGCATCCACCGTCGGACGGTGCAGGACGTCAGTCTCGGCAGAGGCTTGGGCAAGCAGGAACGTCTCGGACCCGATCGGCGGACCCTGCGTCAGATCCCGTGACCACACGCCAGCCAATCCCTGCGGATCGCGTAGGCACTGATAGGCGCGCTGTTCGTGATCTCGAATGCGCGGGAGGTGTATCCGACGGCTTTCGACCTGTTCGGCGTCCGCCACTCCGGCCATGATCGCACCGGCCTCATCGGCACGCCCGAGTCCCTTGAGGGCACATGCGCGAATCCAGTCGAACTGCGGCAGGGCGTTCGGGACCTGATTTGCAGGAGCAGTCTTGAGGAACGTGGCGCGCGCCGCTTCCGACAACTCGAGCGATTCCGCATAGTATCCGGTCTCCGCCAGCCGCGCCGCCAACGAAAGACGCAGGTTCAAGCTGAAGGGGCTGTCGCCAAGCAGCTGGATGCCCTGACGCCATACATCCAGCTCCCGCTCGGTCTGTTTCAGACCTTCAAGGACTTGCGCGGTGTCTCGTATGATGGCCTGGAGTTCGAGGTGATCCAGAGTGCTGGTGCCCCGTTCTCGCTTCCGCTCCGACGTGAGCAGTTCGAGCGCGGCTTCCCACTGGCCGGCGTCCATCAGGGCATCGACATATTGTCCCAGGGCACGCGCACGGCGGCTCAGGCCAACGTTCGCCATCTCGTCGTTGGGAGCGGTCAGTCGACCTTCTTGCCAGCCCCGGCGCGTTCTCTCGAGGCTCTGATCCCGCAGCTTCGACATATCGTCGCCGCCCATGCGTTCGAGGGCGGGCCAGAGAAATGCCAGTCGCTCGTCCGCGAGCAGCGCCAGTGCCTGACGCGGTCCATGAACGACATAGCGGCTCCAGCCTGCGGAGTTGTCGGCAGGTCGATGCCGAAGCGTCGCGAGGTCGTCGTCGATGTCGAGTGCGATGATGCTCGGCACGCCGGCAATGATCGCCTGGCCCTTGATCTCTTCAGCCGCGGCCGGCGCGGCGCATGCGACAACCACGCATGCGGCAACAGTTGTGAAAAAGCGCACCATCTCCGTCCCCCTTCACGCGTGGATGCGCTGCGGGAATGACGGTTCCGTGACGCTGGTGCGGTACTCCTTCGACCTGTGCGCCTGTGGCTCTGGGCTCCTGCCTGCGCAGGAGCACGGTTGGCGGGTGCAGGCTATACCTTCGCCGGGATGGCGGAGGAGGTACCCGTACGCGCCCACCACAAGCGAAAACCGCGACGAAATCGCCGCCCGTTGTCGCGCTCTGCCGAAAACGTCCGTGCTTAGTACGGCGACATTCTTAGCCGAGCCCGTACCCCATTGAAGGCATCACCAAGCTCGTTCAGGTCGTCGACGGTCGAAGCGACCGCCGCGGGTGTCCAGCGGTCACCATTGCTGTTCGTCGGCTGATCAACGGAACCAGGTAGATGCTGGCCTTACCTGACCCAGAGGCGGCCGATCGGAAAAACGATGGCTGCGACTGCCACTGGCACCAGCAGCACTGCGCTGGCGGCCAGCATCGCCATGCCATGTCCCATATCGCCGCTGTGGTTGTACGCTGGCGCGGCCATCGCCCTTTCGATGCGAACCCAGATCGCGGCGAAACCCAGCAGCATGGCGGCACCAAGTACGAGAAGCGGCCGGAGCATTCCCCGCCACGCAACCTGCGCAAACAGGCCGTTCCAGGCAGCATAGCCTCCCCAGAACAGCACCAACATGGCGGTTGCCTTCATGACCTGTCGCCCCACTATCGCGGATAGTCGAGAGAGGATGGGAGCCGGCGGTTCGAGGGGCAACGTGCGCTTGCGGGATTGCCGTCGCGGCTACCCTAAGACCAGAACGGGCGTTGGCTGCCTGCCTGCTTCCTAGGTGCGATTTCGCCGCGGCAAACGTCAGAAGTTGGTGGTTATTTGCCGTTGACATCGACTGTAAGCAGACGGAAAATCAGCCCATGCAGGACGCCGCATCTCCTCCGGCCTTAGTAGAGACGCAGCCCGCAACTCCCATCATCGAGATCACTTTTTCGCCCTCGGAGGAACACGCCTCTCGATACAAGTCAGAGTTGATGTTGCTTAACAATCAACTTTGGAGGCGAATATTCTTCAGTCGTATCGCTTACTTCTATGTAGATGGCGAAGGTGAATTTCTGAACTTAGTGATTTCGATCCGTCCGGGCAACGCGGAAAATGCCGAAGCGATCGATGTTGTAGTGGATTACAACTGGGGGAGTGCCAAGATTCGCACGATTACATATAGATGTAGCCGCCGAGACGTGGGGGCGGAGTGCGTGGAGCGCATTTATCGAACGGTCCAGCGCATTGCTCCTGTATCCGTGCGGTCAGCGCCCGCAGCAGAACTTGTTTTCGATTGATTGCGAAGCTTCGGGGAGCGTTCGTGGTGATCCGCTTTCCAGCCCTTGGATGGCTGATTGAATTTCCGCAAGTGGGCGTTTCCCGCCGTCCCTTCGGGTAGAGGTGACGCCTGCAGCCCTGGGCTCCTGCCTGCGCAGGAGCACGGTTGGCTTGGGCGCACGCCATCGATCCTCCGTCATGCTGACGCAGGTCAGCATCCAGACGCGCGACGCCTGCGGCTCCAGCGGTAGCGGCGATGAATCCTGACTTCCGTCAGGATGACGGGGAGGGACGTGCCGGCGCCCACCCCGCACAAACGAAAACGGGCGACGAAACCGCCGCCCGCTTGGTCGTTCTTGCCGGAAGGCCCGTGCTTACTTCGGTGCGAGCACCATCAGCATCTGGCGGCCTTCCATGCGCGGATAGGCTTCGACCTTGCCGATCTCGATCACGTCCTGCTGCACGCGCTGGAGCAGCTGCATGCCGAGCTGGCCATGCGAGAGCTCGCGGCCGCGGAAGCGCAGCGTGACCTTGACCTTGTCGCCTTCGCCCAGGAAGTCGTGGATCTTCTTCATCTTCGTATCATAGTCATGATCGTCGATGTTCGGACGCATTTTGATCTCCTTGATCTCCTGCGTCTTCTGGGTCTTGCGGGCGATGTTCGCCTTCTTCTGCGCCTCGTACTTGAACTTGCCGACGTCCAGGAACTTGGCGACGGGCGGGTCCGCGTTGGGCGACACCTCGACCAGGTCGAGCCCGACCTCCGCGGCCTGCTCGATCGCCTCCCGCGTGTACATCACACCCAGATTCTCGCCGTCCTGGTCGATCACGCGAACCTTGGGCGACTGGATGAATTCGTTGAAACGCGGGCCGTTCATCGGCGGGGGCGCCATGGGACGGCGCATCATGGGCGGACGGATAGGTGTAGCTCCTTGAGGTTGTTTCGAGTCTCTATGTAGTGGACGCAGGCGCCCATGAAAAGTTCAGTCGCGCGGAACTCGCTCCAAAAGGAGCCGAATCCCGCGCGAAAGAACCCTGGCAGCGCCGTTCGGCGCGGCGTCGCGGTCAGTTGCGGCGCAGATCGGGGGCGACCGCCTCAGCCGTCAGCATCGCCACCGCCTCGTCCAGCGTCAGCATCTGCTGCCCCTGGCTGCCCAGGCGGCGGAGCGCGACGGTGCCTTCCTCGGCCTCGCGCTTGCCCACCACCAGCAGGTTGGGGACCTTGGCCAGCGAATGCTCGCGCACCTTGTAGTTGATCTTCTCGTTGCGAAGGTCGGTCTCGACTCGCAAGCCGGCGGCCTTGAGCTTCTCCACCACCTGCTGCGCATAGTCGTCGGCGTCCGACACGATGGTCGCGACCACCGCCTGCACCGGCGCCAGCCACAGCGGGAAGCGGCCGGCGTGATGCTCGATCAGGATGCCCAGGAAGCGCTCGAACGTGCCCAGGATCGCGCGGTGGAGCATGACGGGGCGATGGCGGTTGCCGTCCTCGCCCACATAGCTCGCGTCGAGTCGCTCGGGCAGCACGCGGTCCGACTGGATGGTGCCGACCTGCCAAGTGCGCCCGATCGCGTCCGTCAGGTGGAATTCGAGCTTGGGCGCGTAGAAGGCGCCTTCGCCCTCGAGCTCCTCGAAGTTCGCCTTGATCTGGTCCGACAGGCCCGACTCGAGCACTGCGCGCCGCAGCTCGTCCTCGGCCAGATCCCACATCGCGTCACTGCCGAAGCGCTTCTCCGGGCGCAGCGCCAGCTTCACGGCGTAATCCTCGAAGCCCAGGTCGCGATAGACGCTGTCGAGCAGCTCGCAGAACTTGCGGACCTCGTCGACCAGCTGGTCCTCACGCACGAAGATGTGCGCGTCGTCCTGGGTGAACTGGCGCACGCGCATGATGCCGTGCAGCGCGCCGTGCGGCTCGTTGCGGTGGCAGCAGCCGAACTCGGCCATGCGGATGGGCAGGTCGCGGTACGACTTGATCCCCTGGCGGAAGATCAGCACGTGCGCCGGGCAGTTCATCGGCTTCAACGCCATCAGGTCGGCGTCGCCGGAGATCACCGCGCCCTCGTCCTCGGTGTTGGGCACCTCGTCGGGGACGACGAACATGTTCTCGCGATACTTGCCCCAGTGGCCGGACTGCTCCCACTGGCGCGCGTCCATCAGCTGCGGCGTCTTGACCTCGTCATAGCCGGCCGCATCCAGCCGGCGGCGCATGTACGCCTCCAGCTGGCGCCACATGATGTAGCCCTTGGGGTGCCAGAAGACGGAGCCCTGCGCTTCCGACTGGAGGTGGAACAGGTCCATCTCCGCGCCGATCTTGCGATGGTCGCGCTTGGCGGCTTCCTCCAGCCGGGTGAGGTGCTCCTGGAGCTGCTTCTTGTTGAGCCAGCCGGTGCCGTAGATGCGGCTCAGCATCGCGTTCTTCTGGTCGCCGCGCCAATAGGCGCCCGAGACCCGGGTGAGTTTGAACGCCTGCGGATCGAGCTTGCCGGTCGATTCCAGGTGCGGTCCGCGGCACATGTCGAGCCAGGCGTCCTCGGCCTTGCCGGCGCGATAGACGGTCAGCTCCTCGCCATCGGGGAGCTCGGCGGCCCATTCGGCCTTGAACGTCTCGCCCTTCTCGCGCCAGCGCGCGATCAGCGCCTCGCGGGTCCACACCTCGCGGATCAGCGGCTCGTTCTTGGCGATGACGCGGCGCATCTCCTCCTCGATCGCGGGCAGGTCCTCCTCGGTGAAGGGGCGATCCTTGGGCGCGAAGTCGTAGTAGAAGCCGTCGTCGGTCGCGGGGCCGAAGGTGATCTGCGTGCCCGGGAACAGATTCTGCACCGCCTCGGCCAGCACATGGGCATAGTCGTGGCGGGCGAGCTCCAGCGCGTCGGCCTCGTCCTTGCTCGTCAGCAGCGCGAGGTTCGCGTCGCCTTCGAACGGGCGCTGCAGGTCGCGCACCTCGCCGTCGACGCGCGCGGCGATCGCCGCCTTGCGCAGCCCCGGCCCGATCGCCTGCGCGATGTCCGCGGGGGTAGTCCCCGGCGCTACCTCGCGGACGGAACCGTCGGGCAGCGTGATGCGGAACAGTGCGGACATGGGGATCACTTCTCGGCTGATTGGAGGAACCACGGTCAATGTCGTGGCAGGGGTCCTTTAGACAAGTCGCGCGCGTTGGTCACCTATGCGGGTGGAACACGGCCGCGCGCGTCCCATATGGGCGCGGTGCGACCTTCCCGCACCCGAATTTCACGAACTGCAAGGAACCTCCATGCCCAGCAACGCCAATGCCTTTGCCGCGCAGAGCCCCGAGTCCCCGCTGGCCCCGTTCAGCTTCGAACGCCGCGATCCGGGCCCGCGCGACGTGGCGATCGACATCCTGTTCTGCGGCGTCTGCCACTCCGACCTCCACACCGCCCGCGGCGAGTGGGAAGGCACGCTCTACCCGTGCGTTCCGGGCCATGAGATCGTCGGCCGCGTGACCGCCGTGGGCAGCGACGTCACCAAATTTCAGGTCGGCGACATCGCCGGCGTCGGCTGCATGGTCGACAGCTGCGGCGAGTGCCACTCCTGCCGCGAGGGCGAGGAGCAATATTGCGAGACCACCGGCTTCGTCGGCACCTACAACGGCCCGGATCCGGTGCTGGGCGGCCACACCTTTGGCGGCTATTCCGACCATATCGTCGTCGACGAGGGCTTCGTGCTGAAGGTCGGCCACGAGGCCGGCGACCTGGCGGCGGTCGCGCCGCTGCTGTGCGCGGGCATCACCACCTATTCGCCGCTCAAGCACTGGAAGGTCGGCCCGGGCCAGAAGGTTGGCATCGTCGGCCTCGGCGGCCTCGGCCACATGGGCGTCAAGATCGCCGCGGCGATGGGCGCCGACGTCTATGTGTTCAGCACCTCGCCCAACAAGCGCGAAGACGCCAAGCGCCTGGGCGCCCGGGACCTGATCGTGTCCAAGGACGCCGATGCCATGGCCGAGCACGCCGGCAGCTTCGACTTCATCCTGAACACCGTCGCGGCCAGCCACAACCTCGACCAGTTCCTGACGCTGCTGAAGCGTGACGGCACCATGACGCTGGTGGGCGTGCCGGAGGAGCCGCATCCCTCGCCGTCGGTCGGCAACCTCGTGTTCCGCCGCCGTTCGCTCGCCGGCTCGCTGATCGGCGGCATCGCCGAGACGCAGGAGATGCTCGACTTCTGCGCCGAGCACGGCCTGACCGCCGACATCGAGATGATCGACATCCAGGACATCAACACCGCCTATGAGCGGATGGTGAAGAGCGACGTGAAGTACCGCTTCGTGATCGACATGGAGTCGCTCAAGAACGCGGCATAACGGGATGGCGGGGTGCGCCGCGCGCATCCCGCCTCCACCTTCAAGCCGCCCCGAACGGCACCACCATGTTGCCCGCCGCATGGCCGATCGCCGCGCGTCCCAGGTACGGTACGCCCAGCACCCGCGCCCAGCGCGCCATGATCTCGTCCAGCGTTTCGCCGAACTCGCCGTTCTCCGGCACGTCCGTCACCTGGCCCAGCCGGATGCCGGCGAGCCCGTGCAGCTGGGTGGCGTTGCCCACGGTGAACATCATCCGGTCGATGCGGTAGATCGCCTCCGACACTTCCTCGACATAGAGGACATGGTCGGTGAGGTCGGGCAGCCAGGGCGTGCCCACCAGCGCCTCCAGGATGGCGAGGTTGAACGCCGCCGCCGGGCGCCCGTCCAGGTTCGGCTCCAGCACATGGGCGTCGCGATTCACCAGCCACGCGAGCGCCCGTCCGACCGAGGCGCCGCCATCGGAGCGGCCCACGTCGATCGGCATCGGCCCATGCACCTGCCGGCCGATCCGCCGCGCATAGAGCGCGCCCAGCAGGAACCCCATGTCGGAATAGCCGAGGTAGGTCTTGGCCGCCGCCGCGCGGTTGAGCTGCGGCAGCACCGTGCCCAGGATTCGGTTCGACCCATAGCCGCCGCGCGCGAACCAGATCGCGTCGAAGCCGGGATCGTTGGCGAACTCCAGGAACGCCGCCGCCCGCTCGGCATCGGTGCCGGCGAAATGCCCGGCCTCCAGGAAGCATTGCGGATGCACCACCACGTCGACCTGGGGGAAGGTGATCGCCGCGAACGCCTGCACCCGCGCGGCCGCCTCCGGCGTGATCGCACGGGCGGGGGCGACGATACCGATGCGCATGAACTGCCTTTCGCATAGGCCGGCCTGCCCGCCGGCGACGCGCCAGCGGCTTGCCCCCCGGCCGCCCCGCCGATAGCGCGGGGAAATGGAACACGGCAAATCCTTCTTCCTCGTCGGCATCGGCGGCAGCGGCATGCTCCCGCTCGCGACCATCCTCGCGCGGCGCGGCGCCACGGTCGCAGGCTCCGACCGGGCGCTCGACAATCCGGCGCTCGGCCCCAAGTTCGCGGCACTGCGCCGGCAGGGGATCGCGCTGTTCCCGCAGGATGGCAGCGGCATCACCTCGGCCGAGCAGACCGTGGTCGCCTCCGCCGCCGTCGAGGCGACGGTCGCCGACATGGTCGCCGCCGACCGTGTCGGCGCCCCGCGCATGACCCGGCCGCAACTGCTCGCCGAACTGTTCAACGCCAGCCCGCTCGGCATCGGCGTTGCCGGCACCAGCGGCAAGTCGACCGTGACGGGCATGATCGCCTGGATCCTCCACGCCACCGGCCGTGAACCCACGGTGATGAACGGCGCGGTAATGAAGAATTTTTCGACCTCCGACACGCCCTTTGCCAGCGCGCTGGTCGGGAGCGGTGAGGCGTTCGTGAGCGAGGTGGACGAGAGCGACGGCTCGATCGCCTTCTACCGCCCGCGCGTGGCGGTGCTCAACAACGTTAGCCTCGATCACAAGACGCTGGAGGAGCTGCGCACGCTGTTCGGCGGCTTTGCCGAGCGTGCGCAGAGGGCGGTGGTGAACGTCGGTGATGCCGAGTCGGCTGCGCTCGCCGCCGCGATCCCAAGTGCGAAGCTGCTGACCTTCGCGGTCGAGGCCCCGGCAGACCTTTCGGCCGAGGCGCTGGTGCCCGAGCCGTTCGGCATTGCTTTCGACCTGGTCGCTGGCGGTAGCCGCCGCCGCGTGCGGCTGGGCGTGCCCGGCCGCCACAACGTCGCCAACGCGCTCGCCGCGATCGGTGCGGCGGTGGCCGCCGGTCTCGACCGCGACGAAGCCGCCGCCGCGATCGAGGGCTTCGCCGGCCTCAAGCGCCGGTTCGAGCTGGTGGGGGAGGCGAACGGCGTCGCGGTGCTCGACGACTTCGGCCACAACCCGGACAAGATCGGCGCCACGCTCGACACGCTGCACGACTTCCCCGGCCGGCTGCTGCTGCTGTTCCAGCCCCACGGCTATGGCCCGCTGAAGGTCATGCGCCGCGAGCTGGTGGCGATGTTCCTCTCCAAGCTCGCGCCCGGCGACCGCCTCGTGCTGCCCGACCCGGTCTACCAGGGCGGCACCGTCGCGCGCGAGGTGACCAGCGCCGACATCGTCGCCGACCTGGCCGTTGCAGGCATCGACGCCCGCCACATCCCGGACCGCGTGGCCGCCGCCGCACATCTGGTGGCGGAGGCCAGGCCCGGTGACCGCATCGTCATCATGGGCGCGCGCGACGACACGCTCAGCCTGCTGGCCGCGGACATGGTGGCTTGGCTGGGCAGGATCTGAAAAGCTGCCTTGTCGGAATGACAAGCTCCATTGACAGGCGCCGAGGCCCCTGTCATGCTTCCTTTACAAACAGGAAGGGAGCCTTGCCATGAATGCGTCCACGCCAGCCATGAAGCGCTACAACCGCCGGATGCTCTGGGCGTTCGCCGCCTATGTCGTCGCGCTGTTCGGCGCGAACAGCATCGACAACCACTATCATTTGCAGGGCGGCGTTCTGATCGCGCTGTCCGTCGTTCCGGCGCTGCCGATCATCGCCGTGGTTGCGATCATCGGCCGCTACCTGGTCGAGGAACGCGACGAGTATCTGCGCCAGCGTCTGGTGACTTGCATGTTGTTCGGCACCGGGGTGCTGCTGGCCGTCGGCACGGTCTATAATTTCCTGTCGGGCAGCGGTGCGATCGATCCGATGCCGCGGCTGTGGATCTTCCCCGTGTGGGCGATGGGCTGGTTCGCGGCGCAGGCCTTTCTCTGCCTGCGCGACCGTTTTGCGGGCCAGCCGGCATGAAGAACCGGCTGCGCGTGCTGCGCGCCGAGCGCGGCTGGAGCCAGGGCGACCTGGCCGATCGGCTGGAGGTTTCCCGCCAGAGCGTCAACGCGATCGAGACCGGCCGCTACGATCCCTCGCTCCCGCTCGCCTTCCGCATCGCAGACCTGTTCGAGCTTTCGATCGAGCAGATCTTCGTGAACCCTGCGCTGGAGGCGGCGGAGGCGGACTGAACGCTAGCACGGCCGTGTGATTTCATGACCGCGAGTGGTTAGCTCCCGTTCGCTATCGCAGAGTTCACCGCGTCATCGGAATCGACCATTGGTGTCCGGGGCAGATTCGACACGGTATGATCAGGCATTATCTTGAAGGCTCCACCACCATACCCCCCTGTCCCGGTGGTAGTTGACACTTCGTACACGATGCCAATCCTGAGCGGCTTCGCAGCAACAACCTTGATCGCTTGGCCTGATGGGCCGCGCTTGCCCTTGAACCGCTGCCCGTAAAAGATCGGAAACTTGTCGGCGCAGCCGTAATCAAGCCTTTCATGCCAGAACGTGCCGTATCTGACGCGGCTTACATCATCGCCGGGCGCTGCCTTTGCTTTTACTTCACCCGATGCGATCACGTCGATCGCATTGAGGCACGATGCAACGTTTCGCGACTTGGGATCGACAACGAAGGCAAGCCGTCCCCCAATGACGACGGCCTTCAAATCGTAAACGTAAGAACAACTGCCAAGTGTCACAGCGAGCAGGGGGAGCAGGAGCCGCAAGCGTGCCATTGATCAAGCGTGACATGAAGCGCGAACATCCGCAACCGCGCCCCGTCTGCCGCCGCTCGCTCGTGGTCATGTCCCGCTTGGTGCGCATTGTCGCTAGATGTCCGATGGCTTTGCAGGCGGATGGTAGGTGGGATGCGGAACGGCCGCTCCGCAAGGCAGTTTCGTGTTACCGCCGCTCCGACGCGCTTCTATAGCGGCGTCAACATCAGCTACTTTTGGCGGAGGCCAGCGAGAAACAAGCGGGCGTCAGCTGCCGTCCGGTTTTCTTCGTCATCCCGGTGAAGGCCGGTACGGGAGGGTTGTATCCGGGTGGCGGAGCCTGACCGTCCAAATGGGACGGGTCGAACACGCACGCTTGCGCGCGCTCAGCGTCTCCCGCTCGCACTCCCCCATGCACAAGGGCTGTCCTACAACCCTCCCGCCGTGGCATGGGGTGGCGATGGCATTCCTTCGCCTCTTCCGCCGCTCCCCGGCCGCCGCGTTGCGCGCTTCCGGACACGGCCGAGGCGATCCTATTTCGAGCCTCAACTTCCTCAACTTCCGCGGTGCATCATGACTGAAGCTGCTCCTGCCGGTGAGCGTCCGCTCGCCTTTCACCACACGGCCGGGAAGGGGCCCACGATCGTGTTCCTGCCGGGCTATGCGTCCGACATGACCGGCAGCAAGGCGCTGGCGATCGAGGCCTGGGCGAAGACGGAGGGGCGGGCGTTCGTCCGCTTCGACTATGGCGGCTGCGGGCAGAGTCCCGGCGCGTTCGAGGAGCAGACGCTGGCGCTGTGGCGCGACGATGCGCTCGCCATCATCGACTATGCGGTGGAAGGCCCGGTGGTGCTGGTCGGATCGTCGATGGGCGGGTGGATCATGCTGCTCGCCGCGCGCGACCGGCCGGAGCGCGTCGTCGGGCTGGTCGGCATCGCGCCCGCGCCGGACTTCACCGACTGGGGCTTCACCCCTGAGGAGAAGATGACGATGCTGACGCAAGGGCGGCTGGAGAAGCCCTCGCCTTATTCGGACCAGCCGACCGTCACCACCCGCGCCTTCTGGAGCTCGGGGGAGGCGAACCGGCTGATGCACGGCATCGTGCCCGTCGACGTGCCGGTGCGGCTGATCCAGGGCCAGCAGGACAAGGACGTGCCGTTCGAGCGCACCGTGCACCTCGCCAGCCTGTTGCGTTCAGCCGACGTGCAGACGCTGCTCGTCAAGGATGGCGACCACCGCCTGTCCCGCCCGCAGGACATCGCCCTGATCCTGCGCGCCATCGAAGATGTGACCCCCGCCTGATGCTCCTCCCGCTGCTGCTCCTCGCCCAGACCGCACCCGCTCCGGCCGCGGGCCCGCCGACCCCCCGGCGTGGCGATCGCTATGCCGAGTGCATCGACCAGGCGCGGCGCGATCCCGCCGCAGCCGTGCGTGGGGCCACGGCGTGGCAGCAGGCGGGCGGCGGCTTCCTCGCCCAGCAATGCCTGGGGATCGCCCATACCACGCAGCAGCGCTGGGACGCGGCGGCGGCCGCCTTCGAGGGCGCGGCGCGTGCGGCGGATGTGGCCAAGGATCTGCGCTCGGGCAGCTTCTGGGCGCAGGCCGGCAATGCCTGGCTGGCGGCGGGCGACCCGGCCAAGGCGCAGGCGGCGCTCGACGCCGCGCTGATCGGCGGCACGCTCAGCGGCCTGGACCTGGGGGAGGCGCATCTCGACCGCGCACGCACGCTGGTCGCGGCCGGCCGGCAGGGGGAGGCGCGGGCCGATCTCGATCGTGCGCTGGCGCTGGCCGGCGACGACCCGCTCGCCTGGCTGCTGTCGGCGACGCTCGCGCGCCGGACCGGCGACCTGCTGCGCGCGCGCAAGGACATCGGCCGGGCGCTGGCGCTCTCGCCGGACGACGCTTCGGTCCAGCTGGAGGCGGGCAACATCGCCGCGGTGGAGGGCAATGAAGCGGCCGCGCGCAGCGCCTGGGAAGCCGCGGTGCGGGTCGCGCCCGGCACCGGCCCCGCCCAGGCGGCGGCCGATGCCCTGGCGGCCCTGGGTGGCGGCGCTCAGTCGAGGTAGAAGTCGACCGTGGTGACGACGCGCACCTTCTTGAAGGGCGTGTCGGCGACGCCATAGCCTGCCTGCTCGCCGTCGCGCGCCTCGACCGAGAAATAGCCCTGGGTCGCGCTCTTGATGCCGCCGACGCCGGTGTCGCTGTCCTTGGCGAACTGCTCGGCAGCGGCGCGGGCGTCGCGGGTCGCCTCGGCCACCATCGCCGGCTTGATGTCGTTGAGCTTGGTGAAGCTGTAGCTGATGCCCGAGCCTTCCTGGAGGACGACGCCCTGGCGCACGAGATCGAACTGGCGGGCGACCGCGCGGCGGGCGCGGGCGATGTCGGTCGTGCGCAGTTGCAGCCGCTGGCTGACCGTCACCGTCTGCACGCCGTTCATGTAGGATTGGCTGACGCCGGCGCCCGCGGGGGCGAGTGCCTCGGCGGGGAAGCCCAGGCTCGCGAAGAAGCGGCGGATGCTCTGGGTGTCGCGGTCGATGTCCGCCTGCACCTCGGCGAGGTCGAGGCCCTGCTTGGAATAGTTGAGCGTCCACACCGCCAGGTCGGCGGTGACGTTGCGCTCGGCGAGGCCGCGGACCGTCACCGATCGGTCGGCATGGTGCGCGCGCACCAGCCCGTTGCCGAGCAGATAGCCGCCCAGGATCATGCCCAATGCCAGGATTGCCGCTGCGACGAGCAGCGCCGTGCCGCGGTCTTTGGTCCTGCCGGTTTCCATTGCGGGTTCCTCCCCCATATAGCCGAAGCCTATCGTGCCGGCGGCACGATGCACAACTGCTGATGACGAACGGGAAGCTCCTGCCAATGAAGTATCTGCACACCATGATCCGCGTGACCGATCCGGAGGCGACGATCCGCTTCTTCAACGTGCTGGGGCTCACCGAAACCCGCCGCATTGAGAACGAGCAGGGCCGCTTCACGCTGATCTTCCTCGCCGCCGACGAGGACAGCAACGGCCCGGGCAAGCGCGCCGAGGCAGAGGTGGAGCTGACCTACAACTGGGATCCCGAGGAATATGGCGAGGGACGCAACTTCGGCCACCTCGCTTACCGGGTGGAGAACATCTACGAGACGTGCCAGCGGCTGATGGACTCCGGCGTGACGATCAACCGCCCGCCGCGGGACGGCAACATGGCCTTCATCCGCACCCCGGACAACATCTCGATCGAGCTGCTGCAGGCGGGCGATCCGCTGCCGCCGGCCGAGCCCTGGGCGTCGATGCCGAACACGGGCCGCTGGTGATGGCTGCGGCGTCTCCGATCGAAGTCCTCCGGCTGCCGGCGCTGTCGGACAATTATGTCTGGCTGCTCCACGATCCCGCCTCTGGCGAGACGGTGGTGGTCGACCCGGCGGAGGCGCCGCCGGTGCTGGAAGCGCTCGCCGAGCGTGGGTGGACGCTCACGGCGATCTGGAACACCCACTGGCATGGCGACCATACGGGCGGGAACGCCGGGCTGAAAGACGCGACCGGCGTGCCGGTGTTCGCCCCGGCGGCGGAGGCGGCCAAGATCCCGACGCTCGACCATGGCCTGAAGGAAGGCGACACGCTGCGGATCGGCGACCATGTTGCGACGGTGCTGGAGGTGCCGGCGCATACCTCGGGGCACATCGCTTTCCATTTTGCCGAGGATGCGCTGCTGTTCAGCGGCGACATGCTGTTCGCGATGGGGGCCGGGCGGTTGTTCGAGGGGACGGCGGCGCAGATGTATGCCGCCATGCGCCGGTTCGAGGCGCTGCCGGACGCCACGCAGGTGTTCTGCGGGCACGAATATACCCAGTCCAACGGCCGCTATGCGCTGGCAGCGGAACCGGACAACGCCGCCGTCGCGGGTCGGATGGTGGAGGTCGACCGGTTGCGTGCGGCGGGCGCGCCGACGGTGCCGACCACCATCGGCCTGGAGCGTGCAACCAATCCCTTCCTGCGTGCGTCCTCGCCCGAGGAGCTTGCCGAGCGCCGGCAGGCCAAGGACAGCTTCCGCGGATAGCGCGCCGGAGACTCGCGCCCGGGCGGAGAGGAGACAGGGCATGACCCGTTGGACGTTGATGCTGGCAGCGACCGCGCTGCTGGGAGGCTGCGCCACCGCCGCGGACGAGGCGAAGCGCCAGGCCGCGAGCGACAGGGAACTGGCCGAGGCGCTGGAAGGCTATACGCCTGGACGCACGCTCGACTGCATCGACCCGACCTTTGCGGGAGGGCCGCAGCTGGTGGGCGACTCGCTGCTCTACCGCCCCAGCCGGGGCACGCTGTACCGCAACGTGGTGGCGCCCAACTGCCCGGGCTTCCGCGGCGACCAGGTCGTGGTGGCGGAGCTCTATGGCTCGCGCATCTGCCGCAACGACCGCTTCCGGCTGGTGCAGCGCGGCGGGGGCGGCATCCCGTCCGCCTATTGCCGCTTCGGCCCGTTCGTCGAGTATAAGAAGGACCGCTGAGCGCCGGTCCGCCGGGGAGGCGGACCGGCGCCCCGCTTACAGCACGTAGCGGCTGAGGTCGGTGTTGCGGGCGACGCCGGCGAGCTGCTTGTCGACATAGGCGGCGTCGACCACCAGCGTCTCGCCGCGGCGATCCTCTGCGTCGAAGCTCACTTCCTCCAGCAGCTTCTCCATCACCGTCTGCAGGCGGCGGGCGCCGATGTTCTCGACCTCGCCGTTCACTTCGGCGGCGATGCGGGCGATCGCGCGGATCGCGTCGGGGGTGAAGTCGACGGTCACGCCCTCGGTGCCGATCAGCGCCTTGTACTGCTGCGGCAGCGATGCCGTTGTGTCCGACAGGATCGCCACGAAGTCGTCTTCGGTGAGGCCCTTCAGCTCCACCCGGATCGGCAGGCGGCCCTGGAGTTCGGGCAGCAGGTCGCTGGGCTTGGCGACATGGAACGCGCCCGAGGCGATGAAGAGGATGTGGTCGGTCTTCATCGGCCCGTACTTGGTGGCGACCGTGGTGCCCTCGATCAGCGGCAGGAGGTCGCGCTGGACGCCCTCGCGGCTGACCGAGCCGCCGCGCACGTCCGAGACCGCGATCTTGTCGATCTCGTCCAGGAAGACGATGCCGTTGGCTTCCGCGTCCGCCAGCGCGGTGCGGCTGACCTCGTCCTGGTCGAGGCGCTTGTCGGCCTCTTCCTCGACCAGCTTTTCCCAGGCGGCGGGGACGGTCAACTTGCGGCGCTTCATCTGGCCGCCGCCGAACGCCTTGCCCATCATCTCGGACAGGTTGATCATCTGCGGCGCGCCGCCGGGGATCTCGAACGGCATGGAGGGCTGCGCCTCCAGCTCGATCTCGATCTCCTTGTCGTTGAGATGGCCGTCGGCCATGCGCTGGCGAAATGCCTCGCGGGTCGCCTCGCTGGCGCCCTTGCCGGTGAGGGCGTCGAGCAGGCGCGCCATGGCGGCTTCCTCCGCCTTGTCCTTGACGGCGAGGCGGCGGCGTTCCTTTTCCAGCCGGATCGCTTCCTCGACGAGGTCGCGGGCGATCTGCTCGACGTCGCGGCCGACATAGCCGACCTCGGTGAACTTGGTCGCCTCGACCTTCACGAAGGGCGCGTCGGCGAGCTTGGCCAGGCGGCGGCTGATCTCGGTCTTGCCGCAGCCGGTCGGGCCGATCATCAGGATGTTCTTCGGGGAAACCTCGTCGCGCAGCTCGGGTGCGAGCTGCTGGCGGCGCCAGCGGTTGCGCATCGCGACGGCGACGGCGCGCTTGGCATCCTTTTGCCCGATGATGTGCGCGTCGAGCGCGGCGACGATCGCCTTGGGGGTGAGATTGTCGTTCATGGGTTCGCTTCGTTTCCCCTCCTTGAAGGGAGGGGGTGGGTTGGTGCGCCGGGCAGGACGCGAAGCCTCTGCCGGTGCGGTGTCGGTGAGGGCGGGGCTCGCCTTTGGCTCGCACCCACCCCCGGCCCCTCCCTTGCAGGGAGGGGAGAAGGGTTACGCCGTCGGCAGGCTTTCGACGGTCAGCCGGTCGTTGGTGTAGACGCACAGCTCGCCGGCGATCTTCATCGCCTTGCGGCAGACCGTTTCGGCATCCTGCTCATACTCGTCGAGCGCGCGGGCGGCGGCGAGGGCGAAGTTGCCGCCCGAGCCGATCGCGGCGATGCCGCCTTCCGGCTCCAGCACGTCGCCATTGCCCGTCACCACCAGGGTCACCTCCTTGTCGGCGACGATCAGCATCGCCTCCAGGTTGCGCAGGAACTTGTCCGTGCGCCAGTCCTTGGCGAGCTCGACCGCCGCGCGCAGCAACTGGCCCTGGTGCCGCTCGAGCTTGGCCTCGAGCCGTTCGAACAGGGTGAAGGCGTCGGCGGTCGCGCCGGCGAAGCCCGCGATCACGCTGCCGTCGCCCAGCGGGCGCACCTTGCGGGCGTTGGGCTTCATCACCGTCGGGCCCTGGGATACCTGGCCATCGCCTGCGATGACGACGCGGCCGTTCTTGCGCACGGAGAGGATTGTGGTGCCGTGCCACACCATGTCGTTGCTCATGGGCGGCATGTGGGGGGTGGGTGGCGGGGTTGCAATCGGGGCCGAGTGGAGATCGTTTCGGGGGCGCTTTGGTCGTGCTGCGGTGCGGAAGGTTAGGCTAAGGTTAGGCCAAGAACGGGTCTCGCGGGTATGGCCGGGAGAGGCGAAAGAGCCGCAGCGGTGGCGCGTGGTACCCTGGGCCCCGGCCTTCGCCGGGGTACGAAGAAGGGAAGGCGCTGCCCGCGTATCCCGGCCTTCGCCGGGGTACGGGAGTGGGCGGGGTCAGCGTTCCACCCCCTTGGCTTTTCCCCAGGCGCGGGCGGCGGTGTAGCCCAGGTAGCCGGTGCCGAAGAGGGCGTAGAGTTCTTCCGGAATGCCGCGCAGGTACGCGGTCATGCCGCGGGCGACCGCTTCGGCGAGGTCGGGGCGGAAGGCCGAGAGGATGCCCATCGGGATCGACCACAGCAGCAGCGCGTACATGACGTAGAGGAAGCTAGGCCGGGCGCGGCTGGTCCAGGGATCGTCGGACTGCGCCTCCGCGACGATGGCGGAGAGCTGGATGCGGGTCGCCTCCAGCTCGCGCAGGTTCTCCAGCTTCAGCAGTTCGAGCTTGGCTGCGTCGCGCGCCTTGGCGTCGGGAATGATGCGGTCGAGCAGCCCCGCGATCGGGCCGATCACGCCGTCGATGATGCTCATGTGCCTGTCCTTTGTTCGAGGTGTCGGACGGTGGAAGTCGAAGGGCGCGATCAGCCGAGCCGGTTGGCGAGCCAGCCGTAGAGAAAGGCCTCGTTGGCCGGGCGCTGCTCGGCGAGGTCGAGGTAGCGGGCGCCCTGGAGCGCGTCGCAGGCCTTCACCAGCACCGCTTCGCCGAGGGTCCCGCGGCCGGCGAGGAAGGCGTCGAGCGCGGCCAGTGTCGCCGGGCCGATCGCGCCGTCCACGCGCAGGTCGGCATAGTCGGTAGCGCCGCGGTTGAGCGCGTTCAGCGCGCGCTGGAGGAAGCCCGTCGCCACCTTCGGCCCCATGTTGATGCCGGTGTCGAAGAGCTCGGCGGCGAGGTCGGGCGCGCGGGCGGCGACGTCGGCGAAGCGCGGGCGCTCCCAATAGAGGCGGCGGTAGAGGTCGGCGGCGACACTGCGCGGCAGCGTGCGCATCGGCCCATCATAGCCGTTGCGGCGTGCCACCGCCTCCGTCAGCCCCCAGCGGGTCGGCCCGCCGCGGTCCGCCGAATGGTCCACGAACCCGCCCTCGCGCGCGATCACTTCGTCGATCAACGTTTCGATGGTCATCACATCCTCCTGTGCAAGCAGGACGGTGAACCATATGGGTTCGAATTAGGAAAGCTCGTCGGCTCGATCTGGATCGGCGGTTTGCCCTCAAAGGGAGAGTGCAGGGGAGCTTGACGAATCAACTACATCTGTAGTCAATGGTGGCGGCCCGGTACACGTTCCGCATCGGAGCGGTGGGGCCGCACGGAGGGGATGCCATGTTGCGAGCGTCAAATGCGTTGGGACGGGTCCTGCTGTCCGCGATGTCCTTGCTCATGGCCCCGGCCGGCGCCTGGGCCCGTGAGGATGCCGCGACGCCGGGATTGCCGGAAACGGGCGAGATCACCCTCTATCAGTCGCCGGACCGCGTCCTCGTCATGATGCGGGTCGCCGATGGGGACCTGATCCCAATGGTCTTCGATACGGGCTCGGACGGCGCCACAATCGAGCAGAATCTGGCCAAGCGCCTTCGGATGAAGAAGATCGGCCAGGTCCAAGCGCTCGATGGGACGACGGGCAAGACGGAGCTGCTGCCCGAGGTCTCGATCCCGGATGCCACGGTCGGCGGGCTGAAGGTGGGGGCGATCGAGGCGGCAGCATTCGCCTATGATCGCAACGACGCGATGGGGATCCTCTCGTCCGAGATGTTCACCCGGAGCCTGTTGTACCTGGACCTCGCCAACGATCGCGCGCTTCTGGTGCCGCGTACCAATACGCCGGCTTCGGCGGGAGCGCCGACGGACTATGTGGAGGGCATCCCCACGGTGGCGATCGTCCTGCCCGATGGCAGCACGTTGCCGGCGCATTTCGACACCGGCTACAACGCCGCGCTGAGCCTGCCGGTGTCGATGATGGACAAGGTGCCGTTGTTCGAGCCGGCGAAGATCGTCGGCAGGTTCAAGTCGATCAACACCGAAGGCCCCGTCTATGGCGGCCGGGTGCGGGGGACGATCAAGATCGGCCCGGTGACGCTGGAGAACCCGGACGTGTCCTTCCTGGGCAATCTGGCGAACATCGGCTTGCCGATCATCCGCCAGGTCACGCTGGTGATCGATGCGGCGGCGGACCGCAACTGGGTGCTCCCGGCCGGTGCGACGCCCGAGGGGGCGCAGTAGCGACGGGCGGCGAAAGACACGCCGGTCGAGATGCGCTAGGCCGTGCTTCCACCCATCGCCAGGGAGGCGGCCATGCAGATTGCGGTTCTGACGTTCGACGGGTTCAACGAACTGGATTCGTTCGTCGCGGCCGCGATCCTGAACCGGATGAAGGCGCAGGGCTGGGCAGCGCACATCACCTGCCCGACCGAGCAGGTCACGTCCATGAACGGGGTCACCATCCAGCGCCAGAAGCCGCTGGCGTTCGCGGCCGAAGCCGATGCGGTGCTGATCGGCAGCGGCATCCGGACGCGCGAGATCGCCGCCGACGCCGACCTGCTCGGCCGGATCCGGCTCGACCCGGCCCGCCAGCTGATCGGCGCGCAATGTTCGGGCACGCTGCTGCTCGCCAAGCTGGGGCTTGTCGGCGACCTGCCGGCGTGCACCGACCTCACCACCAAGCCCTGGGTGATCGAGGCCGGGGTGCGAGTGATCGACGCGCCGTTCGTCGCGCACGGCAACGTCGCGACGGCGGGCGGGTGCCTCGCCTCGCAATATCTCGCCGCCTGGATGATCGCGCGCGGGGCGTCGCGGGCCAATGCCGAGGCGGCGATCCACTATGTCGCGCCGGTGGGCGAGAAGGCACTTTATGTGGAGCGCGCGCTGGCGGTGGTGGCGCCGTTCGTGGACGCGGCGCCGGAGGCCGTCGCGGCCTGACCGGGCTTCACGCGAACCAGGTCACCTCCAGCGTCACCGTGCACAGGAAGGTGACGAGCGTCGTCGCCCAGCCGAGGAAGTTGGTCCAGCGGCCGTTGGTGCGCGCGCCCAAGACCTTGCGGCTGTTGGTGAGCAGCATCATCAGCAGCAGGAGCGGGGGCACGGAGAAGCCCTGGACGATGCCCGACCAGACCAGCATCTTCATCGGATTGAGGCCGAGGAAGTTCATCGCCACGGCAAGGGCCGTGACGATGCCGATGATCGCGTAGAAGAGCTTGTTGTGGCTGGGCGCGTCGTGGAGGCTGCCCTCGCGCCCGATGCCCTGCACCACGTCATAGGCGGCGCCCGTCGTCATGATCGGCACCGCCAGGAAGCCGACGCCGACGACGCCGGCGGCGAAGAGATATTTCGCGCCCTCGCCCGCGAGCGGCTCCAGCGCGGCGGCGGCCTGGGCGGCGCTGTCGATCTCGGTCTGGCCGGCGGGATGGAGGGTAAGGCCGGTCGACATGATGATGAAGTAGAGGATCAGGTTGGAGAAGATCATGCCGATCAGCACGTCGCGGCTGGTCCGCTTCATCTCGCGCCGGGTCGCGCCCTTGCGCTGCCACAGGCGGCGTCGGCCGATCGCGATCTGCTCCTCCACCTCCTGGTTCGACTGCCAGGTGTAGACATAGGCGGAGAGCGAGGTGCCGATGCAGGCGACCACCAGCGCGAGGAATTCGGCGCTGAACGTGATGCTGGGCAGGAAGGTCGCGCGCAGGATCTCCAGCGGATCGGGCCGCGCCAGGATCGCGGCGGCGACATAGGCGAAGAGGATCAGTGCCAGCCAGCGGAACACCCGGCGGATGAGCGTATAGGAGCCGAAATACTGGACGGCGAAGATGATGACGGCCGCGCCCAGCACGATCAGCGGCACGGGGATGGGCACGAGCAGGTTGAGCGCGGCGCCGATGCCGCCCAGGTCCGCTGCCGCCTCGATGATGTTGCCCAGGAAGGCGAGCGTCACCATCGGGTAGAGCACCCAGCGGGGGAACTGGTCGCGGATGCAGGCGAACAGCCCCTTGCCGTACACCTGGCCGATCTTTGCCGACAGATAGGTGACGACGTACATCATCGGCAGCAGGACCGGGGCGATCCAGAGGAAGCCCAGGCCGAAGCGCGCGCCGGCACTGGCATAGGTGCCGATGGCGGAGGGATCGTCGTCCGCGGCGCCCGTCACCACACCGGCGCCGACCAGCTTCATCATGCCGGCGGGCGGCGGGGGGGCGTGGACCTGGGTATCGGCCTCGAGCGGCTCGCGGATGGGGTCGATCACGTTCGGCTCGTCAGTGGCTGGCGAGCGTCAACCGTTCAGCGCGGGCGCGGTTCACTGCAGGAGGCTAGAAAGGCGCCGGGACCGGAGGGGCGCTCCGATCCCGGCGGGGCATCAGCCGCGCGGCTTGAGCATGCCGTGCATGCCGAGCCAGCTGGAGAAGGCGGAGAACCAGCCGGTGCTGGTGGTGCTCTTCTGATACATGCCGAAGCCGTGGCCCCCCTGTTCATAGAGGTGGAACTCGACGGGGCGCTTGGCGGCCCTCCAGCTTTCGATCAGGCCGAAGCCGCTGTTGGCGAAGAAGGGATCGTCGGCGGCGAGCGCCACGAACATCGGCGGTGCGTCGGCGGGGACGCTCACTTCCGACAGCGGGCCGTAGATGAGGCCGATGAACGCGGGCTTGGTGTCCTGCGCCGAAAGCGTGGTGGCGAGCGTGAGCATCGCACCGGCGGAAAAGCCGACCATGCCGACGCGGTCGCGGTCGATGCGCCATTCGGGCGCACGCTGGCGGATCATCGCGAAGGCGGCGCGGGCATCGGCGATCTGCGGGGCGAGGGCGGCCATCGCGTCCGCCGGGTTCGGCCGCGGCGGGCGCGCGGCGGTGGCCGAGAACATCTCCGCCATCGAGCGTTCGAAGGCGGGCATGTCCGCCGGCGTTTGGTTCAGGCGATACTTCAGGACGAAGGCGGCGACACCCTGGGCGGCGAGCGCGCGGGCGACGTCCCAGCCCTCGTTCTCCATCGACAGGGTGCGGAAGCCCCCGCCCGGGGTCACGATCACGGCAGCACCGGTCGCCTTTGCCGGATCGGGCAGGAAGGGGGTGAGCGTCGCCTCCGTCACGTTGCGGGCGAAGACGCTGTTGTACTGGCTGTGCCAGGATTCCTTGGCCTTGTCGCCGGGCAGTGGGCCGGTCTTGAGCGGGATGGCGTCGGGCTGGGCCGGGATGGGGATCGGGGTCATCCGGTCCTCCTGCGCCTGGGCCGGCGCCGCGAGCAGGCAGGCGGCGGCGAGCGCCATCACGGCCGGTCGCAGGTACGTGCGGCCGATGGCGCGTGCCCAACGGGTGTTCCTTGTTGTCGTCATGGCATCCCTCTCCCTGTTTTGGACGTGCGATCAAGCTTTCGTCCGGGCAGGACAGGTCAGCGTTGCATCCGGAGAAGAACAGCGGCGCTGCCGGAACTCTGATGCGAAACTAAGTTGTTTATTGTGGATGTTGGGATCGGTTCTCAACTTCCACGAACTTGCCTGTACGCGCCCGGATTCGCTCCTGAACTTGTCGCGGGCATCGTACAGGCAAGGCGAGGGATGCCAAGTCGCGGGCGGTTCCTTTTGTCGAACCGCCCGTGAGGCTGGGGAGTCAGGCGCCGGGGACGGGGAGCGGCTGGACGGTGTCCGCTTCGAAGCTGCCGATCGGGTAGGCGCAATAGTCGGCGGCGTAATAGGCGCTGGGGCGGTGGTTGCCCGAGGCGCCGAGGCCGCCGAACGGCATGTTGGCGGCAGCGCCGGTGGTGGGCCGGTTGCGGTTGACGATGCCCGCGCGCGAAGCGTCGAGGAACGCCTGCCACTGGCCGGGGTCGCTGCTGACGAGGCCGGCGGAGAGGCCGAAGGCGGTGGCGTTGGCGGTTGCGATCGCCGCCTGGAAATCAGCGACGCGGGTGACCTGGAGGACGGGGGCGAAGACCTCGCTGTCGGGCACGGCGACGCCGGTCACGTCGAGGATCGAGGGGGTGACGAAGGATTCGCTGCGCCCCGCCACGCGTTCGAACGGGCGGATCGTGCGCGCGCCGGTGGCGACGAGGCGATCGACCGCGGCGTGCGCGCCCGCGGCGGCGGCGGCGGAGACCAGCGGGCCCATGAAAGCGTCGCCTTCCTCGTCCCAGGCGGCGATGCGGATGCGGGCGGTGAGCGCGTCGAGCGCGTCGACGATGGCGTCGCCCATCGCGCCCTGCGGCACGATCAGTCGGCGGGCGCAGGAGCAGCGCTGGCCAGTGGTGACAAAGGCGGAGTGGATGATGATCGAGGCGGCTTCCTCGGGCGAGTCCCAGACGATCAGCGGGTTGTTGCCGCCGAGTTCGAGCGCGAGGATGAGGTGCGGGCGGTCGATGGTCGCGCGCTTGAGCGCGGCGCCGGCCCCGGCCGAGCCGGTGAACAAGAGCCCGTCGATGTCACAGGCGACCAGTGCCTCGCCGGTCTCGCGCGCGCCCTGGACGCAGGTGAGGACGCCGGCTGGTAGCCCGGCCTTCTCCCACAGCGCGACCATGTGCGCGCCGACCGCGGGGGTGACCTCCGACGGCTTGAACACGATCGTGTTGCTGGCGAGCAGCGCGGGGACGATGTGGCCGTTGGGAAGGTGGCCGGGGAAGTTGTACGGCCCGAGCACCGCCATGACGCCATGGGCGCGGTGGCGCAGCACGGCGCGGCCGAAGGCGGTTTCGCTCGCGCGTTCACCCGCTCGCTCCGCCTGGGCGGCGATGGAGACGGCGACCTTGCCGATCATCGAGCCGACCTCCGCGCGGGTTTCCCACAGCAGCTTGCCGGTCTCGCGGGAGAGGAGGGCGGCGAACGCCTCGCGTCCCGCCTCCAGCACCTCGGCGTAGCGGCGGACGACGGCGATGCGGTCTTCGAGGGCCGCGTTGCGCCAAGCGGGGAGCGCGGCGCGGGCGCGGGCGACGGCGGCCTCGCATTCCGCGGGCGTGGCGGCGGCGCCTTCCCAGACGGTGGCGCCGGAGGCGGGGTCGATCGAGCGGAACAGGGTCATCAGGCACTCATCCGGATCAGGTCGCCTTCGCGCAGGCGGAGCGCGTCGGCAGTGGCAGGGGCGATCGCCAGCGTGTCGCCATCGACGCGAGCGGCCGCGCGGGTGGCGCGGAAATCGGCAATCGTGGCGGTCGAGAGCAGCGCTGCGGGTGCGCTGCCGACGTCGCCCAACTTCACGCGGCAGGTCCGGCCGCTGCGCACCGTCGCCAGCGTGTCGCGTGCGCAGGTGACGGTCGGGCCGCCGTCGAAGATGTCGACCAGGCCGGACCGCTCGAAGCCTTCGCGCTCCAGCAGCGCCAGCGCCGCTTCGCCGTCGCGGTGGACGCGGCCGATGGCGTCGGAGGCGGCGCGGTCGATCAACTCGACATAGATGGGGTGGCGAGGCGCCAGGTCCAGGATGAACTGGCCGTCGGTGGCGGTGACCATATGGTCTGCCTGTTCGAAGGGCAGGCGGTAGAATTTGCTCGAGACCCCCTCCCAGAAGGGCGAGGTGTCGTCGGCGTCGAACCAGCCGCGCAGCTCCGCCATCACCGTGTGCGAGAAGCGGATCGGCTCTGCGCCGATCAGCATGTAGCGGGCGCGCGCAAGCAGGCTGCCGGCGCCGTCGCCGCGCAGCCGCGGGTGGACGAACAGCGAGCCGACCTCGGTCCAGCCGCCGCATTCGTTGACCAGCACCAGCGCCTGGTGATCGAAGCGGGTGCGGGCCGCGGGCGAATATTGCGCGAGGGTCACGATGCGGAAGGAGAAGTGCGGGCGGGTGAGCCCCACCGCCGCACGCACGCCGGCGACGCCGAGCACCTCGCCCGTGTCGCTTTCCTCCAGCATCAGCGTGTACCAGGCCTCGGCCGGGGCGACGGTGCCGGCGAAGCTCTCTTCCGCCAGCGCCAGTCGTTCGGCGAGCACGTCGTCATTCTCGGGCAGGCTGGTGAAGCCGCGGCCGGACAGGACCGCGAGCTCCTTCAACGCAATCAAATCCGCCGGTCCGGCGGGTCGTACCACCAGCATCAGGCCGCCTGTGCCACCTGTGCACGGACGGTCTCGCAGGCGAGCGCGAGCCGGGTCACCGCCTCCGCCGCCTCTTCATGGCTGAGAGTGAGCGGCGGCAGCAGGCGCACGCAATTCTCGCCGCCGCCGGCGACCAGCAGGCCGTGGTCGCGCGCAATCCCCATGAACTCGCGGTTGTTGGGGATCATGCGCAGGCCGATCAGCAGGCCCTTGCCGCGCACGTCCTGGATCACGTCCGGGTAGCGGGCGGCGAGCTCGATCAGCTGGCGGCGCAGGTCCTCCGCCACGTCGCGGGCGTGGGCGAGGGTGTCGGGATTGGAAATCTCGTCGAATGCGGCGAGCGCCACGGCCATGGCGAGCGGGCTGCCGCCGAAGGTGGTGCCGTGGACCCCGGCGACCATGCCGCTGGCGGCGTCTGCGGTGGCGAGGCAGGCAGCGACGGGATAGCCGCCGCCCAGCGCCTTGGCGACGCACATGATGTCGGGCTCGGCGCCCTCGAACCACTGGTGCGCGAACAGGCGGCCGGTGCGGCCCATGCCGCTCTGCACCTCGTCATAGATGAGCAGCACGCCGCGGGCGGTGCACTGGCGGCGCAGCTCGGTCAGCCATTCGCCGGTGAGCGCGCGGGCGCCGCCTTCGCCCTGCACGGGCTCCACGATCACGGCGGCGGTGGTGGGGCGGGCGATCGCTTCGGCCAGGCCCGCCGCGTCGTCGAGAGTGAGCTGGACATATCCCGGCAGGCGCGGGCCGAAGCCTTCGGTGTAGGACGGGTTTCCGGCGGCGTTGATGGCGCCATAGGTGCGGCCGTGGAAGGAGCCGGCAAAGCCGATGACGTCGATCCGCTCCGGCGCGCCCTTGGCATAGTGATAGCGGCGCGCGGTCTTGAGCGCGCATTCGACGCTTTCGGTGCCGGTGCTGGCGAAGAACACCACGTCGGCAAAGGTGGCGGCGGTCAGCCGCTCGGCGAGCGCTTCCTGGCCGGGCACGCGAAAGATGTTGGAGACGTGCCAGAGCGTGTTCGCCTGCTCGGTGAGCGCGGCGACGAGCTTGGGATGGCAATGGCCGAGCGCGTTGGTGGCGATGCCGGCGACGCAGTCGAGATACTGGCGACCCTCGGTATCCCACAGCCAGGCGCCCTGGCCGCGCGCGACGCTGAGCGGTGCGCGATTATAGACGCCCATGAGGTGGTCGGTCATGCCCTGTCTCCTTGAACGGGATCTTGGAAGTCCACCCGGCCGACGGGCACGGGGGCGAGGAGGCGCTGGACGGCGCCGGAAAGACTGCGCACCGGTTCGGGCACCAGTTCGGTGTACCAGACGGCGTTGGAGGGCCCGATGCCGTGTTCGGCGCTGAAGCTGCCGCCATATTCCCCGACCACCGCGCGGAAGACGGTGGCGCGGGCGGCCTCCGCCACGGCAGGGTCGAACGGGCCGGCTTCGGGCGGCCACACCAGGTTGAAGTGCAGCCCGCCGTCGCCGACATGGCCGAAGTCGTGGAGGCGCAGCTGGGGCGCGATCGCTTCCACCCGTGCGGCCACGTCACGGCGGAAGCGCATGACGTCGCCGCGCCGGAGCGCGATGTCGCAGGCGACGACCTTGCCCGAGGCGCGCAGCCCCTCCGGCACGGCATGGCGGATCGCCCAGAGATCGTCGCGGCGATCGAGCATCGCGTCGAGGACGGCACCGCGCTCCATCCAGGGGGCAAGGGTGTCGCCGAGGCGCTCCTCCAGCCACTCGACGTCGAAGGCGGCACCGGCGGAGAGCTCGACCAGCACGGCATAGGCGGGGCGCTGCCCGGCGAACGGATCGCGCAGGCGCGGGACATGGGTGAGGGCAGCGTCGAGCGCGGGGGCGGAAATGCCTTCGAACGCGGTGAGCAGCGTGCCGAAGCTGGCTTCGAGTGCGAGCAGGAGGTGGACGGCGGTCTCGTCGCGATCGAGCGCGAGCATGGCGGTGACGCGGGTAGGGGCGAGTGGCGAGAGCGCGAGCGTGGCGCGGGTGACGACGCCGAGCGCGCCCGAGCTGCCGACGAGCAGCTGCTTCAGGTCGATGCCGGTGTTGTTCTTCCACAAGGGCGCGCCGAGCTGGAGTACGCGGGGCTCGGCTTCCGACGTCACTACCTCGAGCGCGAGCAGGTTGCGGCGGACGTCGCCGTAGCGCAGCAGCCGCGCGCCGCCGGTGTTGGCGCCGATCATGCCGCCGATCGACGGGTCCGCGCCGAGATCGATCGGGAAGCTCAGGCCATGCGGCAGGGCGGCGGCGTTGAGCGCGGAGAGGCGCACGCCGGCGTCCACCTCGGCGGTGCGGTTGACGGGATCGATCGCGGGGGCGCGGGCGAGCCGATCGAGGTTGAGGACGAGCAGGTCCGCGTCCGCCCCCGGGATGCCGGCCGCGACCAGACCCGTGCGGGCGCCCTGCGGCACCACGCGCACGCCGGCGGCATGGGCGGCGCGCAGCACGGCCGCGACCTCCTGCGCAGAGGCCGGACGCACCACGCCGAGCGGCCGGCCGGTGACGCCGCGGCCGTCGCTCGCATAGCCGGCGAGGTCGCCCGGGTCGGTCAGCAGGTGGGCGGGGCCGACCGCGTCGCGAAGTGCCCGGGTGAGCGCGTCGTTCATGCGGCCCGGGTCATGGCGAAGATGCCGGTCGCGTTGGCGCTGTCGAAGGCGAGGTCGAGGCTGCCGTCGTCCTTCGCGTGACGGGTGATGAACTCGTAGAAGGAGCCCGGCACGGTGCGGCGGACCTGCTGGCCATCGGCGTCGACGAACAGGCGCTCGACGGGATCGGCGCGGAAGGCGGTCTGGCGGACGCGGCCGCTCGCCGAGATCTCGACGCGCTCCTTGATCGGCCAGCCGCCGTCGCGGAGAGTATCGGACAGCGCCTCGACATCGGCGACGCGGTCGGTCGCGTGGTTGAAGGCATTGCCCTCGGTCGCGATCCACGCGGCCTCGCCGGACTGGGCGAGCAGCGCTTCATAGTCCGCGACGGCGACGTCCCCGTGCTGGCGATCGAAGGCAGCGGCGATGCGCGGGAGTGCGGGCTCGGCATCGCCATAGGCGACCGCGCCATCGCGGGCGAAGCCGTCGAGCACGGCGACATCGGCAGGGGTGAGCGGATCGATGGAGGTGCCGAACACGCGGGCGGCCGCCTCGGCAAAGGCTTCGTCGAAGCGCTCGACGTGCAACTCGCTTACGAAGTACTGCGGGATCGCCTCGGGCAGGTCCCGGTGGCAAAAGGCGTGGCCGGTCATCTTGAGCGCGGGCAGCGGATAGAGGCTGGCGACCGCATAGCCGAGCGGCTCGAGGATGCGGGCGAAGGCGTCCTGGCCGGCGGGAAGCGCGCCGGTCGGGCCTTGCGGGAAGCGGATGGTGCGCAGCGCACCATGGTCGAACAGGATGTGCCCGCCGGCGCGCCGGTCGGCGACATAGCGGGCGCCGCTCGGCACGCGGGCGAGCAGGTCGTCGAACAGCAATGTCGCGAGCGCCATGGCGAAGACGGCGCGCGGCACGCGATCGCCGGTGACCTCGGCCAGTTCGGCGGGGATTACGAGGGCGTCGAACGCCGCCTCGGTACGATCGCCCAGCACGTTGCGGACCAGCCGCGCCAGCACGCTATCATTCTCAATGCGCATGAACGTTCCTCGCTCCAGCCAAGCGTTCACCTCTACGCCGGAGCCGTGCTAGCGCAAACGCAAAGGAGTCATTTGCTGATGAGCGATGGGAATGAAGGGCGCCGCTTGCTGCCACCGATGGCCGCGCTGAATAGCTTCGCGGCGGCGGCGCGGCTGGGGGGCTTCTCGCGCGCAGGGGAGGCGGTGGGGCTGACCCAGAGCGCGGTCAGCCGGCAGGTGGCGCTGCTGGAGGACTGGGTGCAGGCGCCGCTGTTCGACCGGGCGGGGCGACGGGTGACGCTGAACGCGCAAGGCCGCGCCTATGCCGCGGAGATCGCGCCGGCGCTGGAGCGCATCCGGCGAGCGACGGCGCGGGTTGCGGGCGGGCGGCCGACCAACACGCTCGACATCGCCACGCTGCCGAGCTTCGGCATGCGCTGGCTGGCACCGCGGCTGCCGCGGCTGACCGCGCGCCATCCGGAGCTGGTGGTGAACCTGGCGGCGCGGACCTATCCGCTGGAGATGGTGGAGGAGCGGTTCGACGCCGCGATCGACTTCGGGCGGCCGGAGTGGCCGGGGATGGCGCACGAGCTGCTGTTCCGCGAGGCGGCGATCCCGGTGTGCGCGCCCGCATGGCTGGAGAAGAACCCGATCCGCGAGGCGGCGGACTTCCTGGGCAAGCCGCTGCTGTTCCAGACGTCACGCCGGGGGGCGTGGGACCAGTGGCTGCGGGTGGCGGGGGTGGAGGCGCCGCCGGTGCCATCGGGGCCGAGCTTCGAGCATTTCCTGATGCTGGCGCAGGCGGCGGCGGCGGGGGCGGGGGCGGCGCTGGTGCCGAGCTTCCTGATCGGGCCGGAACTGGAAAGCGGCAGCCTGGTGTGCCCGCTGTCGATCCCGCTCACCAGCGACGACGCCTATTATCTGGTGCGGCCGGACGGGGTGGAGAACCCGGCGCTGGAGCGGTTCTGCGACTGGATCGTGGAGGAGGCGCGGGGGGCGGACGCGGCGTGAATCAACGCTGGAGCTTGGTGGCGAGGATGACGGAGGAGGTGGTGCGCTCGACGCCCTCCAGTTCGCCGATGGCGTCGAGCAGGTCGTTGAGGCGGTTGACGTGGGGCGCCTCGACGATGGCGATCAGGTCGTATTCGCCCGAGATCGCGTAGAGGCCGGCGACCTCCGGCATGGTGACGAGCCGGTCCTGGGTGGCGTGGGTCGCCTTGGGGAACAGCTTGATCATGACATGGGCGCGGATCAGGCGGCGGTCGTAATCCTCGCCCAGGCGCACGGTGTAGCCGAGGATCGTGCCCTCCCGCTCCAGCCGCTCGATGCTGCTGTAGACGGCGGTGCGCGAGACGCCGAGCGCCGCCGCCAGTTCGGAGACGTTGCGCCGGGCGTCCTCGCGCAGGAGCGCCAGGAGCTGCGGGTCGATTTCCTCGGGCCGCATGGTCAGCGCGGGCCGGGGGCGTCGCGCAGCACGCCGCGCTCGACGCTGGCGATGCCGTCGAAGGCGGGGGCGGTGACCTGCAGCGTGTCGAGGTCGAGCACGCTGTCGGGGCCGATGCCGGTCACGCGGACGCCAGCCCAGTCGAGCGGCTGGCCCGGCTGGAGGGTGGGGCGGGTGGTCGGCTGGACCAGCCAGCCATGGCCGCCGGGCGGCGACAGCAGGCGGGCGGTGCCGTCCGCCTCCACGCAAAGCGCGGCGCCCTCGTCCACGCCTAGGCCGACGGCCTTCGGGTCCTTCTGCCGCGCCTTGGCGACGAAGGCGAACAGGCGGCCGAGCCGGTCGCGGCGGGCGAAGTGGGTGTCGGTGACGACATGGGCGAGGCGCGGCATGTGGAGGAAGCCCGTCACCAGCGTGACGGCAGGGCCGGCGGGATCGGCGAGCGCTTCCTGGCTGTCGATGCTGCCCCCGTCCATCGCGCCGTAGGCGGTGCCGCCCAGGATCGCGAGGCCGGCGCTGGTGCCGCCGATCGGGCGGCCCTTGCGGACATGGGCGTCGAGCGCGCGGGCGACGGGGGTGCCTTTCCAGAAGCGGACGTAGTTGGCCTGATCGCCGCCTGCGATGAAGATGCCGTCGGCGCGCGCGAGGATGTCGAGCACGCGCGCGTCGCTTGCGGCGACGCGGCTGCGGAAGACGAGCGTCTGGACCGAGGCGACGCCGCCGACCTGGTTGAAGATCTCCTCGCCGGCCTCGCCCTCTCCCGAGGCGCGCAGCACGACGATGTGGCCGTGGCCGGCACGCTCGGCGAACCAGCGGAAGGCGCGATAGTCCCAGTCGCCGCCGCCGACCAGCATCAGCGCCGGCGCGGTGGCCGCGGGTGTCTTCGCCGACCGGTCGCCGATTTCATAATAGCTGTAGCCGCCGGGTGCCGCCCAGGCGGACGCCGGCAGCAGCAGTGCCAGCAGCGCGCATGCGATTCGGGACCATGCCCGCCAAGCCCCACTTTTCAATTCGTTCGCCCCTGCCGAACATATTGCATTTTTATTGTTCCATTTTGACTGGTTCTGCTGCCAATATGTCTTCGGGAATACGGGGGGTCAAATGATGCGTACACGTAAGGGGATCGCGATCGCGCTCGCGGGGGCAAGCGCCTGGGCGCTGCCGGGGATGGCGTCGGCGCAGACGATGACGAGCGAGCAGAGCCTTCCGGCGGCGACCGACGACACGGCGCCCGAGGGGGAAGTCGTCGTGCTGGGATCGCGCATCCCGCGCGTGTCGGGGGACGGGCCGGCGCCGGTGACGACGATCACCGCCGAGGACATCCTGCGTAACGGCTACCAGAGCGTGCCGGACGTGCTGCGTGCGATCACGCAGAACGGCGGCGAGACCCAGAGCCAGCAAAGCGCGTCCGGCGCGGACTTCACGCCCGGCGCGCAGCAGGTCGACCTGCGCGGGCTGGGGCCGAACCACACACTGGTGCTGGTGAACGGCCGCCGCATCGCCGACTTCCCGCTGCCGTTCAACGGCAACAGCAACTTCACCGACATCTCGAACATCCCCGTGGGGCTGATCGAGCGGGTCGAGATCCTGAGCGGCAGCGCGTCGGCCATCTATGGTTCGGACGCGATCTCGGGCGTGGTGAACTTCCAGCTGAAATCCAAGCCGGACGGGACGCGGATCGACTATCGCTATGGGACGACCGAGCATGGCGGCGGGTCTTCGCACCGGCTGAGCGTGACCACCGGCTGGGAGACGGGGGGCTTCCACGGCGTGTTGGGGATCGAAGCGCTCGATCAGAAGCCGTTGTGGGCGTACGATCGCAAGATCCAGGATTCGACGCAGGACGACCCGACCGGGCCGCTCGCTCGCCGCACCTTCCTGCGCGCCGACGAATATCTCTACTACATCGATCCGGGCAAGGCGACGTGCGACCGGCTGTCGGGGCTGAACGGCGGCAGCACCTACTACGCCATGCGACCGGGCCGGGACACGATCGACGGCGACGGCTATTTCTGCGGCAGCGATACCTCGATCGGCTATGGCACGATCCAGTCCAAGCGCCGCTCGATCAGCGCCTATGGATCGATGGGCTACACGCTCAACGACCAGGCCGAGCTGTTCCTGGATTTTCAGGCGAGCTATTCCAAGCTCAGCCTGTTTCGCGACGTGCTCGACTGGTATTATGTGGCGCCGGACGGGAATGAGGAGGGCACCTTCTTCAACCCGAACCACCTGAGCCCCGACCAGACCTATAGCGGGCTGCAGCTGGACAATTGGACGCGGCAGTTCACGCCCGAGGAGATGGGCGGGCTGAACGCCGGCATGACGCGCAACCGCTCCACCACCTTCAACGTGACGCCGGGCATCAAGGGCCGGTTCGCCGACAACAAGTGGGGCTATGAGTTCAGCGTCAACCACGCCGAATACCAGTCGCGCGTGTCGTTCCCGCAGGTGGTGATCGACAAGGCCAACGCCTTCTTCCTGGGCCCGCAGGTGGGCGTCGACCCGGAGACGGGCTATGCCGAGTTCGATGCCGATCCGACGCGGCTCTACACGCCGCTGACGCCGGGCGAATATCGCTCGATCACCGCAAACTCGATCTATCGGCCCAAGTCGTGGGTGACGAACGTGGCGACGACGGTGAACACGACCGAGCTGTTCCGCCTGCCGGGCGGCGCCGCGGGCTTCGCGTTCACCGCGGAGGCGGGGAGCCAGGGCTACAACCTGCGGCCGGACCCGCTGGCGCTGACCCAATATTATGTCGGGCTGGTGGATTCCGATGGCCGGGGCAAGCGCAGCCACTGGGGCACGGGCGGCGAGCTGCGGCTGCCGGTGCTGTCGTTCGTGGAGCTCGACCTGGCCGGCCGCTACGACCATTATTCCTTTGCGGGCAACGGTTTCGGCAAGTTCACCTACAACCTGGGGGCGGTGGTGCGGCCGACGAGCACGCTGGTGCTGCGCAGCGCCTATGGCACCGGCTTCCGCGCGCCGGACCTCAACTATGTGTTCCGGGGACCCGGCAACACCCACCCGTCGGCGACCGATTATTATCTGTGCCGGACCGACCCGGACCAGCCGGAGGAGATCTCCGACTGCGACTATGCCGACGAGGGCATCGTCTCCCACCGTTCGGGCAATCGCAACCTGAAGCCGGAAACCTCCAAGTCGCTCAACGCCGGGGTGATGTGGCAGCCGCGGCGCTGGTTCGACATGTCGGTGGACTATTTCCGGGTCGCGATGAAGAACCAGGTGCTCGACATGAGCATCGACAATCTGCTGCGAGACGAGGCGGACTGCCGGATCGGCCAGACCGCAGCCGGGTCGCCAGTGGACGGCAATTCGCCGACCTGCCTCGACGCGCTGGCGCGGGTCGAGCGCTATTCGGGCGGCGCGCTCGATGGCCAGCTGCAGGGCGTCTATATCAACCCGATCAACGTCGCGGAGGAGACCACGGACGGCATCGACGTGGCGGCGCACATCCGCGTGCCGACCGCACAGGCGGGCAATTTCTCGCTGCGGGTGAACTACACCTATGTGTTCAACCACACGATCCGCCAATATCCGGGCGATCCGAAGATCAGCAAGCTCGACTATGACAGCGACTATGACATCCCGCGCGACAAGGGCACGGCGAGCCTGACCTGGGATCTCGAGCGCTTCTCGACGACGCTGACCGGCCAGCGGCTGGGCAAGCTCCCCAACTACGACCAGGACGCGTACATCAAGGCGAGCTACCTGTTCAATCTGTCGGCGCAGTACAGCTTCACCGACCGGCTGCGCCTGTCGGGCACGATCAACAACCTGTTCGACCAGGATCCGATCAAGGACCCGACCTATGGCGCCTATCCCTACTACGACATTTCATGGTTCGATTCGGTCGGCCGCAGCTTCTATGCGCAGCTGACCTACAAGATGGGGGGTGCGAAGCTGTGATGCGGATGCGGGCGATGGCGCTTGGCGGCGCGCTGTTCCTGGCGGTGTCGGCGCCGGCGCTCGCCCAGGGGCTGTCGCGTGCCGAGACGGTGATGGGGCAGACCGTCGACGCCGAATATGAGCGCTCGGTGGCGCTGCTCGGCCGGCTGGTGGACCAGAACAGCGGCACGCTCAACCTGGAAGGGGTGACTAAGGTCGGCGCGATGATGCGCGCCGAGCTGGAGCCGCTGGGCTTCACCGTCCAGTGGAAACCGATGGCGGCGGTGCAGCGCGCCGGCCATCTGGTGGCGGTGCATGCCGGCAAGCCGGGCGGCAAGCGCATCCTGCTGATCGGCCACCTGGACACCGTGTTCGAGCCGAGCTCGCCCTTCCAGAAGTTCGTGCGCAAGGGCGACGAGGCCGAAGGGCCGGGCGCGGGCGACGACAAGGGCGGCATGGTCGTGATCGTGGCGGCGCTGCGCGCGATGCAGGCGGCGGGCACGCTGAAGGACGCCAACATCGAGATCGTGCTGACCGGCGACGAGGAGGATGCCGGCAGCCCGCATCGCATCTCCCGCGCGGACCTGATCGGGGCGGGCAAGCGCGCCGACGTGGCGCTCGATTTCGAGGGGCTGGTGACGGAGGACGGGCGCGACATGGGCTCGATCGCCAGGCGTTCGGTCACCGACTGGCGGATTACCGCCACGGGCCAGACCGGCCATTCCTCGCTGATCTTCACGCCCGAGCTGGGTGACGGGGCGATCCACGAGCTGGTGCGCATCCTGGCGGCGTTCCGCGAGCAATTGCCGGAGCCGAACCTGACCTTCAACCCGGGCGTGATCGCCGGCGGAGCGACGGCCAGCATCGACGAGAGCGGCAATGCGGCGGCCGTCGGCAAGACCAACATCATCGCGCGGACGGCAGTCGCGACCGGCGACTTCCGCACGCTGAGCGAGGAACAGACGGCGCGGGTGCGCGGCAAGATGGAGGCGATCGTCGCGTCCCATGCGCCGGGCACCGATGCCAAGATCGCGTTCGGCGAGGGCTATCCGGCGATGGCCCCGACGGCAGGCAACACGGCGCTGCTGGCGGCGCTCAATGCGGTCAACCGCGACCTGAAGCTGCCGGAGATGCCGCCGCTCGATCCGCTCAAGCGCGGGGCGGGCGACATCTCATTCGTGGCCAACGACGTCGACAGCCTGGCGGGGCTGGGCACGGACAGCAGCGGCGACCATGCGCCCGGCGAGACGGTCGACCTGGCGAGCATCCGCCGCCAGGCCAAGCGCGCGGCGATCCTGATCTCCCGGCTGGCGAACGGACGGGAGGGGTCCGGACGCTAGCCCAGCGGAGGCGAGTCGCGTGGCCGGGGGGATGTGGCTGCACGGCCGCAAGGGAACGGCCACGCGATTCGTACCGCCACACCCGGTGGGACCTGCACGGTGCGGCCCTGCCGAGTAGCTGGTGCATCCCCGCGCTATTCGGGCAGCATCGGCCTGCCCTCGAAACGGGCGATGGCGTGACGAACTGCCTTGCTCAGCGCTTCTTCCGAGAAGAACCCTCCTGGGATCAGGCATCGCTCGACCAGCACGCGGCGGAACGCGGCGAAGGTCTCTGCGTCCGGCGCCAGCGGGTTCTGCCAGAAGGCGTCGAGCCCCCCTTGGAAGGTGATGCTCGGAATGTCGTAGACCGCATGGCCGAGTACGACCACCGGCACGCCGGCCGCCAGCGCAAAGGTGCCGCTGGTGCTGTTGATGGTGACCACGCCCTGGGCGCGGCGCGTGATGGGTACGATGTCGCCCCAGGCGAGATAGTCCACGCGGTCGGCCACTCCGAAAAGAGCAGCCATGTCTGCCGCCTCCTGCCGCCAGTCCCGCACGCCATTGTCGAGCGGATGTTCCTTCACGACCAGCCGGACGCCGCTGGGGGCGTGTGCAGCAAAGGATCCGATCACCAGGCGAAGCGCGTCGGCGATCCCGGCGAAGGGAGAGTGCAGGCGGATCTGGGCGTCTGATCGCGGGCGGTGCCGGCGGCGGCGGCGGCGACCCGATGGGTGACCCGGCGCGCGATGGCCTGGCGCGGCTGACGATCGCGGCCGGCGGATCGGTGCAGGGCGGCACGAACGCCATCACCGTCACGTCGCTGAACGGGACGACCATCACCAACGACGGCGCGATCACCGGCGGCAGCGGCTATGCGATCCAGGCGTCCGGCGGCGCGGCGACGATCGCGAACAACGGAGCGCTGACCGGCCGGCTGCAATTGACGGAGAATGCCGACCGGCTGACCAACGCCGGCACTCTTACCCTGATCGGCGACAGCGATTTCGGGGCCGGGGTCGACGTGCTGAACAACAGCGGCACGATCCGGCTGGGGGGCGCCGCTGCGACGCGGACGGTTGCGATCACCAATCTGGAGACGCTGTCGAACAGCGGCCTCATCGACCTGCGCAACGGCCGGACGGGCGACGTCCTGACGCTCGCCGGCACCGCCTACACCGGCACCGGCGACGCGACCCTGGGGCTCGACCTTCGATTTGGGACCACGACCGCCGCCGTCGATCGGCTTGTGGTGGGGAGTGCGAGCGGCTCCACCTCGGTCACTCTGCAGGCGAGCGACGGCCAGGCGATCCTGATCCCGGCGACCACCATCGTCCAGACCTCCGCCGCCTCGTCGGCGACGGCCTTCACGCTGGACCCGGCATCGCGCGACATCGGCCTCATCCAGTACGGCATCACCTATGATCCGACGGCGCTGGCGTATCGCCTCGTCAGCGCGCCCAGCGCGACGGTGTACCGCCAGGCCAAGCTCGGCGAGGGGCTCGCCTCGGTGTGGAACCGGTCCGGAGATGCGGTGACCGCCCATCTGGCGGCAGGTCGGGATGCGGGCTGGGGCAGCCCTGCCACCGACACGACCGGCCGGCTGTGGCTGCAGATGTTCGGCGAGGTCAACAAGCGCAAGGAAAGGCGCGACTTCGCCTTCAACGGCCTGGTGCAGGATGATGTGAACCTGGGCTATCGCCAGGATGCGTTCGGTGGCCAGATCGGCTTCGATATCGGCGGCGGCTCCAGCGAGAATGGCGGCGCCGTGTTCGGCGTGTCGACCGGCTATCTCTCGTCGGCGATGAACTTCGCCGGCTCGGGCGACCGGTTCGACATCGATACGCTGAACGGCGCCATCTATGGCGCGTTCCAGGCGGGCGGCCTCTTCATCAACGGCCTGGCGAGATACGACCGGTCGTGGATCGAGGCGCGCGGCAACCTCGCCAACTTCAACGTGAAGACCAAGGCGAATACCTGGGGCGGCAAGCTGGAGGCGGGTGCTCGCCTGGGCTCCGACACCTTCTTTGCCGAGCCCGCCGTGAGCATCGCGTACACCAAGAGCGACATCGACGGCTATGGCACGCTGGGCGGACGCTTCGACTTCGACGATTTCGAGGGCCTGCGTGGCAAGGCAGGGGTGAAGATCGGAGGGGCGACCGACATTGGCGAGTCTTCCAAGCTGGTGTTCTACGTTGGCGGTGCCGCGGTGCACGAGTTCAAGGGCGACGACGGCCTGCGGTTCACGAGCGGCGCACAGACGCTCGTGCTGGGGAGCGATGCCCTGGGCACCTATGGCCAGGGCACGCTGGGCTTCAACATCGTGACCGCGAGCGGCGTCACCGGCTTCCTGGAAGCCCATGGCGAATATGGCGACGACTATCAGGGCGGCGGCGGCCGTGCCGGTATCCGGATCAAGTTCTGATCGGTACGACACCCTGAGATACCAACCCGAGGCGCGGGCTCGCGGCATTGGCTGCGAGCCCGATCGCCCCGTCGTCCCATCAAGAGGCCCGGATCATGAGTAACGCGCCCGCACCCATGGCCGCGGCAGGCAACGGAACGTCGCCGGCGACGCCGGGTACGCCCAAGCCGACGAACACCAACCTGACGGTGTCGCGCGGGCTGTCCGACTGGCTGCGCGCCAACCGCACGAGCATCGCCTTCACCTCCTACCAGACGGGGCAGTTGTTCCTGGTGGGCGTGACCCCGGCGGGCACCGTCTCGTTCAACCAGCAGAACTTCTCCCGCGCGATGGGGGTCTGCTACCAGCCCGGCAGGCTGTATCTCGGCACGTCGCACCAGATCTGGCGGCTCGAGAACATGCTTCGGCCCGGCGAGACGGCGAACCAGCATTTCGACATGGCGCTGATCCCGCGCAACGCCCAGACGACCGGCGACGTCGATGTGCACGAGGTCGGCACGGACGCGGCCGGGCGCGTGATCTTCGTCAATACCAAGTACAGCTGCCTGGCGACGCTGGACCTGAACCACAGCTTCCGACCGATCTGGAAGCCGGACTTCATTTCCAAGCTCGCGCCCGAGGACCGTTGCCATCTGAACGGAATGGCGATGGACGGCGGCACGCCGCGCTATGTGACGGCGGTCAGCCGCAGCGACAGCCTGACCGGATGGCGCGAGCGCCGCCACGAAGGCGGCGTGCTGATCGAGGTCGCGACCGACCGCATCGTCACCGATCAGCTGTCCATGCCGCATAGCCCCAGGGTTCGGGGCGATCATGTGCTGGCGCTGGATTCGGGCCGCGGGCATCTGATCCGTATCGAGCCGGCGAGCGGCGAGCGGGCCGACATCGCCTTCTGCCCGGGCTTCCTGCGGGGCATGTCGCTCCACAACGGCCATGCCCTGGTGACCGTGTCGAAGCCGCGCAACGGCACCTTCGCCGGCCTCGCGCTCGATGCCGCACTGGCGAGCCGCGATGCCGAGGCTTGGTGCGGCGTGCTGATCGTCAACCTCGCCTCCGGCGACATCGTCGAATGGATCAAGCTGGATGGCTTCATCACCGAATTGTTCGACGTGGCGGTGATGCCCGGCGTCGTGTGTCCGATGTCGATCGGACCCGATACGCCGGAGATGCGCACCACGATCAGTTTCGACCGGGAGATTTCCCCGCTGTCGTGAGTTTGCGTCAGCCGTGGCGTTCCTCCCCGACGTCCTGCCGCGCAGCAGCCGTGCGGCAGCGCAGAGCTGTATCATGCCAGGTCAGGCAGGGGGCATTCGCGTCCCGCGACTGGCACGCGACCGTGGCGGGACGGCGGTCGTCGGTGCTAAAGGCGCGATCAATGCCTGAGCATGGAATACGATGACGGATCTCCCCGGACGCGAGGGGCAGCGGCTGGCTGCGCTTGCACAATATAAGATCGTGGACACGCCCCCCGAGGAGGCGTTCGACGAGATCGCCGAACTGGCCGCCGCGATCTGCGAGGCGCCGATCGCGATCGTGAACCTGATCGGGGACGGCCGCCAGTTCTTCAAGGCCGAGGTCGGCCTGGGCGTGCGGGAGATGCCGCTGGACACATCCTTTTGTGCCCAGGCGATCCTGGAGGAGGATTTCCTTCTTGTTCCCGACGCGGCCGCGGACCCGCGCTTTGCCTGCAACCCGCTGGTCACGGGAGCGCCGCACCTGCGCTTCTATGCGGGGGCGATCCTGAAGTCGCCCGAAGGGCTGCCGATCGGCACCCTGTCCGTGCTCGACGTTCGGCCCCGTACCCTCACCGGAGTGCAGGAGCGCGCGATCCGCGTTCTCGCCCGCCAGGTCATGGTGCAGCTGGAGCAACGGCTTGCCACCGAGCGCGCAGCGACGTCCGAAGCGCGCCAGGGGGCGATCGTGGACAGCGCCCAGGATTTCGCGATCATCGCCATGGACCTCGACGGCACGATCGTGGAGTGGAGCTACGGCGCGGAGCGTGTGCTCGGCTGGTCGGAACGCGAGGCGGTGGGGCAGAGCGCATCCCTGTTCTTCATCGAGGAGGATCGCGCAGCCGGGGTGCCGGATCGCGAGATGCAGTGCGCCCTGGAAGAAGGCCGGGCGATCGACGAGCGCTGGCATGTGCGAAAGGGCGGCGCGCGATTCTGGGCGAGCGGCGAGCTGTCTCCGCTGCGCGATCGGGCCGGGCAGCATGTCGGCTTCGTGAAGATCCTGCGGGATCGCACCGAGGAGCACCTCGCCGGCATTGCCCTCCGCCAGGCGCAGGAGCGGTTCCAGACGATCTTCGACACGGTGGAGGCGGCGTTTGCCATCGTCGAGGTCAAGTTCGACGAGAATGAAGAGCCGATCAACTATCGCTTCGTCGAGGCGAATCCCGCCTTCGCGCGCCAGGCCGGCGTGGACCTGCGCGGCAAGTGGGTGACCGAATATGCACCGGACCTGGAGCCGTTCTGGTTCCAGATCTACGGCCATGTGGCCAAGACCGGCGAGCCGACGAACTTCGAAAATTATGCCGAGGCGTTCCAGCGCTGGTTCGACGTGCGCGCGGTACGGGTCGGCGACCCTGCCGACCGCCAGATCGCGATCATCTTCAACGACGTGACCGCCCGGCGGGAGGCGGAGGAGCGTCTGCGGGTCAGCGAGGCGAGTGCGCGGGAAAATGCGGAGCGGGTGCAGCTCGCCCTGGAGGCCGGCGCCATCATCGGCACCTGGCACTGGGATCTGCCGAGCGACCAGTTCACCGTCGACGACGCGTTCGCGCGCACCTTTGGCCTAGACCCGGCGCTCGGCCGCAAGGGCATTCCGCTGGCGCAGATCACGGCCACCGTTCACCCGGACGACCGGCGGAGCCTGGAGGAGGCGATCGGCGAGGTGATCGCACGCGGCGGTTCCTACGCCCACCAGTATCGCGTGCGACGGTGCGATGGCCGCTACTATTGGATCGAGGCGAACGGGCGGGTCGAGCATGGGCCCGACGGGACGCCGCTGAGCTTTCCGGGCGTCCTGATCGACGTCCAGGAGCGGCGCACCATCGAGGCGGAGCGCGACCGTGCGCTTGCGGACCTGCGCGCGCTTACCGAAACGCTCGAGCAGCGGGTCGCGCAGCGGACGGCGGACCTTGTGGAGGCCGAGGACGCCTTGCGCCAGTCGCAAAAGGTCGAGGCGATCGGGCAGCTTACCGGCGGGGTCGCGCACGACTTCAACAACCTGCTGACCGTCATCCGCGGGTCGGTCGACCTGCTGCGTCGCCCCGGCCTCTCCGACGATCGGCGCCAGCGCTACATCGACGCGATCTCCGACACCGCGGACCGCGCGACCAAGCTCACCAACCAGCTGCTCGCGTTCGCGCGCCGCCAGTCGCTGAAGCCCGAAGTCTTCGACGTTTCCGAAAGCGTGCGGACCGTCAGCGACATGGTGCGCACGCTGACGGGGTCGCGGGTGAAGGTGTCGCTGAGGCTGCCGTCCGAACCCTGCTACATCGACGCCGACCGCAGCCAGTTCGACACCGCGATCGTCAACATGGCCGTCAACGCGCGCGACGCGATGAAGGGCGAGGGCGAGCTGATCCTGTCGGTTTGCACCACGTCCGAGATGCCGGCCATCCGGGCACATCCTGCGACGCCGGGGGAGTTCGTGGCCGTCTCGCTGACCGACAGCGGGCCCGGCATCCCGGCCGACAACATCGACCGTATCTTCGAGCCGTTCTTCACCACCAAGGGGGTGGGCGAGGGAACGGGACTGGGGCTGAGCCAGGTGTTCGGATTCACCAAGCAGTCCGGCGGCGGCATCATCGTCACGAGCGAGGAAGGAGAGGGGGCGACCTTCACCCTGTATCTGCCGCGGGTCGAAGGAACGGCGGGCGTCGCGGCCGCAGCCGGCGACAATTCCCTGCCGCTCGGGGAGGGGGCCTGTGTGCTGGTGGTCGAGGACAATGCCGAGGTCGGCATGTTCGCGACACAGGCGCTGGCGGAGCTCGGCTATGAGACTGTGTGGGCGATGGACGGGCGCAAGGCGCTGGCGGAACTGGCTGCCGAGGCCGGCCGCTTCGACGTCGTCTTCTCCGACGTGATGATGCCGGGCATGTCCGGCATCGAGCTTGGCCAGGAGATCGCCCGCCTCTACCCCGCGCTGCCGGTCGTGCTGACCAGCGGGTACAGCGAGGTGCTGGCGCAGAACGGGACGCACGGCTTCGAGCTCGTGCACAAGCCCTATTCGATCGATACGCTGTCGCGCGCCCTGCAAAAGGTTTCCCGGCGACGCTGAGGGGCGCATCGCCGCGCCCGCGGGCAGCGGGCCGGCGCGCCCCCATGGATCGTCGATGCTGTGGAGTCGCGGGTGGGGCGGGATACCTGCCGGCGGTGGGGAGAGACTCGACCCGCCGCTTGATCTTGTTGGTCGGGGCGACAGGATTCGAACCTGCGACCCCCACACCCCCAGTGTGATGCGCTACCAGGCTGCGCTACGCCCCGACCGAGCGCTGCCCTCTATGCGCGTCGCGCGCCGCTTGCAAGCGCTAAGGACGGCCGGTTGCCACAGAGGCACGCGCATGATAGCGCGCGCCCCTTGAACGGCCCGGCGTCCGCGGCCTTTTTTCATCAGGTTTCCAAGCACCCATGCTCGTTCCCAAAGCTTTTGCCCAGTCCGCCGGATCGGCCGCCCAGGGCGGTGCCCTTGCGTCGTTCGTATCGATCGCGCCGCTGATCCTGATCTTCGTGGTCTTCTACTTCCTGATGATTCGCCCGCAGCAGAAGCGGATGAAGACGCTGCAGACGGCGATCGCGAACGTGAAGAAGGGCGACCAGGTCGTGACGGCAGGCGGCCTGCTGGGTCGCGTGACGCGCGTCGAGGACGCGGTGGTCGAGGTCGAGATCGCGCCCAACACCCGCGTGCGCGTCGTCAAGGCGACCATCGCCGAGGTGACGGCGCCGGCCGGCGCCAAGCCCGCGAACGACTGATGCTCGATTTCCCGCGCTGGAAGGTCCGGGCCATCTGGCTCGGGGTCCTCATCATGGTGCTGCTCGCGGTGCCGAGCCTGCTGCCGGAGCGCACGCGCGCCCAGCTGCCGGGCTGGGTGCCGACGCCGACGATCAACCTGGGTCTCGACCTGGCCGGCGGCAGCTACATCCTGCTGGAGGCCAAGACCTCCGACGTCGCGACCACGCGGCTGGAGCAGATGCGGGAACAGGTCTCGACCGAGATGCGGCGCGCCCCGCGCGTCCAGATCGGCGACATCTCCACGCGCGGCGGGCGCCTGTCGTTCATGGTGCGCGACGTCGCGCAGGTGGACGCGGCGCGCGAGAAGCTGCTGTCGATCACCGGCGGCGGCGCGGGCCTGACGGGCCAGCGCGAATGGGACATCGAGGTGGTCGACCAGACCCGCTTCGTGCTGACCCAGACCGACGCGGGCCTCACCCAGGCCGTCGACCGGGCGATGGACGACGCGACCGACGTGGTCCGCCGCCGCATCGACGAGCTCGGCACGCGCGAGCCGACGATCATTCGCCAGGGTTCGAACCGCATCGTCGTGCAGGTGCCGGGCCTGGACGATCCCAAGGCGCTGAAGGACCTGCTGGGCAAGACCGCGCGGCTGGAGTTCAAGCTGGTCGACACCACCGCTGATCCGGCGGCGGTGCTGCGCGGTGACGCGCCGGTCGGCAGCCAGATCCTGCGCTATCAGGGCACGGGCCAGCCGATCGCGGTCAAGCGCAACACGATCATCTCGGGTGACCAGCTCGCCGACGCGCGCCAGTCCTATGACCAGAACGGCCAGCCCAACGTCGACATCACCTTCGACAGCGTCGGCGGCCGTCGCTTCGCGACCGTCACGCGCGAGAACGTGAACAAGCCGTTCGCGATCATCGTCGACAACCAGGTGATCTCGGCACCCAACATCAACGAACCGATCTTGGGCGGCCGCGCCTCCATTGCCGGTGGCTTCACCGTCGACGGCGCCAATCAGCTCGCGATCGCGCTGCGCTCGGGCAAGCTGCCGGTCGACCTGACGGTGGTGCAGGAAAGCACGGTCAGCCCGGAACTGGGCGACGACTCGATCCGTGCCGGCATCCTCGCCTCGGTGATCGCGGCGGTCGCCGTGATCGCGTTCATGATCCTGACCTATGGCCGGTTCGGCATCTATGCGACCACCGCGGTCGTCATCAACGTGCTGGTGATCCTGGCCGTGATGGGCATGCTGAACGCGACGCTGACGCTGCCGGGCATCGCCGGCTTCGTGCTGACGATCGGTACCGCGGTGGACGCCAACGTGCTGATCAACGAGCGCATCCGCGAAGAGCGGCGGCGTGGCCGCAGCGTGATCCAGTCGCTGGAGCTGGGCTACAAGGAAGCGAGCCGCACCATCTTTGAGGCGAACGTGACGCACGCGATCGCGGGCCTCATCATGCTGCTGCTGGGCTCCGGCCCGATCCGCGGCTTTGCCGTGGTGCTGCTGCTCGGCATCGCGACCTCGGTGTTCACCGCTGTCACCTTCACGCGCATGCTCGTGTCGGGTTGGGTTCGCAAGAACCGGCCGACCGAGATCCACATCTAGGACGCCCCCCATGCGCCTTTTGAAAATCGTCCCCGACAACACGAACATCCAGTTCGTCCGCATCCGCCACATCGCCTTTGCGATCACGGCGCTGCTGACGATCGCGGCAGTCGGGCTGGTGTTCGCGCGCGGCCTGAACTTCGGCGTCGATTTCGTCGGCGGCGTCGCGATCGAGGAGAAGTTCGTCACCGTCCCGCCGCTCGACCAGGTGCGCAGCGCGGTGGACGAGCTGGGCGTCGGCGAGGCCGCACTCCAGCAGCTGGGCAGCGATGCGAACAGCATCTCGATCCGCCTGCCGCTGGCGGACGACGCGCCCCCGGGTGCGGCCGACGCGGTGGTGGAGAAGGTGAAGGCAGGGTTGGCGGCCAAGTTCCCCGGCGCGACCTTTTCCAACTACACCACGGTTTCGGGCAAGGTTTCGGACGAGCTGATCCGCAACGGCGTGCTCGCCGTGCTGCTGGCGGTGGCCGGCATCGCGGTGTTCAGCTGGTTCCGCTACGAATGGCAGTTCGGCGTGTCGACCGCGGTCGCGATCCTGCACGACGTGCTGATGACATTGGGCTTCTTTGCGCTGACGCAGATGCCGTTCGACCTGAACATCGTGGCGGCGGTGCTGACCATCATCGGCTATTCGATCAACGACAAGATGGTGATCGACGACCGTATCCGCGAGAACATGCGCAAGTTCCGCAAGATGGACATGCCGCAGCTGATCGACCTGTCGGTCAACGAAACGCTGCCGCGCACGGTGATGACCTCGCTGACCATCCTGCTGGCGCTCGGCTCGCTCCTGATCTTCGGCGGCCATGTGCTGCGCGGCTTCACCTCGGCGATGATCCTGGGCGTGATCGTGGGTACCTATTCGTCGATCTACGTGTCGTCGTCGCTGCTGATCACGCTGAAGCTGAAGGCAGGCACCAAGGTCGGTTCGTCCGAGCCGACCGCCGCCGAGCGCGCGCAGCCCTGATGCGGCTCGACAAGGCAGGCGGGGCCGAGGGGCCGCTGATCTCCGGGATCGTCGGCCGCGGCTTTCGCGTGGACGACGGTGTCTACGAGGGCCTGCTGATCACGCCGGAGCGGGCCGACGGCTGGACGCCGCCTGCGCTGGCGGAACTGACCCTCGAGGCGCTGGCCCCGGTGCTGGCGCTCGATCCGCTGCCGGAGTTCCTCATCCTGGGGACCGGCAGCCGGATGCTGCGCCCCTCTCCGGCGCTGGTGGCTGCGCTCGAAGCCAAAGGCATCGGCGTCGAGCCGATGGACAGCCGGGCGGCGGCGCGCGCCTGGGGCGTGCTGCGCGCCGAGCTGCGCTGGATCGCGGCGGCGCTCTACCCGCTCGACTGAGCGCGCTTTTTAGCCACCAATGCCTGCAGGTGCGCGAAGAGCGCGTCGCGGTTCGCTTCCCAGCTAAAGCGGGCGGCGGTCGCCTGCACGGCGTCGGCCGCAGGCGGGTTCGCGAGCAGCGCCGCGATCGCTTCGGCGAAGGCGGCGGGGGTGCGGGCGACGATGCGGCCGGCGGCGGGGCTCGTCACCACTTCGCGCGCGCCGCCAGCATCGGGGATCACGATCGGCGTGCCGCTGGCGAGCGCCTCCACCCAGGCATTGGCGAGCCCCTCCGAGCTGGAGGCGAGCGCCATCACGTCGGCGGCGGCGAGGACCGTCGCCATCTCCTCATGCGGAACGGCGCCAAGCAGGCGGATGCGGCCACCCGCGTCGCTCCCGGCGATCTGCGCCTCCAGCCGCGGGCGTTCGGGGCCTTCGCCGACGATCCACAGGGTAACGCCGGGCAGGCTGGCGACAGCGTCGGCAACGATCGCGTGGCCCTTGCGGGGGATCAGCGCGCCGAGCGAGACGACCAGCGGCCCGGTGACGCCGAGCCGCGCCTTTGCGGCGGTGCGGGGGAGGGTTCCGAACCGGCTGCGGTCGATGCCGGTCGAATGGACCGTCGGGCGCGGCATTCCCAGCGCGACCATGTCGTTCGCCATCGCCTGCGACACGGCGAGCAGGCCGTCGGCGCAGCGGCCGGCGGCCTGGACTTGGGCGGCCGTGGCCGGGGCGGTGCCCCAATGGTGGATGTCGGCGCCGCGCGCCTTGATCGAAACGGGCACGCCGAAGCGACGGCCGAGCGCGACCGCAGCCGGACCATCGGGGAAGAAGAACTCCGCGTCGATGACGTCGAAGGGAAAGTCGCTGCGGGTGCGGGTGAGCACGGGGGTGAGGGTGCGTGCGAGCAGGGCGGCGTGCCAGCGGCCGGCGGTGCCGGGCAGGTTGGGGAAGCGGGGGCGGTGCACCTCCAGCCCCTTCCATTGTTCCTGGCGGGGGAGCCCGGCGAGCGGTGCGTAGCGGGCGAGGCGGGAGAGCGGGAAGGCCGGGAGGCCCACCGGCGCGACCACGCGCAGGTCCACGTCCGGACGCGCGGCGAGGCCCAGCGTCTGCTTCTCGACGAACACGCCGAAGTTGGGGCGGCTCGCGTCCGGGAACAGCGTCGAAAGGGTCAGCACGCGCAGCATTGCCGGTGGCTAGCGGCTCTGGTCCCGCCCGTCACTAGCGCGGGGCGCGGGCCTCAGCTGCCCTTTACCGCGGAGGCCGCTGCGGTCTGCCGGCGACGCGCCTCGCGCATCGCATCCGTCTCGGTCAGGTCCACCACATGCACGGTGAGGTCGCCCATGCGCTGCCGAAGATGGCTTCCGGTCGGCACGTCCATCGCGCCGCGGACGGTGAAGCGGTCGATCCGGTAGATGCCGGGGTGCCCGGGCTCGACCTCGAGCGGGACGTAGCGCCGCTCTCGCACCTGCCGGAGAATGCCGGGCTCCCACTGGTCGAGACCGGAGGTACGCAGCACCTCGACCTCTGCCGTCTGCCCGTTGGCGCGGATCCAATATCCGACGTCCGCGAAGCGGATGCGCGAATCGTGCCATGGATTGAGGTGGACACCGAAGGGCGGCGCCGGCGGATTATTGTTCGCGAGCGGCGGGGCGAAAAGCAGCTGCGGCTGCACGTCGGCGGACTGGCGCAGCCGCGCCGCAAGGGCTTCGATCGCCCCCTCGTCCCCCTTGCGGATGGCGATCCGCGTCCGCAGGACCTCGCGCAGGTCGACCATCAAGCGATTGTCCGTACCGGCCAGGCTGACCGCCTCGTCGGCGAAACGCTGTGCCTCCTTGAACCGGTCGCGCAGCAGCGCAAGCCAAGCGCGCCGGAACGCGGCGCCGGCGGCGATGCCTGGATGGCCGCTCCCGGCCGCACGCTGCTGAATGGTGCGATAGGCGGAATTCGCAGCCCCCGGGGCACCGAGCCCGACCAGCGAGTCGGCAAAGCTCAGCTCCTCGCGCAAGGTGGCGAGGTTGGTCTCGCCCAGATGGCGGCGCAACACGAGCACGTTGTTTCGGGCCGCGGTCCGCCACAGATCGGTGTCGCCCTCATGCTCCGCGACCGTCGCGAGAGTGGCATAGAGGCTCGATACCGGGCCGGGCAGCTCGGCCGCATGGTTCCGGTTGCGCCGGATGGCCGTTTGCAGGGTGCGGCGGGCATCGGTGTAGCGGCCGTCGGCGAACTGCTCCACGCTGGCCTCCAGCGACGCATCGACCTCTTCGGCGGGCGGGCAGTTGCGGGCCAGGCAACGCGCCAGCTCCTGTTCGGCGCGGCGGCCGACGACGATGACGTCGCCCGCAGGTGGGGGCGGGGCGGCGGCTTGCGCCAGCAGGAGCAACACCGGACTAAGCATGGGTGAAGGCTCACCCCACGCCTGTGGGTTGTCAAGCGTGAGGAGAGCGTCGGCAGCCGCGCCCCGGCCGTCGTGGCAAGGGGCGCGGCGCTGCGGCTTATGCCTCCAGGCTGTGTTCCAGCGTGATTTCGGCCTTGAGCAGCTTCGAGATCGGGCAGCCGGCCTTGGCTTCCTGCGCGATCTGTTCGAACTGGTCCTGGGCGATGCCGGGCACGCGCGCCTTGAGCGTGAGGTCCGATCGGGTGACGGCGAATCCGTCGCCTTCCTTGTCGAGCGTCACCTTGGCGGTCGTCTCCAGCGTGCCGTCGCTGAAGCCGGCTTTTGCCAGCGCGAAGCTCAGCGCCATGGTGAAGCAGCTGGCATGGGCGGCGGCGATCAGCTCTTCGGGATTGGTGCCGGGCTCGTCGCCGAAGCGGGTGCCGAAGCCATAGGGCTGGTCGGAAAGAACGCCCGACTGGGTGGAGACGGCGGCCTTGCCGTCCTTGCCGAGGCCTTCATAGCGTGCCGAACCGCTGCGGATCATCTGCTGCTCCTGCTGAAATGGGGTAGGCGAACGAAAACGGGCGGCGGAACCCGTCGTTCCGCCGCCCGTCCGTAGCGTAGGTCAGCCGAGGCTTAGCGGCACTTGCTGCCGCTGCGCTCGATCTCGCGACCGGCCACCGCGCCGGCTGCCGCGCCGAGCAGCGTGCCGACGGTGCGGTCACCGCGGGTGTCGATGGTGCGGCCGACCAGCGCGCCGGCAACGCCGCCGACCACCAGGCCGGTGGTGCCATCGGGCTTGCGGCAATAGCGGCGGCCGTCACGGCCCTTCCACTCGCGATACTTGTAGCGCTTGTGCGACTGCGCCGAAGCCTGGTCGGTCGGAACCACCGCGGCGACAGGAAGAGCCAGCGACAGCGCGGTGAGCGCGAGAACCATGTTACGCATCAGAAAATCCCCATTAGCGAATTGCTGACCCTATAAACGCAGGTTCTACGTGGCAGTTTCATGAACGAAACGATGTCTAACGTTCAGGTTCCGGTTCAGGTTTCGTACAAGGGGACGTCGCCCATGCCTGCTCTCCATTCCCTAGACGCGGAGGCGGCTGAACTGGTCGCAACGCTGGAGCTGACCCCGCATCCGGAGGGCGGCTGGTACCGCGAGACTTGGCGGGCGCCGGAGCCGGAAGACACGCGCGGGGCGGCGACCGCGATCCTGTTCCTGCTGGCGAAGGGCGAGCGCTCGCACTGGCACCGCGTCGATGCGGACGAGCTGTGGCTGTGGCATGCGGGCGCGCCGCTGCTGCTGTCGCAGGCGGAGAGCGACGGGGCGGCGGTCGAGCGGCGGACGCTGGGCGGGGACGTGCTGGCGGGCGAGCAGCCGCAGCTGCGGATCCCGGCAGGCTGGTGGCAGGCGGCGGAAGCCGAGGCGGGATGGACGCTGGTCAGTTGCGTCGTCGCGCCGGCGTTCCGCTTCGACGGCTTCGAGCTGGCGCCGCCGGGGTGGGCGCCCGGACGATCCTGAACGTTCAGTCGAGCGGGTAGCGCGCGATCGCCTCATAGCTGGCGCCGTCGCGGGTGAGGGTGCTTTCGAACAGCAGCATGTGGGTGAGCGAAAAGGGTTCGCTCGCAAGCCCTGCGTGCCGCGCGAGAAAGGCATCGGCCGGGCCGGTCGCCGCATTCAGGCGCGCCAGGGTGATGTGGGGGTGAAAGGCCCGACCCTCGTGCGGCAGCCCCACGCGGGCGAGCGCCTGGTCGACCTTGCGGTGGAGTGCGGCGACCGCGTCGTGCGGATGTACCCCGGCCCACAGCGCGGTGGTGCGGCCCTTGCGATCGAAGCAGCCGACGCCGTGGAGGCGCAGCGTCATGGCAGGCGCGCGAACGCCGTTGAGCGCGGTGGCGATGTCCTCCGCCACCGGGCGCTCGACGTTGCCGATGAAGCGCAGCGTCAGGTGAAGCTGCTCCTCGTCCTGCCAACGCGCATTCTCGACACCCTCCATCAGCGCCAGCAATTGCCGGCGAATCTCGGGCGGGGGGCGCAGGGCGACGAACAGGCGGTGCATTACAAACTGTTGCTACGCCGGCCGGCGCCGGAGGGCCAGCCCGGCCCCCGCTTGAATTCGGACGGTCCGGGGGCATATGAAAGCATGACCGGCATCATGCCGGTGAAGAGGAGTTTTTTCGAGATGGCCAACTGGTCGGATCCCCGAACGACCGCCGCGCCGTTCGCAACGGCCGCATCGCGCGCGCAGGCGTATGATGCGGGGCTGCGGTCCTATATGCTTTCCGTGTACAACTACATGGCGTCGGGCGTTCTGCTGACGGGCATCGTCGCGCTGCTGTTTTCGTGGGGCGGCACCAGCTCGCCGGCCGCTGCCGTGTTCCTGTCGCCGGGCCCGCTCAAGTACCTGATCATGTTCTCGCCGCTGGCGTTCGTGATGGTGCTGAGCTTCGGCATCCAGCGCCTGTCCTATGGCGCGACGCAGGCGCTGTTCTGGGCGTTCGCGGCGATCATGGGCCTGTCGATGTCGACGATCTTCCTGGCCTATACGGGTGCGTCGATCGCGATCACCTTCTTTGCGACCGCGGTTGCGTTCCTGTCGCTGAGCCTGTGGGGCTACACCACCAAGAAGGACCTGTCGGGTTTCGGCACCTTCCTGATCATGGGCGTGGTCGGCATCATCGTGGCGTCGCTGCTGAACCTGTGGTTCCAGTCGCCGGCGGTCAACATGGTGATCAGCGCGGTCGGCGTGCTGCTGTTCGCAGGCCTCACCGCCTATGACACGCAGCGCATCAAGAGCATGTACGCCTATGTCGCGGGCACGGACATGATGGGCAAGGTCGTGATCATGGGCGCGCTGTCGCTCTACCTCGACTTCGTGAACATGTTCCAGTTCCTGCTCTCGTTCCTGGGCAGCCGCGACTAAGCGACCGGCACAGGGCAGAAGCCTTTCGGGGGCTCGGCGAGCGATCGCCGGGCCCCTTTTGCGATGTCGTGGCGGCACCGGAACGAGCCGGGCCGCCGCTCGTTTTTTGACTCGAAGGTTTTCGAGGAGAGAGTGATGAGCGGAGACAAGGACTCGATCGACCCGGCGGCCATGGAGACCATGTCGGTGGCGCCGGAGGATCCGGGCGAGACGCGCCGCGACGCGGGCCATGACGAGTCGATCAACGAGCGGCTGCAGCGCAATCCGGAGAGCAAGGATGCGCGGCTGGACCGGGCGCTGGACGAGTCGATGGACGCGTCCGACCCGCCCGCGTCGACCCAGCCGATCCACAGCAGCAGCCTGCCTGCCCCCTCGTCGGGGTATGACGAAGAGGCGGAGCGCAAACGCGCCGAAGACAATCAGGGCTGAGCCAGTCCGAACCGGAACCAGCCGACGCCCGGTGCGGGGGAGCTTTATCCCGCGCGCCGGGCGCGGTAGCGTGTGGCCCATGGCATCCTGGTTCCGCGTCCCGACGCCCCGTGCGTTCCTGGCCCTCCTGGGGGCCGCGCTGTTGTCGCTGGGGCTCACGGCGCCTGCCAGCGCCGGCGTCACCATCAGCTTCTGGTCGCATGAGTTCGGCAACGAGTTCCCGCACGCCTTTTTCGTGCTGGAGGGGACGCCCGATGCCGGTGGGGAGCCCGTACAGCTGAGCTATGGCTTCACTGCCAAGGCGATCACACCCGCCATCCTGATGGGGACCGTGCCCGGGCGGATCGACGAGACCAAGCAGAAGTACATCGAGAACAGCGACGTCCACTTCTCGGTGATGCTGACCGACGCGCAATATGCCGCGGTCCTCGCGCTGGTGGAGGAGTGGGGCGAGAAGGGCGACCATCGCTACAGCCTCAACCGCCGCAACTGCGTGCACTTCGTGGCGGAAGCGGCGCGCCGCGCCGGGCTGACGGTGGTCGAGAACCCCAAGCTGATGAAGAAGCCGCGCTCGTTCGTTCATTCGCTGGAGCCGATGAACCAGGGCCGGGTGCGGCTGCTGGAGATGGAGGGCGAGGCCTTCTACGCGCTGGCGGACCGGGCGAATGCGCCGACCAGCGTCGCGCCGGCGGTGCCGCAGGTCGCGACACCCGATACGGCGGTGCCGGCGACCCAGACGGTGGCGACGGGCGGCAACTAGGGCGTCGTAGATCTGAGCCGAACACCGCATCCTCAGCCGCGTAGCGCGGTGAGGCGGGTGAGGGCGCGGCGGTCGAAGGTCCAGACGAGCAGGGCGTAGAGGAGCGCGCCGCCGGCGGTGAGCGCGGCGAGGCGGGGCGCGAGGGGCCAGTCGCTCGCGAGGCTGCGGCCGGCCAGCACGAGGCCCGCCATGATCGTGGCGAGCGTGAGCGGCCGGGCGACCGCCGCGAACTGGCGCGAGACGGGCAGCGCGGCGACGCGCGCGAGCACGCCGGCACCGGCGGGGATCGTCACCAGCATCCGCGCGCTGAACGCGGCGACGGCGCCGACGAAGCCGAGCTCGCGGGTGAGCAGCACGGCCGCCATCGCGAAGCCGAAGCTGATCGCGGCGTTCATCACCAGCGGGCCCTGCACGTCGAGGGTGCGCATGAGGCCAGGGCTCAGCAGCCGCGTCATGCGCAGGCCCCAGAAGACGGCGAGCAGCTGTACCGCCGGCACCGCTGCCTGCCACCGCGCGCCGAAGACGAGCGGGACGGCATCGCCCGCGACAGCGGCGAGTCCAAAGAACAGCGGCAGCACCGCCAGGGTGATCGCGTGGGTGCCGACCACGAAGATGCGGGCGAGGTCGTGGCCTGCACGGTGCGCGGTCGCAAAGAAGCTCAGCGAGACGCGGCCGACCGAGGCGGTGATCATCGCCCCCAGCTCGTCCACCAGCCGCATCGCGAAGTTGAGCAGGCCGAGGTCGTGCAGCCCGTGGAACTTGCCGAACAGGAGCAGGAACCCGCGTACCGAAAGCGCGGTCAGCGCCGTCTCCGCCATGATCAGCCAGCCCATGCGCAGCAGCGGCAAGAGGCCCGCGTCGAGGCGGCGCCAGCGGGGGCGGCGTGGCTGGGTGCGCCACAGGAGGAGGACGCTGGCGGCGCTGCCGAGCAGGCTGCCGGCGACCAGGCTCCACGGGCCGAGGCCGGCGGCGGCGGCGGCGAGCGTCCCGGCGATGCTGACGAGCTTGAACCACAGCATGCGCAGGGCAAGGCTGCGGGTGCGCATCTTGCGGGTGAGCAGGGCGGTCGGGAACTGCACCAGCGCCTGGAGCAGGCAGTCGAGCGCCTGCACGCCGATCAGCCACAGCAGCAGCGGCGCCCCGTAGAAGCGGGCGATGGGGGCGGCGATCAGCCAGCAGACCAGGGTCGCCAGGGCACCGAGGCCGAGCAGCACCCAGAAGAGCTGGTCGCTCAGGCGCGGCAACAGCTGCGGCGTGCGGAGCATCGCCTGGGGAACGCCGGCGAAGGCGAGCAGCTGGACGATCGCGACCACGGCGAAGGCGACCGAGGCCAGGCCGAAGTCGGACGGGGTGAGCAGCCGCGCCACCACCAGCGTGGAGGCAAGGGTCGCGACCGCGGAGAACAGGCTCTCCGCCGCCGCCCAGGGAGCCGCCCGGCGCAGGCGCGCGAGCGGGCCCGCGCGCGTAGCGGTACGAGTGCCGGGCAGGCTGGCGGTGTTCAGGAGGAGGCTCCCGGCGGTGTGCCGGTGGCAAGGGAATGCTGCACGCGCTCAGCCCCCGCGCAACGTGGCGGCGCCGATCCGGCGCGCCTTTTCGACGCCGCGAACCAGGAACGAGCGCGCACGCTCGGCAGCGGTGAGCGGCTCGAGCACCCGTCGCGTGTCCTCGATCGTGGAGCCGTACTGGACCTCCATGACCGGGAAGGGAAAGACCGCGCGGATCGCCATGCCGTGCGCCCAGAAACGGTCCATCTCGTCATCGATCGGACGCTCGACGCGGCGGATCGAGCGGCGGAAGCGTGCGGCGCCGCGGCGGGTGAGCAGATAGGCCTGGGTGCCATAGGCCTTGCCCGAGAAGCGGGCGATGTGGCGGTGGAGGAAATGCGCCTCGTTGCGGATGCCGGCCGGCACCTTGGCATAGAGGCGGAGATAGTCGATCGGCCCCATCGCCTCCACCGCAACGTCGAGCCGCTGGAAGAAGACGGGATCGAGCAGGAGGTCGTCCTCCAGCGCCAGCAGCAGATCGGCATCGCTGTTGAACAGGAAGTCCGCCCAGAGCGCCCAGTGGCTGGCGAAGCAGCCGAGCTCGCCCGGCGTGAGCACGCGGCCGCGGGCGATGCGGGCGCGGGCGGGATCATAGGGAAGCTCCGGCGGCGGCGTGCGCCAGCCGTCAAAGAAGCGCCAGTCGAGACCCGTGGCATCCAGCTGCTCCGCCATGCGCGCGCGTCGCTCGACCGAGCCGGGCAGGCTGATCACCCGCACCAGGACGCGCGGCGGGGGAAGGGCCGTTGCGGTCGCCGAGGTCACTGCGCCTGCCCCGCAGAGGGAGCGAAGTAGCTGCGCGCGTAGCGGGCCGCCCCGGCGAGCTCCCACCAGAGGGTGGACGGACGCGCCCGCATGCGCCGCGGCAGACCCGCCCAGCCGCGCAAGGCCGCGCGCGGCGCGCGATCGTGGAGCAGCAGCTTGGCGTGGTAGGCGCCGCGGCCATAGTCATAGGCCTGGAACAGCCCGCGCACGTCCCCCGCCTTGCGGCCATGGTGGTGCGAGACGACGATGCTGGGGTCATAGGCCCCGGCCCAGCCGCGCAGGCTGCACCGGCAGGCGGCGTCGATGTCCTCTGCCGGAAACCGGGCGCCACTGCCGAACAAGGGATCGAAGCCGCCGATCGCGTCGAGCGCGGCGCGGCGGAAGCCGAGATTGGCGCCGCGGATCGCGCCGGGCGGCAGGTAGCGGCCCGGCGGGAAGGAGCGCGGCTCGGTCGATTCGTTGACGGTGGCGGGGAAGTCGGCGGGATCGTGGAGCAGGATGCGGCCGCTGACATAGCCGAGCTCCGGCCGCGCAAAGGCGGCGACGGTGCGGGTGAGCAGCGCCGGATCGGCGTAGCAATCATCGTCGGTGAAGGCGATCAGCCGGCCGGCTGCAACCGCCAGCCCGGCGTTGCGCGCATTGCTGAGGCCGGGAACCGGCTGGTGGGCGATGCGGACGGGGAATGGGACGCGGGCGGCGAACGCCTCGATCGTGGCCTGGGTCGCGTCGGTGGAGCCATTGTCCACCATCACCAGTTCCCAGCTGCCGGAAAAGCGCAGGCCGGCCACCGCCTCAAGACAGCCGCCGAGCTGGGCAGCGCGGTTGCGCGTGCAGATGATGAGCGAAATGTCCAAGCCGTCCTCCGCCGGGAATGCGGCTTGTCTATCGTCCCCGGGCACAGAACGGGAACGGGACTAGAGCCGAAATGGTCGGACACCGCGCCTCCGTGCAGGGGCATGGCGCGGCGCGGCGCCCGCGGCATCCCCTCCGAACCGGTCCGATCCGGCAGCGCACGGCGCCAAACAGAAGAGTAGGCAGGCGTCAGGTTCGGGGAACAGGGGGGCGGCATGGGAGTGGTGGGGATCGCTGTGCTTGCCGCAGGCACCATCACCACCATCGCGGCGCCGGTCTCGCTCGACGATCTGGCCGAGGACATCGCCAACCGGGCGCGCCTCGGCATGGAGGCGCGCGTGGTCTACGACGACAACATCCTGCGGCTGGACCGCGACCAGCCGGTGGCGCCGGACCGCAGCAAGGACGACGTCCGCACGACCCTGTCGGCCGTGGTCGACGTGGCGCAGCGCGTGAGCCGCCAGCGCCTGTTCCTGCGCGGGGCCGCCGGCTATGACTTCTATCGCGAGAACCGCTTCCTGAAGCGCGAGCGGATCGACGCGACCGGGGGTGTCGACTGGCAGGTCGGCGCGCGCTGCGACGGCGAGGCCTCCTTCCGCTACGGGCGCGGCCAGACCGACCTCAGCGACCTGGGCGCGCCGGTGCGCAACACGCGGGAGAGCCGGACGCTAACGCTGGACGGCGGCTGCACGCTGGGAGCCGGGCTGCACCCGGAGATCGGCTATCGGCGCCGGGTGATCGACAACAGTGCGGCGGTGCGGCTGCGGAGCGACCTGGAGGCGGAGCGCGTCTCGGCCGGCATCGCCGTCAATCGTGGGGGGCGGCTGGGGCTGGCGCTGGCCCTCTCGTCCGAGGCGCTCGATTTCCCGAACCGGCCGCTTGCCGATGGACGGCCGGACGCCACGCGGGTGCGAAGCGCCACCGGGCGCGTCACCGCGCGCGGCGCCGCGCTGATCGCAAGCGGGGTGCTCGGCTATGTCGCGGCCGACAGCCGGAATGCGGCCGCGCGCGACTTTTCAGGCCTGGTCGGCGGGGCCTCACTCGCCTGGACCCCCGTGCCGCGGCTGCGCCTGCGCGCGTCGGCCGGGCGCGACGTGGATGCGAGCGGGGACGTTGCTGCCGGCTATTACCTGGCCGACCGAGGCGAACTGGTCGGCCGCTATCGGATCGGGCGCGCGGTGGATTTCGAGCTCGCCGGCAGGATCGAGCGACGACGCTTTCGCGCGGTGGACCTGGCGAGCACCGGCGCGCGCAGCTTCGACCGCACGGCGGAGGCGCGGGCCGCGCTCGGCTGGTCCCCGGTCGAGCGGTTCCGGATCGGGCTGGAGGCGGTGCACGCCCGCCGCACCACCGACGCGCTGTACGGCACCTATCGCAGCACCCGGGGCATGCTGGTCCTGGGGCTGGCGTTCTGAAGAAAGGGGAAGGCCATGGGCAAGGGGATATGGGCCCGACGGATCGCCGCCGCGCTGGCGGCAGGGATGCTCGCCGGGACGGGCAGCGTGCAGGCGCAGGCGCCGATGCAGGGGGGCGGTGGACCGGCGCCTGCGGACGCCGTGCCGGGGGCGGCCGGCGACTATCGTCTGGGGCCCGACGACCAGCTGGAGGTCACCATCTATGGCCAGCCCGACATGCCGCTGCGGCTGCGGATCAAGCAGGACGGCAGCGTCTCGCTGCCCTTGATGGGGAGCGTCACCGCGGCAGGGGAGACCCCGGTCGGACTGGCCGAGAAGATCCGCGCCGGCCTGGTACAGGGAGGCTATCTGCGCGACCCGCGCGTGAACGTGGAGGTGACGAGCTATGTCAGCCGCAGCGTGACGCTGCTGGGCGCGGTGGTGCGGCCCGGCATCTACCCGCTGCAGGGCGCGCAGCCGCTGTCACGGGTGCTGGCGACGGCGGGCGGGCAGCGCGAGGGGAGCGAGACGGTGTTGCTGCGCCGGGGCGACGCCGCCCCGCAGCGCTTCCCGATCGAGGCACTGGCCCGCGGCGGGGCCGGGGATCCGGTGTTGCAGCCGGGCGACCTGCTGTTCGTTCCGGCAGCCGAGCATTTCTACATCTATGGACAGGTGCGCGCGCCCGGCAGCTTTCCGATCCGGGCGGGCATGACCTTTCGCCAGGCCCTGTCGCAGGGTGGCGGGCCCAATGACGCGGGCACGCAGAACCGCATCCGCCTGACCCGGCGGGGGCAGCAGAGCGAGATCGCCGACCTGGACGCGCCGATCGAGGACGGCGACGTGATGTTCGTCCGCGAGCGGCTGTTCTAGCGCAGTGGCGGCCGAGGCGGCATCGGCGACAAGCCGGGAGGACCCTGCGGAGGGTGCGAACGCGCCCGCCCATGCGCCGCGGCTGCGGCGGTTCGCCCTGGCGACGCTGTGGCTGGCGCTGCTGTTCAACATCGCGCTTGCCTGGGTGAACGCGCACGTCGTCGCCATCAACGGCAGCGTCGTGACGGCGGTGCAGGGGCTGGTGATGGGGCTTGCCCTGGCGACCGGGCTGCTGCGGCGCCGCGGCGGCTGGCGGCGCTGGACGGTGCTGCTGATCGCGGCGTGCCTGGCGTGGCTGCTGCTGTCGGTGGTGCGCCAGTCCTTGGAGCTCAAGTTCCTGGGCGATGCGGTGCTGATCCCCGCCTTTGCGCTGCTCGGTACGTGCCTGGGCCGGCGCGAACTGGTGCGCTGGCTGCTGGCGGCGCAACTGCTGATCAGCGTGATCGCGGCCTGGGAGTTGGCGTCGCCGAAGAGCTTCGCGGCGACGTTCAACGTCACCGCCTATTACGTCAACACGCGCGGGATCGAAGCGGAGACCTTCTGGTCGGGCGAGGGGGAGGGGCTGTTCCTGAACGTGGAGCGTCCGAGCGGGCGCAACCTGTTCGCAAGCTCCGGGCTGAACCGGGCGACTTCCGTGTTCCTGGAGCCGGTATCGCTGGGGAACTGGACGATCGTGGTGCTGATCGTGCTGGTGACGCTGTGGGGGCGGATCGGCTGGGGCACGCGCGCGACCTTGGTGCTCAGCGACCTGTTCCTGGTGGTGGCATGCGACGGGCGGTTCGCGCTGGTGTGCGCGTTCGGCATCCTCCTGGGCGTGCCGTTCGGCCGCTGGGGGCCGCGGCTGTGGCCGCTGGTCTACCTGCCCGTGCTGGTCGCGACGCTGTTCGCGCTGCGGGCGGCAGAACTGCTGCCGCGCGGTGGCGACACCTTCGCGGGGCGGTTGCGCAAGGGAGTCGACTATCTGGGCCGGCTGGAAGTGGCGGACGTGTTCGGGGGCCAGTCGAGCGCCAACATTTACGCCAATGCGGATGCCGGCTGGGCCTATCTGATCCAGTCGCAGTCGCTGTTCGGCTTCCTCGCCTTCTGGCTGCTGGTGGTGCTGATGGCGCGCGAGCGCACCGCCGAGCTGCGCGCCTTTGTCAACGCGACCGCCATCTATGTCGCGCTGTGCATGCCGATCAGCTACTCGTTCCTCTCGATCAAGACGGTGGCGCCGATCTTTGCGCTCTATGGCTGCCTGATCGCGGTGGCGCGGCGTTCGATCGGGCCGAGCGGGCTCGTGGGCCTGCCGATCCGGGCGGCGGCGCCGCGGGGGCAACCGCCCCGCGTTGGGCTTGCGCTTGCGGCCTTCGGGGCCGGCTGATGCAGCGCAGCCGCCCTCCGCACCGCGTGCGGCGCAACCCGGTGCTGGGCGAAGCGCTTGCCGCCTGCCGTGCCCACCTGGTCCATGCGGCGTTGTTCAGCGCGCTGCTGAACCTGCTCTACCTCGCGCCGTCGCTCTACATGCTGCAGGTCTATGACCGGGTGGTGCCGACGCGCGGCGTGATGACCCTGGGCATGCTGACGCTGATCTTCCTGGCAGCGGTGGCGACGCTGGGGGTGCTGGACCTGTTGCGCACCCGCCTGCTGATCCGCGCCAGCGCGCGGCTCGACCGGCTGCTGGGGCCCGCATTGATCGGAACGCTGCTGCAGGCGCCGAACGCGCAAGGGCAGGGGGGCGTCCTGCTGCGCGAGTTCGACACGCTGCGCCAGACGATCACCGGCCTTGGCATGATCGCGCTGTTCGATGCGCCCTGGTCCCCGATCTACATGCTGGTGTGCTTCCTGCTCCACCCGGCGCTGGGGGTAATGGCGGTGGCGTGTTCGGCGATCCTACTGCTGCTCACCTTTTTGAACGAACGCGGCACCAAGGCGCTGATCCAGGATGCCTCCGCCGCGCAGCAGCATGGCTATCAGCGGGTGGACGCGAGCCTGGCGGCGGCAGGCGTGGTGCGGGCGCTGGGCATGCAGCCGGGGCTGGTGCGGCTGCACCTGCGCGACCGGCAACTCGCACAGGCGCTGCAGATGCGCGCGGCCTTTGTCGGGGCGCGCTACCTTACCCTCGCGCGGACGGTGCGGATCGCGATGCAGTCGCTGGCCCTGGGGCTGGGCGCGTTGCTGGCCATCGAGCAGCGGATTTCCGGCGGGACGATCTTTGCCGCCTCGCTGCTCATCGCGCGGGCGCTGGCGCCGATCGAGGGGATCACCGCCGCCTGGCGCAACATGATCCAGGCGCGGACCGCCTATGGCGCGCTGCTGGGGCTGTTCGACGCCGCCGGTCCCGCCGGTGGGCAGACGCGGCTGCCGGAGGTGCGCGGCGACGTGGCGGCCGAGCGCCTGTCCGTCGCCGATCCCGAAGGCGCGCGCCTGGTGCTGCACGGCATCGACCTGCGCATCGCCGCGGGGGAGATGGTGGGGGTGATCGGGCCAAGCGGTGCCGGCAAGTCGACGCTGGTGCGCGCCCTGGTCGGGGCGCAGCCCGCAGCGGCCGGAGCGGTGCGGATCGACGGCGCCGCGCTCGCCGACTGGCCGGCGGAGCAACTGGCGGCGGCGATCGGCTATGTCCCGCAGGAGCCAACGCTGTTCGGGGGCACGATCAAGCAGAACATCGCCCGGTTCCGGAGCGCGGAAGGAAGCGAGGGGGCAACGCTGGACGCGGAGGTGATCCGCGCCGCCCGCCAGTGCGGAGCACACGACTTCATCCTGCGGCTGCCCCAGGCCTATGACACAAGGCTTGGATGGAACGGGGCCGGGCTGTCGGTGGGGCAGGCACAGCGGATCGCGCTGGCGCGCGCGCTGTTCGGACGACCCCGCGTGCTGGTGCTGGACGAGCCCAACGCCAGCCTGGATGCGCAGGGCGAGGCGCAGCTCTCCGCGGCGCTTGCCGAGCAGAAGCGCGCCGGCGTCACCATCATCGTGGTCGCGCACCGCACCGGCATCCTGGCGGCGAGCGACAAGCTGGTGGTGCTGCGCGACGGCCGGCTGGAGATGTTCGACACGCGCGAGGCCGTGGTCCGCCAGCTTTCGGGCGGCCGTGCCATCGCGGACGACGCGGGGGGGAGCGCATGAGCCGGAGCCCGGTGGGAGGAATCCGAGGTGCGCTGGCGCCACGACGCGTGCCCGCCGCAAGCGTAGCCGGCGTGGTCGGCGTGGCCGAAGCGGGCGAGACTGCCGGCGATGGTGTGGAGCGGGAGGGGCGGATCGGCTGGCTGCTGGTGCTGCTGTTCTTTGGCGTCTTCCTGGGCTGGGCGGCGTTCGTGCGGCTGGATGCGGCCGCCTATGCGGGCGGCGCGGTGGCAGTGGCGGGAAACCGCCAGGCGGTGCAGCACCAGCAGGGCGGCATCGTAGCCGCGCTGCTGGTGCGCGAAGGCCAGCGGGTGGCGCGGGGGCAGGTGCTGATCGAACTTGCCGGCAGCGAGACGCGCGCCCTGGAGCGCTCACTCACCGCGCAGGTGATCGCGTTGCAGGCGCAGCGTGCGCGGCTGACGGCGCAGCTGACCGGCGCGCCGCTGGAGCCGCCGCCGGGCTTTGCGCGCCTGGAAGGCGACGACCGCATCGAGGCGGAGCGGGCGATGGCCTTGCAGCGTCGCGAGCTTGCCGCGAGCGAGACGGCGCTCACCGACCAGCGGGTAGTGGTGGCGCAGCAGGGCGCGCAGCTGGTGTCGCGCAGCATCGGCATCCGCGAGCAGTTGCGCGCGATCGACGCGCAGCAGCGGCTGCTGGAGGACGAACTGCGCGGGATGCGGGCGCTGGCGGTGAAGGGCTTTGCGAGCGAGAACCGCATCCGCGCGCTGGAACGCAGTGCTGCCGCCCTGGAGGGCGAGGCGGGGCGGCTGCGTGCGAACGACGCTGAAGTGCGCGAGCAGATCGGCGAGAAGCAGTTGCAGAGCCGATCGCTCACCTCCGATGACCGGCAGCAGCTGACGGACTTGCTCCGCACGACCGAGTTCACGCTGAACGACCTGATGCCCAAGCTGAGCGCGGCGCGGGAGGCGCTGGCGAACACGCTGATCCGGGCGCCGGCGTCGGGCCAGATCGTGGGGCTGACGGTGCACACGGTGGGCGGGGTGATCGGCGCGGGCGAGCGGCTGATGGAGATCGTGCCCGAGCGGGTGGCGCTGGTGATCCAGGCGCGGATCGCGCCCGACGATGCTGACGACCTGTTCGTGGGGCAGGAGGCGGAAGTGCGTATCCCGGCACTCCATGCGCGGGCGCTGCCGCCGATCCTCGGCACGATCAGCCGCTTGTCCGCCGACAGTTTCGAGGACCAGCGCACCGGCACCCATTACTACACGGGCGAGGTGGTGGTGCCGGAGGCGGGCCTGGCCGTCATGCGTCGCCATGCGCGCGGGCGGGAGATCAAGCCGGGACTGCCCGTCGAAATCCTGATCCCGCTCCGACGCCGGACCCTGCTGCAATATCTTCTGGAGCCGCTGGACCAGAGTTTGTGGCAAAGCTTTCGAGAACATTAAACGATTGGCCTGAACTCCGTTCGTCGTGGTTTCGGAACAGAATCTTTTGCTTGACCGTTGAGACTGCGAAAGGAACTATCGTGGAGTCGGAGAGCGGGGCAGCCCGCCGAGGAGAGGATGACGATGAAGGTGCCGTTCGAACAGCTTGAAGACACGATGCCTGCATCGTTGGCACTGAGCTTCCTTATCTCAGCTGTGGTTGGTGCCGTGATCTGGTCCCTGGTGTTGTTCGCTATTCTCTGAGCATCGGCTGCGGGCGGGGAAAACACTAGGCCGCGGGCAGGTTATTTGTGCAGTGCAACGGGCGTCGATCTTGGATCCTTACGAGCAAGATTGGCGCCCTTGCTGTATTCAGCGGCGTTGGGCACGGCGGAAGCACGCTAAAAGTTCCGCAGGTGCGAACGTCTTTCGGAGAACACAGCGGCGGCTCGATGTAGCTTCGTCGGGCTCCGTTCGACGCGTAGGATTGCGCGGCGCTCCAGCGGGGTCCGGCCTCCGCATGAAAGCCGGGCGGAGAGGCAGGCGCGCTGTGCTGGCCGCCTGCGTCGCAGAATCGCCGGCGCACGCGATTCGGGATTTCAGGACGCGTCTGACACGACGCTGGTGTCCGATGGCGCTTTCCGAGCCGATCGATGGGTGCTCGCCGGGACGATCCGTTTGATTGTCACACCTCCAGGGAAGGCGCGGTTGGTTCGTTCGAAGCCAGCCGTCGCATGCGGACGGGCCATGTCGCGATGGTCTCCAAGGTGGTGAGCGACGGTGAGATCCTGCTGCGGGAAGCGGATGGGGAACGACCTTGCCTTCGACGAGAGGGTAGGGGTTCTAACGGCGCGCCGTGAAGTTCCCGCTCCCGTGACCGCGCCCGGCTAGGGGCGAGAAGGTCGCGCCGCTTCTTCCGGGTCGTGCGGGTTGCTGAAGACGTAGCGCGGCGTATCGGCGTGCCGGCCCGCAGCGATGTTCGCGGCCGGCCGATCCCGACAGGGGCGCCGATAGGCGGACGCTGCATCGTGGCGCAATCCCCGGTTCGCGTCTCTGTTCGTGTCGAGGGAGAGCCGTGCCGAGCGCAAGGCGACCGGATCAGGGCTGCTCCAGCGTGTCACCGGGGCGCTTGGCCGTGTCGCGTGAGCGGTGCCGGGATCAGAAAGCCATCATCGTCGATCGCAAATGTCAGGCGTCGGCCGCTTGGGCGAGGGGGGCGAACACGAGCCGGTCGATGATGTCCGCGACCGCCGCTGCGTCCTCCTGGCGATCCGCTTCCAGCCACCATCGCAGGATCGCGAGCGTTGCGGCGACGCCGTGGGCGATGCCCAGATCACGGGGCAGCCATGGCTGGACGGGCGTCTCGACACCGCCGGCAGCGGCGATGGCGCGCGCAGTGATGTCGCGTCGCATGACCTCTCCCGCGCCGACGAGCAGGGCGCGGCACAGCGGGCGGCGCGCCTCGACGAAACTCGCCAGCGCCAGAGCGGCACCGTGCGTATCCTGTGCGATCACCAGCGGCGCGACGCGGGCGAGAAGCTCACCGATCCACTGATCGGCGATGTCCCCCAGCAATGCCTCCGTCGAGGGATAGTGGCGAAAGAAGGTCGCGTAGCCGACGCCGGCCCGCTTGGTGATCGCGGCCACGGTCACCTCCTCGAACGGCGTTTCCGCGACGAGGGCGAGCAGCGCGGCGTGCAGCGCGCGACGCGACTTGGCGATGCGGGGGTCGGCGTGTGCCGTGTCCCTTGACTTGCCGGGCGGGGTCGCCACTTTATGATCCACCATGTATCATAAGTAGGCGTATCGAGATGACCGATCAAGCGATCTCCGGTTTCTGCCCCGTGTCGGCGCGGGACGACCGCAAGTCGGCGGCTGTCGCGCTGGCTGGGCAGAGCGGGCAGGGCGGCGTGCAGATGCGCGTCGTGCGCGATTTCGCGGAAGCCCGCGGGCTGCTGCGCAATCCCGAAGCGCGGCAGGCGGGGTTCCTGGCGGACCTGGTGAACAAGGTGTCGCTCACCCGCGTCCCGATCCTCTACCAGCACGGGGCGGAGCACCGGCGGCAGCGCGGCGCGACCGCGCGCTTCTTTGCGCCGCGGGTGGTCACCACCGCCTATCGCGCGCTGATGGAGCGCACGAGCGACGAACTGGTCGCGCGCCTCAGGGCGACAGGGCGGGGCGATCTGGACACGCTCGGGCTGGAGATGGCGGTGACGATCGCGGCGGAAATCGTGGGCCTGACCGACAGCGACCGCGCGGGGATGGCGAAGCGGCTGGGCGCGCTGGTGACCGGCATGCCGCAGGGGGGATCGTGGCTGGCGACGGTGCTCGGCTTCGCACGCGGGCAGCTGCGCGCGCTGAATTTCCTGCTGCGCGACGTCCGGCCTGCGGTTGCGGCACGGCGGCTGCAGCGGCGCGACGACGTGATCTCGCACCTGCTGGACGAGGGCTATTCGGAGCGCGAGATCCTGACCGAATGCCTGACCTATGGTGCGGCGGGCATGATCACCACGCGCGAATTCCTGACCATGGCCGGCTGGCACCTGCTGGAGGACGATGCGCTGCGGGACCGCTTCCTGGCTGGCGACGAGGGCTCGCGGATCGCGATCCTGGAGGAAATCCTGCGCCTGGAACCCGTCGTCGGCATGTTGTTCCGCAGGACCGCGGCCGAGAGCGAGGTCGTCGCGCTGGACGTGCGGGGTGCGAATGGCGACGCTGCGGCCGTCGGAAGCTGCCCGCATCGGCTCGATCCGGACCGGAGCCCGGCCGAGCGGGTCGGACGCGCGGGGCTTGCCTTTGGCGACGGCGCGCATCGCTGCCCCGGAGCCCAGGTCGCGCTGCAGGAGGCGGCGATCTTCCTCGATCGGCTGCTGCGTGTCCCCGGCATCCGGCTGGCACGCACGCCGGACATCGGCTGGAACGCGCTGATCGCGGGTTATGAACTGCGCGGTGCGACGCTCGTGTGCGAAGGCGCAGCGGCATGATCGCGCGCTTCGCCATCGCCGCCGCTGCTGTGACCCTGCCGCTGGCGACAGCGGCAGCGGCCGCCCCGACCAGTCCGACCGGCCGCTGGCTGACGGAGGGCAATCAGGCGATCGTGGAAATCGCCCCCTGCGGGCCGGCGCTGTGCGGCGCGATCGTGAAGGTCCTGAAGCCCGATCCGAAGGCGCCGAAGACCGACGTCAACAATCCGGATCCCAGGCTGCGGAACCGCTCGACGAGCAGCCTGCGGATCCTGACCGGCTTTGTCCCGGACAAGGCGCGGTGGAAGGGGCAGGTGTACGATCCGCGCAGCGGCCGCACCTACAAGTCCTTCCTGGCAGTGCAGGCGGATGGAACGCTGGCGCTGACCGGCTGCGTCTGGAAGCTGTGCCAGACTCAATCCTGGCGGCGGGCGCAATGACCGGGCAGGTCCGCACCCCACGGCGTCAGCCCTGGGGCAAGGATCGCGATGTGGGAAGTGGTGCCCGGGGACGGGGTCGAACCGCCGACACTGCGATTTTCAGTCGCATGCTCTACCAACTGAGCTACCCGGGCATTCCGTCCTAAACCGGACAGAGCGCGCCTGTTAGTCGGCGGATTCTTGGCTGTCCAGCCCGCTGTGCGAAATTCTTTCTGCCGGGGCCTGGGTGCCCGGCAGGCGATAGCCTTCGCCGAGCCAGTTGAGCAGGTCGCGGTCGCGACAGCCCTGGCTGCAGAAGGGGGCGTGCTGCGCGGCCACAGGGGCTCCGCACAGCGCGCAGACGTCACGGGAAGCGCGCTTGGACATGGCCGGCGGATATGGCGAGGGCGGGGTCCTCCCGCAAGGCGACGGGCGCGCCGATGCGGCTTGCAAGCTCCGCCAGCCACTCAGGACGGGCAGCGAGATGGGCGATGAGCGCTGGGTGCGCGGTGGGCGTGCGCTCGCCCGCGCCGCCGGTGCGTTCGGCGACGCGCAGCAGCGCGCGGGCGTGGGCGGCGACGGGATCGTGGGCGTGGAGCTCCGGGATCGACACGCGGGCGCGGCGGCGGACGATTTGGACGAAGCCGAAGCCGTTGACGGCGGTGCGCTCGAACGGCTGTGGCAGGGCGGCGTCGATCGCCGCGGCGGCGGCCTGGCGCGCGGCCTTGTCGCCGGCGTCCGGCAGGTCGATGCCGATCGAGCCGCCAATGTCGAGGCGGCGGATGGCGCGGGCGGCGGCGGCGGCTCCGGCGACGGCGAGGGTGGCGGGCGCCTGCTCGCCGTCCACGTCGATCAGCGTCATCGCCGGGGTGAGCGAGAGGGTGAGGCTGCCGGTGGCGAATGCCACCCGGCCGGTGACGGCTTCCTCCAGCAGCGTCGACCAGCCGGCGTCCTCGAGCAGGTCGGCGTCGAAGCGGCCGAGCAGCTGCGCGTCGGGAAGGCGTTGGAGCAGGTCGGGGCCGGGGCCGGGCGTCGCGCCTTCGAGTGCCGGACGCGCGCGGGCGCGTTTGGGCTTACCGGGCTCGGGGAGCGGCGGGCGGGTGATCTCGATGAGGAGCGTGGCGCCCTCAGGCGTTGCGCGGGGCAGGGGAGCGAGCATCGCCTCGCCGCAGTCCCACACGACGACGCCTTCGTTGCGCTGGGTCAGTCGCTTGGCGAGGCGTGCCGCCAGCACCGTGCCGGCACGGAGGCTATCGTCGGGCTCGATGCACGCTTCAAGGATGCTGTCGCCGTCGAGCAGCGCGGCGCGGGTTTCGCCGATCCCGCGCTCGACGACCCAGCGCATGGGGTCAGGCGAAGCGGTAGCCGCTGGTTTCCAGCAGCGCGCGGGTGTCGAACAGCGGCAGGCCAACAACGCCGGAATGGCTGCCCGACAGGAAGCGCACGAAGCTTTCGGCGCGGCCCTGGATAGCGTAGCCGCCCGCCTTGCCCTCACCCTCGCCCGAGCGAAGATACCAGTCGATCTCGACGTCGGTGAGCCGCTTGAAGGCGACGACGGTGTCGGTGACGCGCACGCGGGCCTTGCCGTCGAGCCCGATCACGCACACCGCGGACAGGCAATGGTGGCGGCGCCCGGAGAGCAGGGCGAGCATGGCGCGGTGGTCGGCCTCGTCGGCGGGCTTGTTGAGGATGCGGCGGCCGACGCCGATGGTGGTGTCGCCAGCGACGACGATCTCGTCCGGCGCGCGATCGACGGCGCGCGCCTTTTCCTCGGCCAGCCGCAGCGCGTAGGGGCGCGGCAGTTCGCCGGGGCGCGGGGTCTCGTCGAGTTCCGGGCCGGCGATGCGATCGGGCACGACGCCGAGTCGCGCCAGCAACTCGCGGCGGCGCGGGGAGGTGGAGGCGAGGACGAGCCGCATTGGCTCGGGTCTTATTTGAAGCGGTAGGTGATACGACCCTTGGTCAGGTCGTACGGGGTCAGCTCGACGAGCACCTCGTCGCCGACCAGCACGCGGATGCGGTTCTTGCGCATCTTGCCGGCAGTGTGGCCGAGAATCTCATGGTCGTTCTCAAGCCGGACGCGGAACATGGCGTTGGGCAGAAGCTCCACCACCTGACCGCGCATTTCCAGAAGTTCTTCTTTTGCCAAAAAATCCTCGCAGGGCTGAAAAGTCGCGGTGCCTTACTCCGGGCGCCGCCAAAAGGAAAGGCGGACGCGGTTCCCGCACGGGCCGCCGCACATCCGACGCGCCCGATATGGGGAGGCTGTTGCCCAAAGTCCACGGAAGGCGGGGCCGAAGGCCCGATCAGGTGCCGGCGAGGGCGGCGAGCAGCAGCAGGGCGACGATGTTGGTGATCTTGATCATCGGGTTCACGGCCGGGCCGGCGGTGTCCTTGTAGGGATCGCCCACCGTGTCGCCGGTGACGGCGGCCATGTGCGCTTCCGATCCCTTGCCGCCGTAGTTGCCGTCCTCGATGTATTTCTTGGCATTGTCCCAGGCGCCGCCGCCCGAGGTCATCGAGATGGCGACGAACAGGCCGGAGACGATGACGCCGAGCAGCATTGCGCCGAGGGCCGCGAAGCCCTGCGCCTGGCCCGCGACCGCGGCGATGACGAAGTAGACGAGGATCGGGGAAAGCACGGGGAGCAGCGAGGGGACGATCATCTCGCGGATTGCGGCGCGGGTGACGATGTCGACGGTGTGGGCATAGTTGGGGCGGCTGGTGCCGGCCATGATGCCGGGATCGTCGCGGAACTGGCGGCGGACGTCCTCCACCACCGATCCGGCGGCGCGGCCGACCGCGGTCATGCCGAACGCGCCGAACAGGTAGGGGAGAAGCGCGCCCAATAGCAGCCCGACGATCACGTACGGGTTCGATAGCGAGAAATCGACGGCGAGTTCGGGGAAGAAGCGGTTGAGGTCGGTGGTGTAAGCGCCGAACAGGACGAGGGCGGCAAGCGCTGCGGAGCCGATCGCATAGCCCTTCGTCACCGCCTTGGTGGTGTTGCCGACCGCGTCGAGCGCATCGGTGCGCTGGCGGACGTCGTCGGGGAGCCCGGCCATTTCGGCGATGCCGCCGGCATTGTCGGTGACGGGTCCATAGGCGTCGAGCGCCACCACCATGCCGGCGAGCGCCAGCAGCGCGGTGGCGGCAAAGGCGACGCCGATGATGCCGGCAAGCTGATAGGACGCGATCACCGCGACGACGATCACCAGCGTGGGGAGGGCGGTGGACTCCAGCCCGATGGCGAGGCCCTGAATGACGTTGGTGCCGTGGCCGGTGGCGGATGCACGCGCGATCGAGCGGACCGGGCGATAGCGGGTGCCGGTGTAATATTCGGTGATCCACACCAGCAGCGCGGTGACGCCCAGGCCGATCATCATGCACCAGAACAGGTCCATGCCGGTGAAGTGGGTGGACGCGGTGGCGGCGGTGCCGAGCGCGCCCTCAACCGTCAGCGCATCGTCGAGCGGGTCCAGGAAGCCGGCGCCGCCGATCACCTGGTCGAGGTCGCCGAGCGTCCAGCGGCAGGCGAGATAGATGAGCGGGACCGCGAGCACGATCGTGGTCCACAGCCCCTTGTAGAGCGCGCCCATGATCGAGCCGGTGCGGCCGAGCCGGACCATATAGGTGCCGGCGATCGAGGCGAGGATGCAGGCGCCGCCCACCACCAGCGGCAGCGCCATCAGCGCGAGCAGCTCGGCGGAGGAGGCCTGCACGAGCAGCGCGATCGACACCATGGTGAGACCCAAGGTGACGACATAGGTTTCGAACAGGTCGGCGGCCATGCCGGCGCAGTCGCCGACGTTGTCGCCGACGTTGTCGGCGATCACGGCGGGGTTGCGGGGATCGTCCTCGGGGATGCCGGCCTCGACCTTGCCGACCAGGTCGGCGCCGACGTCTGCGGCCTTGGTGAAGATGCCGCCGCCCAGCCGCGCGAAGATGGAGATGAGCGAGGCACCGAACGCGAGTGCGGTGAGCGCCTCGACCACTTCGCGATCGTTGGGCGCATGGCCGGCGATGGAGACGAGATACCAGAAGAGGCCGGCGATCGCGAGCAGGCCGAGCCCTGCGACGAGCATGCCGGTGATGGCGCCCGATCGAAAGGCGAGGGTGAGGCCGGCCTGGAGCGAGCGGCGCGATGCTTCTGCGGTGCGGACGTTGGCGCGTACGGAGATGGTCATGCCGACATAGCCGGCTGCGCCCGACAGCACCGCGCCGAGGACGAAGCCGCCCGCGGAGAGCAGGCTGACGGTGGGGATGAGGAGGATGGCGACAAGCACGCCGACGACGGCGACCGCGCGATACTGGCGCCCGAGATAGGCGCCGGCGCCCTCCTGGATCGCGGCGGCGATCGCCTGCATCCGCGCGTCGCCGGGGGAGGCGCGCAGCACCTGCATGCCGGTGAAGACTCCGTAGAGAACGGCGAGGACGCCGCATGCCATGGCGAAATAGACGATCGTCATTTGCCCCTCCTGTCCGAGGTGGCCCGGCGTTCGTGCGTCGGGTCTAACCCATCGGCGCGAGCATATGCCGATGCGGCGGGAGCACAAGGGCGTTCGGGTGAGGGAACAGCGCCGCCGACCTCACGCGCCTCTCCTTCCGCGCGCTTCTCCTTCCGTTTGTCTCGAGCAGGGATCGAGCTCTGTCGAGAGCCCGTGTCGAGAGAGCCGCGGCCGGTTTCTCGAGACGCCGTCTCGACAAGCTCGACGGCTCCTCGAAACGAACGGGGATGTCCGACCCCGCGGGGCGGTGACGACGCTGCGCATGCCCGTTCGTCCTGAGGTGCCATTGAGCGAAGTCGAAATGGCGTATCGAAGGACCGGCGCAGGTGCTTCGATACGGGGCTTCGACAAGCTCAGCCCCTACTCAGCACGAACGGTTCTCGCTCTAGCCGCCGTGATGGGGCAGCCGATCCGTAGGCAACCCTGTACCCCGGCGAAGGCCGGGGCCCAGTTGGGGGACGGGAGCGAAGGTGCGAACCCTTACCGAGTGCGTCGCAACTGGACCCCGGCCTTCGCCGGGGTACGGGGGGGCGGGGGCAGGCCTCGCCTATCCGCCGTGGTGTTGAAAGCCGAGCCGCGTTGGGAGCGGTATGGGGGCGGCGTTGTCGGTGAGGACGAGGCCGGGCTCGGCGTGGAAGCGCCCCACCTGGGTGGCGGGTACCGGCGGCGTGACACCGGCCGGAAGCGCGAACAGCAGCTCGTAGTCGTCGCCGGCGGTGGCGGCGGCGAGGCGGGCAGCGTGCGAGTCGCCGTCATAGCGGACGAGATTGGCGGAGCGGGGAACGTGGGCGAGGTCGATCGTGACACCCAAGCCGCTGGCGGCGGCCATGCGGCTGGCGTCGAGCAGCAGGCCGTCCGACACGTCCATCATGGCGTGCACCACCGGCGACAGCGCGTGGCCCTCGGCCAGGCGCGGGGTGGGGCGGCGGTAGTGGTCGAGCAGCGCCGGCGGTCCCTCGGCGCCACGGGCGATGGCGAGGCCGGCACCGGCGTCGCCGATGGTGCCGGTGACCCAGAGCGCGTCGCTTGCGCGCGCACCGTCTCGGGCCGGCGTTACGTCGCTGTGGCCGATCGCGGTGAGCGACAGGAAGCGCGGGCTGCCGGCGGGCTGGCGTACGGTGTCGCCGCCGAGCAGCGGGCAGTCGAACGTGGCGAGCGCCACGCCGAGCCCGGCGAGGAACGCGCGGTCCCAAGCATCGTCGCCGAGCGGGTAGCCGAGCAGCACGCCGACCGGCGTCGCGCCCTTGGCGGCGAGGTCGGAGAGGTTGGTGGCCAGCAGCTTCCAGGCGACGGTGTCGGCGGGATCGTCGGGCAGGAAATGCACGCCCTCCACCAGCAGGTCGCTGGTGAGGACGGTGGCGGGCGTGGTCCCGGCGGGCAGCACTGCCGCGTCGTCCGTCAGCCCGCGCGCGGCGGGGTGGAGCGGCAGCGCGCGCAGCGCCTCCAGGAACTGGGCCTCGGTCATGCGGCGGTTGTGCCCCGGACGGGGCAGCGCGTCACGCCTCCGGTGCTTCCGTTGCAGCCGGCGAGCTGCCGCGCACGGTCTTGGCGACGCCGTCCAGCAGGCCGTTGACGAAGCCCTTTTCGCGGCGGTCGTAAAAGGCGTCCGCGACGTCGATATATTCGCTGATGACGGCGGCGGCGGGCACGTCGACGCGGGCGATCAGTTCATAGGTGCCGGCGCGCAGGATCTGGCGCATCGGCTTGTCGAGGCGGTCGAGCGACCAGCCTTCGGAAAGCTTGGCGGTGATGGCGCGATCGATCTCCTCGCGGCGGGCGTCCACGCCGCGCACCACGTCGTCGAAGAAGGCGATGTCCGCCTCGGCATATTCGACGCCCTCGATGGTCGCGCCCAGGCGGTGCTGGTGGAACTCGTGCAGCAGCGTCGGGATCGGCGTGCCCTCCATCTCCTGCTGGTAGAGCGCCTGGACGGCAGCGAGGCGAGCGGCGGCGCGGGCCTGGCGGAGCGCACGGGGGCGAGGATTGGGCGTGGTCATGATCAGGTCGTCCATTGGCCGGGGCGCAAGGAGAATGCGCGCGCCGGCGAGAAAGTTCAGGAAAGGCGGATCGCGACCGAGCGGGCGTGGGCGGGAAGCCCCTCCGCCTCGGCCAGCGTGACTGCGGCCGGGCCGATACGCCCAAGTGCCGCAGCATCCAACCCTAAGAAGCTGGTGCGCTTCATGTAATCGAGTACCGACAGGCCGGAGGCGAAGCGTGCGCGGCGGCCGGTGGGCAGCACGTGGTTGGGACCCGCCACATAGTCGCCGACCGCCTCGGGCGTGTGGCGACCGAGGAAGACGGAGCCGGCGTTGCGCACACGGTCGAACAGCGGCTCGGGATTGTCGACGGCAAGCTCGAGATGCTCGGGCGCGAGGCGATCGACCAGCGGCATCGCCTGGTCGAGGCGTTCGACCAGCACGATCGCGCCGTTCGCGTCCCAGCTGTCGCGGGCGACGGCCTTGGTGGCGAGGGTGGCGATCTGGCGATCGACCGCCTCGGCCACGGCATCGGCGAAGAGCGCGTCGTCGGTGAACAGGATCGACTGGCTGGTGGGATCGTGCTCGGCCTGGCTGAGCAGGTCGGCAGCGATCCACTCCGGATCGTTGGCGCCGTCTGCCACCACGACGATCTCGGACGGACCGGCGACCATGTCGATGCCGACGACGCCGTAGAGCTGGCGCTTGGCCTCCGCGACCCAGGCATTGCCCGGACCGGTGACGACGTCGACCGGCTTGATGCGTTCGGTGCCATAGGCGAGCGCGGCGATCGCCTGCGCGCCGCCGATGCGCCATACCTCGTCCACGCCCGCAAGCGCGGCGGCGGCGAGGACGAGCGGGTTCACCACGCCATCGGGGGTGGGCGTCACCATCACCAGCCGCTCGACGCCCGCGACCTTGGCGGGGACGGCGTTCATGAGGACCGAGGACGGGTAGGCGGCGCGCCCGCCCGGCACATAGACGCCGGCGGCCTGGACCGCGCGCCACCGGGCACCGAGGCGGACGCCTGCGTCATCGACTTGGTCGCTGTCGGCGGGGCGCTGCTTCGAATGGTAGGCGACGATGCGGTCGTGGGCGAGTTCGAGCGCGGCGCGCAGATCGGGGGCGAGCCCTTCGAGCGCGGCGATGCAATCGGCCTGCTCGATGCGCCAGCCGGTCTCTTCCGGATCGTGGCGGTCGAAGCGGCGGGTGAAGGCGGCGAGCGCGGCGTCGCCCTCGTCGCGCACGGCGGCGAGGATCGCGCGCACGTCCCGGGCGACATCGGCGTCGGCCTCACGGCGGGCGTCGACGAGCTCGGCGAAGCCGCGCTCGAAATCGAGATCGGTGAAGTCGAGCCTCAGCATGCGGTCTTCTCCATCACCGCACGGCGGAACGCGTCCACCAGCGGCACCACGTCGGGCCGGGTCTTGAAGGCGGCGCGGTTGGCGACGAGGCGCGAGCTGACCTCGGCGATCACCTCGACCTCGACCAAGCCGTTTTCCTTGAGCGTACGGCCCGAGGAGACGAGGTCGACGATGCGCGGCGCGAGGCCGAGCACCGGGGCGAGCTCCATCGCGCCGTTGAGCTTCACGCACTCCGCCTGCACGCCGCGGCGGGCGAAGTGCTGGCGGGTGACGTGCGGATATTTGGTGGCGACGCGGACATGGCTCCAGCCGCGCGGATCATCGTGCTCGGCCATGCCGGCGGGTTCGGCGACCGAGATGCGGCAATGGCCGATGCCGAGATCGACCGGCGCGTAGAGCTCCGAATATTCGAACTCGGCAAGCACGTCGGAGCCGACGATGCCGAGCTGGGCGGCGCCGTGCGCGACGAAGGTCGCGACGTCGAACGCGCGCACGCGGATCAGGTCCACGGCGGGCGTGTTGGTGCGGAAGCGCAGCGCGCGGCTGCCTTCGTCGGAAAAGGCGGGTTCCGGCACGATGCCGACGGCCGCCAGCAGCGGCAGCGCCTCTTCGAGGATGCGCCCCTTGGGGACGGCGAGAATGAGCGGATCGGTCATGAGCGGCGCGGCTTTACTTGGGGTGTGCGACCGGCGCAACTCGGCCGGGCCCGGCCGGGATCACGCGCCATCGAGTTCGGGATAGTGGCGGAAGATGCCGTCCTCGTTGAACGACAGGCGTCGATCGCTCGCAAGATAGGCGGCGACGCCCGGCAGGGAGCGGACGAGGCCATGGATCTTGAGCAGCGCGGGATAGTCATGCTCGATCGCCGCCATGCGCCGCGGGAACATGTAGCGCAGCCCCTCGATCAGCTGGAACAGCGAGGTGTCGGCATAGGTCCAGCGATGGTCGATCAGCCATTCGCCGGGGTTCGCCTGTGCCGCGCCGTCGAAATGCGCCAGGAACTTCGGGATGCGCTCGGCCCGGAACTGCTCGGCGGCGCGGAGCGCCTCCGCCTTCTGGTCCTCGTAATATTCGCCCATGGCGACGGGATGGTGGATGTTGTGCACCTCCGCCACCATGTCTGCGATCGTGAGCTGGAGCTGGTGGAGCCAGAGCCGGTCGGAAAGGCGCGAGGGCGCCAGGTCGTGACGCTCGCCCAGATAAAGCAGGATGTTCGCGGTCTGCCCGATCACGAAACCCTGGAGCTCGAGATAGGGCGGGGCGAAGGGCGGGCGCTGGGTGTAGCGGGCCATGTCCTCGACCAGCGCCTGGGTGCCGCGTTCGCGGGCGCAGTCACAATATTCGATACCGGCCGCTTCCAGCGCCAGGCGCACGAACTCGCCGCGACCCTGGATCTCAGGCCAGTACCAAAGATTGTACGACATCGGCGCTACTCTCCTGGAGCGCGGGCCCGGATTGCCAGCGCGTGGACGCGGTCTATGAGCAGGTCGGACAGGGCCTGGTTCACCATCCGCTGGCGCTCAACGCGCGAGCGGCCCGCAAAGGCCCCGCTTTCGACGACGACGGTGAAGTGGGATTCGCCGGTGCCGTTGTCGCCGCTGTGGCCGGCATGGCGCCCGCTGTCGTTGATGACTTCGAGATGCGTCGGGGCAAGCGCCTGCGTGAGGCGAGCGGTGATTTCGGAGGCGATGGGGCCGGTGGCGGTGGTCTGCATCGCGCCTATATAGTTGGTTTGCATGAGGGTGTCGCGTGGCACGCGAGAAGATCGGGAAGGACCGGCCGAACACGCGGTTCCATGGTCGGGTGGAAAGCGGGCGAGCCTGTGAGGCACCGGGGTGCGTCGAGGCGGGCGAGTTTCGCGCACCGCCGCTGGAGGGTGCGCCGCAGGGTAGCGACCGCCCATCCGGCTATCGCTGGTTCTGCCTGGACCATGTCCGCCAGTTCAACGCCGGCTATAACTACTTCGCCGGCATGACCGTGGAGGAGATCCACGACGCCCAGCGGCCCTATGCCGGCTGGGAGCGGGAGACGCGTGCCTTTGCGAGCGCAGGCGGCGATCGCGGCCCGCGCTGGGCGGACTTCGCCGATCCGCTCGACGCGATCGGGGCGAAGTTCAAGGCCAACGTCCGTGCCGAGCGCAAGGACGGGCGGCCGCTGACGCCGGGCGACCGATCCGCACTGAAGGTCATGGGGTTGGAGGTCGATGCCGACCGCACGGCGCTGCGCAAGCGCTACAGCGAGCTGGTGCGGCAGTATCATCCGGACCGGAACGGCGGCGACCGCAGCCATGAAGGGGCGCTGCAGAAGGTCATCGCCGCCTATCAGCAGCTCAAGGGATCGGCGGCGTTCGCCTGACGGCGCGGCTCATGGCTTTGCCGGCAATCCGGCAAGCCGGCGGGCGACCGCCTCCAGTTGCGCCGCGACGGCAAGCCAGCCGTCCTCGAAGCCCATCGCGCGGTGCGTCTCGCAGTCCTCTGCCGTCCAGTGGCGGGCGGCCGCGCGGTAGCGGGTGCCCGTGCCTTCGGGCGTGAACTCGAACAGCCCGACGAAGGGGAAGGGCACGCCCGCCTGGGGGCGCCAGCCGGGGGCGAACGCGTTGGTGAACACGACGCGCTGCTGAGGGATGGCTTCCAGGATCACGCTTTCGTCGTCGTGACGCTCGCCCTCCGGGCTGATCATCGTCGTCGCGAAGCGGCCGCCGGCTTGAAGTTCCAGGACGTGGAGCTCGGTGCGCCACGGCAGCGGACACCACCATTCCTCCAGATGCTCGCGCCATGCCTGCCAGATGGCGGTGACGGGCGCGTCGAGGAGGCGCTCGATGACGAGTTCGTGATTCATACGGCGTCTCCGCGTCGCGCCGCTTCGATCGCGGCGATGTCGATCTTCACCATGCCCATCATCGCCTGCATCACGCGGGCGGCGGCCGCCGGATCGGGATCGGCTAGGCCGTCGACCAGGGCACGCGGGACGATCTGCCAGCGCACACCCCAGCGGTCGCGGCACCAGCTGCAGGCGATCTCCGTGCCGCCGCCCTGGGTGATGGCGTCCCAATAGCGATCGGTCTGGGCCTGATCCTCGGTCATCAGCTGGAAGGAGATCGCGTCGGTAAAGGCGACGCCCGGCCCGCCGTTGAGCGCGAGAAAGGCGTTGCCGGCGATGGTGAAGCCGACCGTCAGCACGTCGCCCGCCTTGCCCGCCGGCCAGTCGGTGGTGGCACGGTGGATGTCGGTGATGCGGCTGTCGTCGAAGCTGTCGACGTAGAAGCGGGCGGCCTCCTCCGCGCAGCCGTCGTACCAGAGGCAGGCGACGACCTTCGCCGGGGTGCTCATGGCGTAGCCTTGGCCGCGGCGACGACGCCGAACTGGGCACCATGGGGATCGGTGGCGACGATGATGCGCTCGTCGCCGGGCACGTCCATCGGCCCCATGTCGACGGTGCCGCCGGACGCCACCACTGCGGCCGCGGCCGCGTCGATGTCGGCGGCGCGGAAGTAGAATTGCCACCCGCCGGGCGGGGCATCGGCAGGGCGCTGCATGATCGCGCCGATCGTCTCGCCGCCCGCCTCGACGAAGACATAGTCGCCCATGTCGCCCATCGGCATGCGATCGGGATAGGCCCAGCCGAACACCTCGGCATAGAAGGCGAGGGCGCCGGCTTGGTCGGGCGTGGTCAGCTCGTTCCAGCCGCACTTGCCCGGGCCGTTCGCCTCCCAGGCATGGCTCGCCTCGTCCATTTCGCCGCGCATCACGTAGAAGGGGATGCCCTGCGGGTCGGCCACCAGGGAGAAGCGGCCGACGCCCTCCATCGTCTGCGGCGCGACGTGGACGCTGCCGCCGAGCGCCTGGATTCTGGCGACGGTCGCATCGACGTCGTCCACCCCGACGTAGAACAGCCAGCCGGGACGGGCGCCGCCGGCTTCCAACTCGGGCGCCAGGCGCATCATGCCGCCGACCTGTCCCTGGCCGGTGTCGATCAGGCGATAGTCCATCGCATCGGACATGGGCGCACCCACGCTCCAGCCGATCACCGCTTCATAGAAGCTGGTCGCGGCATCGGGATCGGGGGTGAGCAGTTCGTACCAGATCGGAAAGCCGTGCGGATTGCGCATGGGATGCTCCTATTGGTCGAGGATGGGGAGGAAGCCGCCGAAGATCATGCGCTTGCCGTCGAACGGCACGGTGCCGGGGTCCTGCATGCGGGCATCGGCCATCACCTTGGCCTGGCCGGCGTCGCGCACCTCCTTCGACGGCCATTCGATCCAGGCGAACACCACCTTTTCGCCGTCCGTGACCTTGGTCGCGCGGTTGAAGTCGGTGACCTTGCCGTCGGGCAGGTCGTCGCCCCAGGCCTCCACCACGCGAGTGGCGCCATGTTCGAGGAAGACCGGCGCCGCCCGGCGCGCCAGGTCGAAGAAGGCGTCCTTCTGGTCGGGTGCCACAGGGATCAGGAAGCCGTCGACATAGCCGGTGGTGCCGCCGGGACCCTCGTCGACCAGCGGGTCGAAACCGGCGAAGATCATGCGGCTGCCGTCGAACGGCATTTCGGCCATGTCCTCCATGCGCGGGTCGTCCATCATGGCCTGAAGCGCGGCATCATAGGCGGCCTGATCGGCATATTCGATCCAGCTGAATACGACGGTCTCGCCGTCCTTTGCCTGCACTGCGCCCCGGAAGTCGGTGACCGTGCCGTCGGGCACGTCGTCGCCCCAGGCCTCGACCATCCGGCGCGCGCCGAACTCCTTGAACAGGGGTAGCGCCTGGGCCGCGTGGTCGCGATAGACGTCGCGATTGGCGGTAGGCACCGCGGTGACGAAGCCCTGGATGAAGGTCATGCGTCCTCTCCCTGCATCGCGAGCATCGCCGCAGATTCCGGCGGATGCCCGGTGAAGCCCTTCCGCTGCGCGTCGAGCGCGCGTCCGAACGCGGGCCGCGCCTCCCCGCGCTCGACATAGGCGGCGAGCGCCGGATGCGCCTCGACCAAGCCGCTGCCGCGCAACTGGCGAAGCGTGCAGACCATCATCAGGTCCCCGGCGGAGAAATCGCTGTCGAGCCAGGTGGACTTCCCCAGCCGTGCGGCGAGGTCTTCGAGCCGGTCCTGCACACGGGCGCGCACCACCGGCAGCCGGTCCTTCGCCCAGGGCATGTCGCGCTCGAACAGCGAGGCCATGCCGAAGTCGGCGATCGGCAGCTCGACGCTGTTGAGCGCGGCGAACATCCACTGGATCGCGCGGGCGCGCGCCGCGGGTTCGGCGGGGAGCAGGCCGCTGCCGCTCTCAGCAATGTGCAGCACGATCGCGCCGGATTCGAACAGCACCAGATCGCCGTCCTCATAGGTCGGCACCTGCCCGAACGGCTGGAGCGCGCGGTGGGCGGGATCCTTCTGGCTTTCCTGCGGCAGGTATCGAACGGTGTAGGGCCGCCCGGTCTCCTCCAGCGCCCAGCGCACTGGCAGGTCGCGCACCAAGCCGCGCGCGAAATCGGGGACCCAGTCATAGGCGGTGATCACGGGCGGGGTCATGCGTCTCCCTCCTTCTTCATGCCCTTCAGCAGGGCGTAGATCGCCATCGCGTGGCCGTGACCCAGACCGAAATCGGCCTTCAGCCAGTCGGTGACCTCGGTTGCCTTCACCCCCGGCGCGATGCCGCCTTCGCGGGTGAGGCCGCGGGACGCCGCGAGCGCGCGGAAGTCCGCAGGCGTCTTGCCGGTGTTGCGCTCGATCGTGTCGAGATAGGCCTGGAAGGACATGTCACGCCTCTGCCGGCTGGGCGTGGGTGGCGGTTGCGGCCGCCATGTCCATGGCGAACGGGCCCCAGCCATGGCCGTCGGGATCGTCGAAGGCGCGGCTGTACATGAAGCCGAGATCCTCGGGCTCGTGCATCTCCTTGCCTCCGGCGGCGATCGCGGCCCGGGTGATCGCGTCGACCTCCGCCCGGCTGTCGAAGGAGAGGGCGAGCAGGGCGCCGCTGTGCGTGCGCGCCTCGATGATCTCCTTGTTCGTGAAGGTCCGGTAGAAGCCATGGTCGAGCAGCATGACGTAGATGCTGTCCGACCAGACCATGGCCGAGGCCTGTTCGTTGCAGAAGGTCGGGTTCTTTTCGAAGCCGATCGCTTCGTAGAAGGCGGTGGCCCTGGCCACGTCGGCGACCGGCAGGTTCACGAAGATCGCGCGGGGCATGCTGCATCCTCTCCGACTCGTTGTTTGACCAGCATGCCTGCCGCACTTATCTTTGACAACTATGGAGTCACTAAAAATAACCAATGCGGAAAAGCGGTGGTACGACGACGCCTGTGGCGCGGCGTTGGGGATGGAGTTCGTCGGCGAACGCTGGGCGCTGTTGATCATGCGCGAGCTGTTGCTGGCGGCGCGGCGGTTCGGCGAGCTGCGCAGCGGGTTGCCGGGGCTGAGCGCCAATGTGCTGACGCAGCGACTCGCTTCGCTGGAGCGATCGGGGATCGTCCGGCGCACCAAGCTGCCGTCGCCCGCCAACGTGCAGGTCTATGAGTTGACCGCCTGGGGACGGGAGAGCGAGCCGGTGATCCTGGCGCTGGCGCGCTGGGCGCTGCGCTCCCCGGCGCACGACCCGAGCCTGCCGTTCTCGCCCGTGTCGCTGCTGCTGTCGCTGCGTATGCTGCTGGTGCCCGAGCGGGTGGGCGAGTGGCAGGCGACGGTCGGCATTCGTACGGGCGAGGAGACGTTCGAGGCGCGGCTGGAGCAGGGGGAGCTGAAGGTGGCGCGCGGGCCGATCGACGGCGTGGAGGCGGTGCTGGCGGGCACGCCGTCCGCCTTCCTGCCGGTGATCTACGGTGGCATGCCGCTGGCTGCAGCCGAGAAGGCGGGAATGCTGCGCGTCGAAGGGAACCGTGCGGTCGCGGAGCGGTTCGTCACTCTCTTCGCCCTGCCGGACAAGGTGGCCGTTGAGTAAGGCCCCGCGTTCGTCCTAAAGCGGGCCCAAGCCCCGGCGAAGGGCACGAAAGGCTTTCATGACCAGCACCTCCGACCTCCAGCTCGACCGCAGCGAAACCACCGTCCTCGACGCACCGGACCGCACCGTGGAGGTGCGCGAGGTGTTCGGCATCGACACCGACATGAAGGTGCCCGCCTTCAGCATCGCCGACGAACGCGTGCCGGACGCCGATCCGGCCTATGTGTTCGATCCGGACACGACGCTCGCGATCCTGGCGGGCTTTGCCTACAACCGCCGCGTGATGGTGCAGGGCTATCACGGCACCGGCAAGTCGACCCACATCGAGCAGGTGGCGGCGCGGCTGAACTGGCCGTCGATCCGCATCAACCTGGACGCGCACATCAGCCGCATCGACCTGATCGGCCGCGACGCGATCGTGCTGAAGGACGGTCAGCAGGTCACTGAATTCCGCGAGGGCCTGCTGCCCTGGGCGCTGCAGACCCCCACGGCGCTGGTGTTCGACGAATATGACGCCGGCCGCCCGGACGTGATGTTCGTGATCCAGCGCGTGCTGGAGACCGAGGGCAAGCTGACGCTGCTCGACCAGAACCGCGTCATCCGCCCGAACCCGTATTTCCGCCTGTTCGCGACCGCCAACACGGTGGGCCTGGGCGACACCAGCGGGCTGTATCACGGCACGCAGCAGATCAACCAGGGCCAGATGGACCGCTGGAACATCGTGGTGACGCTCAACTACCTGCCGGCCGAGACCGAGGCGAACATCGTGCTCGCCAAGTCGGGCGAGTACGACCAGGCCGGCGGCAAGGAGACGGTGCAGAAGATGGTCCGGGTGGCCGAGCTCACCCGCCGCGGCTTCATCAACGGCGACATTTCGACCGTGATGAGCCCGCGCACCGTCATCACCTGGGCGCAGAACGCGCTGATCTTCAAGGACGTGGGCTTCGCCTTCCGCCTGTCGTTCCTCAACAAGTGCGACGAAGCGGAGCGCGGGCTGGTGGCGGAATATTACCAGCGCGTGTTCGGCAAGGACCTGCCGGAAAGCGTGGCGAAGAAGGGTTGAACCCGGGGTGGGGGTGGACTAACTCATTGGTCCACCCACGTGGAGGCGCGCGATGGCCGAGGCCGACCCGCACAAGATCTACAATGTCCACGAGGCGAAGACCCACTTCTCCCGGCTGATCGACCGTGCGCATGCGGGCGAGGAGATCGTGCTCGCCAAGGCGGGCGTGCCCTATGCCAAGCTGGTGCCGGTGGCGCCTCCCAAGCAGGAGCCGCGCCGCCCCGGCCGGTTCGCGCACCTGCGCAAGGACGTAGCCAGCGACATCTGGTTCGAGCCCGAATACAGCGATGCCGAGCTCGACCGCTTTGCGGGCACGTTGGCGGATCTCTGACGCTTGGCCTATCTGCTCGACACGCATGCGCTGATCTGGTGGTGGCTTCAGGACCCGAAGCTCTCGCAAGCGGCTGAGGACGCGATCGCAAGCCGGGCGGCGCGCGTGTTCGTGAGCCCGATCTCCGCATTCGAGATCGCGCTGAAGGTACGTCAGAGTCGCCTGGCGGCAATGGCCGAGCCGCTTCGGCAGTTTGAGGACGCCGTGGCGGCGGACGGCATGACGCACCTGCCGCTGCGGCACGACCATTGCCGCACGGCCGGGTTGATGGAGAGCGAGCATCGCGATCCGTTCGACCGGCTGATCGCGGCGCAGGGCCTGACGGAGGGCCTGATTGTGATCACAAAGGACCCGCAGTTTGCGGCGTTCGGATGCGAGACGCTTTGGTAATGGCGACGGACACGCTTCTCGACCAGTTCCGCGACGCACTGCGGGGCACGGCACGCGCGCTTTCGGGCGATGCGGAGGTGGAGCTTGGCTTCACCGCCGATGCGCCCGCGGCATCCGGGCGGCACATCAAGGTGCCGATGCCCGCACGCGCGCTGCCGCCCGAGCAGGTGGCGGAGGCGCGCGGCTTTGCCGATGGCTTTGCGCTCCGCATGCGGCTGCACGACCATGCGCTGCATGCGCGCAATGCCCCGGCCGATGCGGTCGCGCGCGCGGTGTTCGATGCGGCGGAGACCGCGCGCGTCGAAGCGCTGGGATCCGAGGGCTATGCCGGCATCGCCGACAACCTGGATCAGGCGCTGGCGATGCGACTGCGGTCCGACCCACTCGCGCGGGCGCGCACTCGCGCCGAGGTGCCGCTGTCGACCGCGGTCGGCCTGATGGTGCGCGAGCGGTTGACGGGCAAGCTGCCGCCGGCGTCGGTGGCTCCCGGCATGGCGCTGGTGCACGACTGGATCGAGGAGCGGGCCGGTGAGGCGCTCGACGCGCTGGCGGCGACGGTGGGCGACCAGGCGGCGTTCGCGCGTGCGACCACGCGCATGCTCGAGGGCCTGGAGTTGGTGCAGGGCGAGGTGGAGCCCGAGGACAGCGAGGAAGGCGGCGAGGAAGACGAGAGCACCGAGGATCAGTCGCAGGACGAGGGCGACGACGGCGAGGCCGAGGAGCAGCCCGGCGGCGAGGGCGAGGTAGAGGCGCGCGGGGAGGACCGGCGCGAGCAGGACCCGGGCGGCGAGGGCGAGGAACGGTACGACGACGCCGCCGAGGATGGCGAGGGCGAGCTCGGCGACGAGGGCGAGGGCATGATGCCGGTGCGCCCGAACCGCAACTGGTCCGACCAGCCCGCGCAGTTCGACTATAAGGCGTTCACGACCGCGTTCGACGAGGTGGTGGCCGCGACCGAGCTGTGCGATTCCGACGAGCTCGATCGGCTGCGCGCCTATCTGGACCAGCAGCTGATCCAGCTGCAGGGCGTCGTGACCAAGCTCGCCAACCGGCTGCAACGCCGGCTGATGGCGCAGCAGTCGCGCAGCTGGGACTTCGACCAGGAAGAGGGGATGCTCGACGCGGCGCGGCTGGCGCGCGTGGTCATCAACCCCGGCCAGTCGCTGTCGTACAAGATCGAGCGCGAGGCGGAGTTCCGCGACACGGTCGTCACGCTGCTGATCGACAATTCGGGATCGATGCGCGGGCGGCCGATCTCGATCGCGGCGATCAGCGCCGATATCCTCGCGCGCACGCTGGAGCGGGTGGGCGTCAAGGTCGAGGTGCTGGGCTTCACGACGCGTGCCTGGAAGGGCGGCCAGTCGCGCGAGGCGTGGCTGGCGGCAGGGCGCCCGCCGCAGCCGGGACGCCTGAACGACATTCGCCACATCGTCTACAAGCAGGCCGACGAGCCGTGGCGCCGCGCCAAGAAGGCGCTGGGCCTGATGATGCGGGAGGGGCTGCTCAAGGAGAATATCGACGGCGAGGCGCTGCTGTGGGCGCACGGGCGGCTGATCGCCCGGCCGGAGGACCGCAAGGTGCTGATGGTCATTTCCGACGGCGCGCCGGTGGACGATTCCACGCTGTCGGTGAACTCGGGCAGCTATCTAGAAAAGCACCTGCGGCAGGTGATCGGCTGGATCGAGGGGCGCTCGCCCGTCGAGCTGGTGGCGATCGGCATCGGCCATGACGTGACGCGCTGGTATTCGCGCGCAGTGACGATCATGGATGCCGAGCAACTGGCCGGCACGATGATCGACCAACTCGCCGCCCTGTTCGACACGCCGTGAAGGATGTGGAGCCGCCGGCGGGCGGCTTCGCCGGGCCGGTGAAGCGATCGGTGACGATCGCCGGGCACCAGACCTCCATCAGCCTGGAGCCGCTGTTCTGGCAGACGCTGGAGCGAGCCGCGGCGGCGCGTGCGCTGCCGCTCAACGCGCTGATCGCGGCCATCGACGCCGCCCGCATCCAGTCTAACGATCCGCCCAACCTCGCCAGTGCGCTGCGCTCCTGGCTGCTCAGCGACATCTTGATACAAAGCTGATAGTCAGTCGCAATAGCGTTGACTCTGCAAACTCCTCGCAATAGCAGTGCTGCAACTGCATTGGGGGGAAACTTCTTGAAACAGCGCATCGCTGCCCGGACACCCGGCGCCACCTTCCTGGCGCTTTCCTGCGTCGGCTTCATCGCCTCCAGCCCGGCTGCCGCCGCTCCCGCGGATCCCGTCGCGAAGCATGGCGTGACCGAGCCGGACGACCAGATCCTGCGCACCGACGAGGTGGTGGTGACCGGCGAAGTCTATTCGCCGCGCCAGGAGAGCCCGAAGAACACCCGCAAGGTCCGCGACATGCCGCAGACCGTGACGGTGATCACCAACGAGACCATCGAGCAGCAGAACCTGCTGACGCTGCGCGACGTGCTGACGACGGTGCCGGGCATCACCTTTGGCGCGGGCGAGGGCGGTGCCGGTTTTGGCGACGCGATCAACCTGCGCGGCTATTCGGCCAACAGCGACATCACCCAGGACGGCGTGCGCGACAGCGCGCAATATACCCGCACGGACTCGTTCAACCTGGAACAGCTGGAGGTCGTGAACGGCGCGAACTCGGTCTATGCCGGATCGGGTTCGGTCGGCGGATCGATCAACCTGGTGACCAAGCGCCCACTGGCGATCGACCGCACGGTGGTGACCGGCGGCATCGGCACGGACGACTATTATCGCGGCACCGTGGACACCAACGTCCGGGTCAGCGACCTGGTGGCGGTGCGGCTGAACGCGATGGCGCACAAGAACGACGTCCCCGGCCGCGACGTGGAGAACTACCGCCGCTGGGGCCTGGCGCCGTCGGTGACGATCGGGATCGAGGGGCCGACGCGGCTGACCTTCCAATACCTCCATCAGGAGGACGAGAACATCCCGCAGTACGGCGTCCCCTACTACATCAACGCGACGAACGACGGGCCGCTGCCCGGCGTCGACCGCAGCAGCTATTACGGCTTCCGCAACATCGACACGCAGGAAAGCAACGTCGACCAGTTCACCGCGACCTTCGAGCACGAGTTCAGCGACCGGGTGAGCATCCGCAACCTGACCCGCTGGCAGGACGTGCGCCAGTTCACGCTGGTCGATCCGCCGCTGGGGACGTTCTGCCTGGCCTCCGGCTTGCTGGCGACGGGCGCTGCGTGCCCGGCGACCACCCCGGCGGGCTTCTACCTGCCGTCGGGCCCGCGTGGAAACACGCGCGACACCCGCAACCAGCTGGCGTTCAACCAGACCGACCTGCGCGCGGTGGTGGACACCGGGGGCATCGAGCACACCATCACCCTGGGTGCGGCGGCGAGCTGGGAGAAGTTCTTCCTGTCGAGCGGCAATTCGCTGCGCAATCCGGACGGATCGACGCCATTCACCAGCCTGCCGCTGATGTCGATCGGCAATCCCAACGACGTGGTGACCGGGCCCGCCGGCTTCACCTATGGCAACAACGTCTACGACGGGCCGGTGAACTTCATCCCCAGCGCGCGCCAGACCGGCGTCCTGGAGAACTACGCCGCCTACTTCTTCGACGCGATCAAGTTCTCGGATCATTTCGAGATCAACGGCGGCGTCCGCTACGAGCACAACAAGGGCTGGAACCGCAGCGACGTCGTGCAGGCGACGAGCACCGGTGCGGTGCCGCTGGGCACGGTCACGCCGGGCCCGCGCCTCGACAACAAGGACAATTTGTTCTCGTATCGCATCGGCGCGGTCTACAAGCCGGTCGAGGCCGTCAGCCTCTATGCCGCCTATGGCAATTCGGAGACGCCGTCGAAGACCTCGGTCAACGGCTCGTGCACCGAAGCCACCTGCAACGTGAAGCCGGAAAGCGCCAAGAACTACGAGATCGGCGCCAAGGCGGAGCTGTCGGACGGGCGGCTGCTGCTGACCGCGGCGGTGTTCCGCAACGAGCGTGACCAGTACAAGGTGGCCACGGGTGATCCGATCATTCCGGAGCAGCAGCTGGACGGCAAGTCCCGCGTCGACGGGATCGCGCTGGGCGCGGTCGGGCGGATCACGCCTGCGTGGACGATCACGGCCAACTACACCTATCTGGACAGCGAGGTGCTGCGCAGCATCGCCCGCAACTCGCCTCCCGGCACGATCGACCCGCAGCGGGGCAATCCGCTCCCCAACACGCCCGAGCATTCCGGCAGCCTGTTCACCACCTATCGCCTGCCGTTCGGGCTGCAGCTGGGCTATGGGCTGACCTACCAGGGCAGCTTCTACCTCAGCAACAGCACGCCGACCCCGGCCACCGTGCTGTACAAGGTCGACGACTACCTCGTGCACAATGCCTATCTGGCGTACGACTTCACGCCGAACTTCTCCGCGCAGCTGAACGTGAAGAACGTGGGCGACACGGAATATTACACGCGCGTGCGCAGCAACGCGTCGACAGGCGTGGGCTGGGCGACGCCGGGTGAAGCGCGGTCGGCGGTGCTGACGCTCAGCTACCGCATGTAAGCCAGGACAGGGCCGCGGCCTCTGCGCCGCGACCTTGGGAACAAGGACGCCACCGATGCTGATCGCCATTCCCGAGGTGCTCGAGGCCGCTGCCGTCCGGCGACTGCGGGCGATCATCGACGCGGCCGAATGGGTCGACGGCAACGTCACCTCCGGCCATCAGTCCGCGCTCGCCAAGCGCAACGAGCAGCTGCCGGAGGCGTCGGCGGCGGCGAAGGAAGCGGGAGGCATGATCCTGGACGCGCTGGGTCGCACGCCGCTGTTCGTGGCGGCGGCGCTGCCGGCCAGGGTGTTTCCGCCGCTGTTCAACCGCTATGGCGTCGGCCAGACCTTCGGCGCGCATGTTGACAACGCCGTGCGCATTCAGCGCGGGACGGACTTCCGCATCCGCAGCGATCTTTCCGCGACGCTGTTCCTGGAAGATCCGGATGCGTACGACGGCGGCGAGCTGGTGATCGAGGGGCAGTTCGGCGTGCAGAGCGTCAAGCTGCCGGCCGGGCACATGATCCTCTATCCCGCCTCCAGCCTGCACCGCGTGGAGCCGGTCACGCGGGGGCGGCGGGTCGCGTCCTTCTTCTGGATGCAGTCGATGGTGCGCGACGACGGCGAGCGCCGGATCCTGTTCGAGCTCGACCAGTCGGTGCAGCGGCTCGCCGGCGAACTGGGGCACGCCGATCGCTCGGTGATCGAGCTGACCGGCGTCTATCACAACCTGCTGCGGCGTTGGGCCGAGGTCTGAACACCAGTTGCGACTTGTTCGCAACTTCTGCCTGCCCTATGCCCGCGCCATGCCGGCGAGAGACTATTCGGAGCTGCGACCGTGACGCGGGCGACCGTCCGCGCCTGGTACCTGGTGCACAAATGGACCAGCATCGTCTGCACGGCATTCCTGCTGATGCTGTGCGTGACCGGCCTGCCGCTGATCTTCCATGACGAGATCGACCGGCTGAGCGGCGACGACGTGGCCGCGGGCATGACGGGGCAGGGTTCGTCGGGCGAGGGGCCGGGGCTGCTGCCGCTCGACACCATGCTGGCCAAGGCGCTGGCCGCGCGCCCGGGCGAAGTGCCGCTGTTCATGGCCTTCGACAACGATCGGCCGCAGATGACCATCACCACCGGCCCGCGGCCCGATGCGCCCGCGGCCGAGATGACGATGCAGATCTACAACCGGACGACCGGGGAGCTTGCGGAAATCGCGTCGGAAGAGGGCGTGATGCACTTCCTGCTCCAGCTGCACACCGACATGTTCCTGGGGCTGCCGGGGATGCTGTTCCTGGGGGCGATGGGCGTCGTCTTCGTCGCCTCGATCGTGTCGGGCGTGGTCCTTTATGCGCCGTTCATGCGCAAACTCGACTTCGGGACGCTGCGGACGTCGCGCAGCCGGCGGCTCAAGTGGCTGGATACGCACAATCTGCTCGGCATCGTGGCGCTCGCCTGGATGCTGGTGGTGGGGCTGACCGGCGTCATCAACGCGCTGGCGACGCCGATCATGCAGATGTGGCAAGCGAACGAGCTTGCTGAGATGACGCGGGCCTATGCGGGGCGGCCGGCGCTGCCGGTGACGCGCTACGGCTCGCTCGACCGGGCGATGGCGGAGGCGCGGCGGGCGCGGCCGGGCAGCAACCCGCAGTTCATCGCCTTCCCGGGCGGCAGCTTCAGCAGCCGGCATCATTATGCCGTGTTCCTGCAGGGCGACACGCCGCTCACCGAGCGGCTGCTGACGCCGGCGCTGATCGATGCGGAGACCGGCCGGCTGACGGACGTGCGGCCGTTGCCCTGGTATGGCCAGGCACTGCTGCTGCCGCAGCCGCTGCACTTCGGCGACTATGGCGCGCTGCCGCTCAAGATCCTGTGGGCGGTGCTGGACCTCTTCACGATCCTGATCCTGGGATCGGGGCTATACCTGTGGCTCGGCAAGCGGCGCACGCCGCTGCGGGCGCGGGTGCGCGAGGTGGAGAGCGGCGGGGAGTGGGTGCCGGCGGAATGATCCGGTCTACCTTTGCGCTGCCGACGCTGATCGCGCTCCTGTCAGTAGTGGGGCTGGTGAGCGCGCTGACCGGCGATGGCGTGCGCGACGTGCTGTCGTGGATCGCGCTGGCGGTGCCGGTGATCGCGGTCGGCTGGGCGATGCGGGTCCAGCGGCGCTGACGAACCGGGCTTAGCCGAGCATCGCCTGAAGCGCGGGCGAGAGCCATTCCTCCAGATCCCGCTCGGTCCGTACGATGATGCGGGCGGCGAGGGAGTGCTCGGTTGCCCAGCTGCGCGCTTCCTCGGGCGGCAGGACGGTCAGCACCGTCGCCCAGGCGTCCGCGTGCATGCAGTCGGCGGCGAGCACCGTCACCGAGGCGGTGCCGTGCACGATCGGGCGGCCGGTGCGCGGATCGAGCGTATGGGCATAGCGGCGGCTGCCGGCGGTAAAGCTGCGGCGATAGTCGCCGGAGGTGGCGATGGCGACATCGTGCGCCGCAATGCGCAGCGGCTGGAGGCTGCTTTCCGGCAGCGGCTCCACCTCCACCCACCAGGGCTGGCCGTCCGGGCGCAGGCCGCGGCCGACGAACTCGCCGCCGATCTCGACCAGCAGGTCGCGGTGCCCGGCTGCCTCCAAGGCATCTGCAAGCGCGTCGACGGCATAGCCCTTGGCGATGCTGGAGAGGTCGAGACGCGCGTCCCGCAAGCGGCGGGCGCGCAGCAGCAGCGGATCGAGCTCGAACGCGCCGAGGCCGGCAGCCGCATGCGCCACCTCGATCGCCTCGGCTGGGGGAGGGGACGTGCGCGGTCCGGAGGGGCCGAAGCCCCAGAGGTCCACCAGGGCGCCGATGGTCGGATCGAACGCGCCATCGCTTGCCTCCGCCACCCGCCAGGCGCTGGCGAGGACGGTGGCGAGCGCCGGGGGCAGGCGTTGCCAGCTACCGATCGGTGCGCGGTTGAGCCGGGAGAGCGCGGAGCCCGGCTCCCAGTGGCTCATGTCGGCGATGACCTGACCGAGCACCCGGCCGGCGATCGCGCGTGCCGCCTGCGGGTCGCCGCCGACGATCTTGGCCGACCAACTCGTGCCCATCGTCTCGCCGGCAACGGCCGTGATGCCGGCGGCCGGGTCGCGGCGCGCAAAGGCGGCCGGACCCGGAAGCGAGGGGATGGCGATGCGTGCGCGCGTCAGGGCGCCAGCACCTCGAGCGTCGCGATATAGGCGGCGCGACGGGCGGGCGGTGCAGCCTTGGGAGCCGCCCCTTGCGCGGCGCTTGCTTCGCCGCGGCCGCCGCCGGTGGAGACGTTCAGCCAGTACATGCCCGGCTCCGGCCAGGTGATGCTGACCTTGCCATCGGTGCCGGTCTTGAGGTCCATCTGCTTGAGCGCGTCGCGGTAGCGGATGCCGCCCGGGATCGCCGTGACGGGAAGGCCGGCGGCGGGCTTGCCGTCGAGCAGGAACTGGAAGGTCGCCGCCTCGCCCGAGACGAGATCGTTGGGGTGCGTCACCGGCACCAGCTCGAGGCCCTTGCCGGTGGTCTTGAACACGGTGGTGGTGGGCGCGCCCGAGGTCACGAAGATCTCGTTGCGGCTGGTGCTGGCAGTGGTGCGCACGTCGGTCGCGCCCGCGGGGATGGCGGCGGCGAGCTTGTCGGCGGTGAGGCCGCGCGGCAGCCGCTGTTCCTGGCCGTTGAGCTTGTAGCTGCCCATCACCCCGTCCGACACGGCGGCGATCTTGTACGTGCCCTTCTGCGTCAGATGGACGTCGAAGGTGCTGCGGTAGCGGCTGGTGTTCCAGTTCTCGATCTTGCCCGCGCTGCCATCCGGCTGCGTGACGGCAGGCGGCGTGCGCATCGGGAAATGCTCGAAATAGAAGAGGTCGTTCGAAATGGCGGCGTCGACCGTCACCCAAGCGTCGTCACCCGACACGATGGTGGTCGACGGCAGCATCCACTGGCGGTGTGCGCCCGCAGCGGCGGGAAGCAGCACGGCGACGGCCGTGGCGGCGGCAAGCAGGCGATTGCGAAACATGATTCCGGTTCCTCCCAAAAGTGTCAGTGGCGGACGGTGAGCGTCACCGCGCCCAATTCGCTGGTCCCCGCGGCGCGAGCGGTGCCGCCGCCGGCGGGCGGCCAGGCGAAGGGCAGGCGCAGCAGCTCGCGGCCGCCGACTTCGCGCGCCGCCTCGACCACCAGCGTGTATTTGCCCGGGCCGAGCTGGCCGAGCGGGCCCTTGCCGGCGGTGAAGCTGAGCTTGTGGGTGCCGGGCGCACGGGTGGCACCGGTCACGCCATCGGCGGGGAAGGACATGCTGCGGCCGGAGGCGCGCCACCACTGGCGCACGTCGCGCAGCCACTTGGTGCCCTCGCCATTCTTCATGTCATGGTCGTACCAGACCGCCAGGGTGCGGGCGCCGCCGCCCTCCTTCTCCAGCCACACCGCCACATAGGGCTTGTGATATTCGGCGACCGACAGGCGCGGGATGGTGATCGACAGGTCGAGCGTCTGCGCCTGGGCGGGCGCCGCGATGCCAGCGGCGGCGGCGACCAGCGGCAGGCCGGTGAGCACGAGATGGTGGCGGACGTGCATGGGCAAGGCTCCCCAGGGGGTCTCAGTGGATCAGGAAGACGGCGATCAGGGCCGGGATCACCAGCCCGAGGCCGACCAGCGGCCAGGTGCTGCGGCGCTTGGCCGAGTGGAGCTGGAGCAGGAACAGGCCGGTCACGGAGAAGATGACGCAGGCGCCGACGAAGATGTCGATGAACCAGCTCCAGGCGGTGCCGGCGTTGCGGCCCTTGTGGAGGTCGTTGAGGTAGGCGATCCAGCCGCGATCCGTGCGCTCGCTGGTGACGGCGCCCGTCTCGCGATCGATCGCGACCCAGCCGTCGCCACCGGGGCGGGGGAGGCCGAGGTACACTTCGCCGGCGGACCATTCCGCCTCGCCATGCGGCGTCAGCGGCAGCGTCCGGGCGATCCAGGCGGCGACCGGGGCGGGAAGCGGGCGCTTGCCGTCAGGGCGATCATCGGGGCGGACGAGCGGCAGCAGATCGGCCGGCAGCGTCGCTTGGCCGGAGGCGACGGTGGGCGTCCCCTCGATATCGGCGGCGTGGTTGAGCGTGAAGCCCGTGATGGCGAACAGGAGCAGGCCGATCAGGCTGAGCGCCGAGCTCATCCAATGCCAGGTGTGCAACTGACGCAGCCAGAAGGCCTTGCGGCTCTTCTTGCGGGGCACGGACGGGGAGGGGACGGCGGCTGCTGGAGGCATGCGGATCGCTGTTCGAAAGGATGTGCCCTTCGAATACGCGAACAATTCTCAATTGCAACAAGGAAGTGAAGAACGCCTCGGGCGCGAGGACCGCGGCGACCCCGAAGGGCCGCCGCGGCCTTGGATCAACGCCCCAGCAGGACGCGCGCCTGCCCGGCGATCTGCGCGAGGATCGCCAGCGTCGGGGTGGGCGCCAGCCGGGCGCGGGCCACCAGCGCAGTGAACTGCGCGACGCGGGGCTGGTTTTCCGCCATCCACGCATCGACCGCCGCCTGCGGATCGGTGCCGTCGATCCGGGCGAGGAAGTCGAGCCGCAGCTGCTGGAAGTCGCGCGAGAGGCCGGCGATCAGCAGCCGCTCCCACGGATCGCCGCTGGTGATGCGCGCCGTGGCAGCCTGCGCCCAGTCGAGCCCCAGCGCTTCGCCCAGGTGCGTGAACGCATGGGCGAGTACGACTTCGTCCACGCCGCGCTCTGCCCCCAGGTCGGCCAGGCCGATGGCGCCGTCCAGGTCGAACAGGCGGACGACGCGGGCGCTCAGCGCGTCGGGAGCGCCGGCCGCGGCAAGGCGCTCGCGCATCCGCTCGCTCTGGGCGCGGGCCTCGCTCAGCAGGAGCGAATCCGCCTGCGCGTCCAGGCGGTCGATCGCCGGCTTCAGCCGCGCGATGGCCTCGGCCGGGCGCGTGCCCGGGCGGCAGGCGCGCAGCAGGTCGGCGATTTGCACGCGGGTGGCGGCGGCGGCATGGCCGATCAGCGCGAGGCGCGCGTCCTCGCCGATGTCGGCCTGCTCGATCTGCGCCCAGAGGGTGGGGAGGTCGAACAGCCGTTCGGCGACGACGAACATCGCGGCCAGATCGCCGACGGCGGCGCCTTCCTCCTCGACCAGTTCGGTCGGGTGGAGCACGCCCAGCCGGTTGACGATGCGGTTCGCGAGCTTGGTGGCGACGATCTCCCCACGCAGGCGGTGCTGTTCGATCGCATCGCCGAAGCGTGCCTGCATGGCGCGCGGGAACGCGGCCTGCAGGTCCGGCAGCAGTTCGGGCGTGTGGCCGAGCCGGTTCGCCTCGATCGCGTCCTGGAGCGCGAGCTTGGCCGAGGCGAGCAGCACCGCCAGTTCCGGGCGGGTGAAGCCTTGGCCCTCCTGGGCGCGCCGCAGCAGCTCGTCGTTGGGGGCGAGGCCCTCCACCGCGCGGTCGAGCCGGCCGGCGCTTTCGAGCATCTCGATCACGCGGACATAGCTCGGCACTGCGACGGCGCCATCGCCTTCCATGAAGGAGAGGGCGAGCGTCTGGAGGCGATTGTCCTCCAGCACCAGCCGCGCGACGTCATCCGTCATTTCGGCCAGCAGCGCGTTGCGATCCTCGAACCCGAGCCGCCCTTCCGTCATTTCGCGATTCAGTGCGATCTTGATGTTGACCTCATTGTCCGAGCAGTCGACGCCGGCCGAATTGTCGATGAAGTCGGTGTTGATGCGGCCGCCCTTGGCCGCAAAGGCGATGCGCGCGGCTTGCGTCACGCCCAGGTTCGCGCCTTCGCCGACGACCTTTACGCGCAGCGCCTCCGCATTGACGCGGATGCGATCGTTGGCGGGATCGCCGACGTCCGAATGCGCCTCATGCCCTGCCTTCACATAGGTGCCGATGCCGCCGAACCACAGCAGGTCGGCGGGCGCGCGCAGGATCGCGGAGATCAGCGCGGTCGGGTCGAGCTCGGTGTCCTCGATGCCCAGCATGCGGCGCACGGGCTCGGACAGCGGGATCGTCTTGGCGGTGCGCGGGAAGACGCCGCCGCCTTCCGAGATCAGGCCCTTGTCGTAATCATCCCAGCTGGAGCGGGGGAGGTTGAACAGCCGCTGGCGCTCCTCCCAGCTCTTGGCGGCATCCGGGTTCGGATCGAGGAAGATGTGGCGGTGGTCGAACGCGGCCTGCAGCTTGATCGACTTGGACAGGAGCATGCCGTTGCCGAACACGTCGCCCGACATGTCGCCGCAGCCGACGACGGTGACCGGATCGGCCTGCACGTCGACGCCCATTTCCAAGAAGTGGCGCTGGACCGACACCCAGCCGCCGCGCGCGGTGATGCCCATCGCCTTGTGGTCATAGCCGTGGCTGCCGCCGCTGGCGAAGGCATCGCCCAGCCAGAAGCCGCGCTCCATGGCCAGCGCATTGGCGACGTCGGAGAAGGTGGCGGTGCCCTTGTCAGCGGCGACCACGAAATACGGGTCCTCGCCGTCGAGGATCGTCACGCCCTCAGGATGAACGACGCGGTTCTCGACCAGGTTGTCGGTGATCGACAGCAGCGTGCGGATGAAGATGCGGTAGCTCTCCGTCCCCTCCGCCAGCCAGGCGTCGCGATCCGAGGGAGAAGGGAGCTGCTTGGGGTAGAAGCCGCCCTTGGCGCCGGTCGGCACGATCACCGCGTTCTTGACCCGCTGCGCCTTCATCAGGCCCAGGATCTCGGTGCGGAAGTCATCGCGCCGGTCCGACCAGCGCAGACCACCGCGGGCGACCGGACCCGCGCGGAGGTGGATGCCCTCCACGCGCGGCGAATAGACGAAGATCTCCCGCCAGGGCAGCGGCTTGGGCAGGCCCGGCACCTTGGCGCTGTCGAGCTTGAACGCCAGCGCTTCGGCCGCGGCCGGGGCAAAGGCGTTGGTGCGCAGCGTCGCGCCGATTAGCGCACGCATCGCGCGCAGGATGCGGTCGTCGTCGATGGCAGAGACGGCGTCGAGCCCGCGCTCGATCGCGGCGTCCGCTTCCTCGGCCCGCGCTGCGTCCGCGTTCGCCGGATCGTGGATCGCCGCGAAGCGCTCGACCAGCGCACGCGCCACCTTCGGCGCGCGGCGGAGCGCGTCGACGACCGTGCCGAGCGGATAGGTGAGCCCCGCCTGGCGCAGATAGCGGAACCAGGCGCGGAACAGCACGACAGAGGCGGGGGCAAGCCCGGCTTCGACGATCAGCCGGTTGAAGCCGTCGTTCTCGGCCCGGTTCTCCAGCACGGCGGCGATCGCTTCCTCCGCCACGCCCACGTCGAACTGCGGCGCACCGGTGGCGCCTGGCAGCTCGACCGCGAAGTCGTGGATGAAGGACTGCGCCTCGTCGCTGAGGCGGGTGGGGATTTCCTCCACCACGCGGAAACCGAAGTTCTCGAACACCGGCACCGCATCCGACAGCGAAAGCGCGCCGCCCTGGCGGTAGAGCTTGATCCGCAGCGTTCCGTCGGGCGCCGTCAGGATGCGGACCGAGCGGCTGCCGGTGTCGCTGAGGCTTCCGAGGCGCAGCACGTCGTGCGCCGCTTCCTCGGCCGTGTTGACGTTGCGGTAGTTGACCGGGAACGCGCCGGCATAGCGCAGCGCCAGGCGGGCGGCGGCGCCTGAGGGCGCGATCTCGCCGAGCGCTGCCTCGATCGCCGGGCTCCAGCCGCGGACCATCCGTTCGACGCGCCGGTCGAGCTCCGCGCCGTCGGGCATCTGCCCCTCGCCGCGCAGGTCGAGCATGTAGCGGATCAGCGCGGCGTCGCCCTCGACGGCGATCGTCCAGCTGAGCAGCCGGGCGTGCGCCGCCTCGCACAGCATGTCGCCGATGGCGCTGCGCCGGCCGGTCGAGAGATCGTCGCGCTGCAGCCAGACGAACGCGAACAGGTGGCGTCCGAGCGGGCTGCGGATCAGCACCACCCGCGAGCGCGGCCGGTCCGCGATCGACATGGCGGTGAGCGCCAGCGTCTCCAGCGCCTCCGGCGGGAAGGCGGTGGTGAGATCATGGGGCAGGGCGGTCAGCGCATGGGCGAGCGACTTGCCGGCGTGGCCGGTGGGGTCGAAACCGAACTGCGCCTGGAGCGCGGCGAGGTTGCGGCGCAGCACCGGCACGTCGGCGGGGGCGGCATGCAGCGCAGCGCTCGTCCAGAGCCCGGCGTGGATCGACAGGCCGACGACCTGGCCGCCTTCGCGGATCGGCAGCACGACCAGGTCGAGGGGTGCGCGGCGGTGGACGGTCGAGAGCGCGTTCGATTTGAGCAGCAGCAGCGAGTGGCCTGCTTCGAACCAGGCGATCGCGCGCTGGCGGGAGCTTTCGGCCAGCATCTGGCTGTGGATGGGGCGACGGGCGATGCCCAGGCAGTCGCGGTCGCTCTCGCCCGCCGACCAGCGCAGATGCCCCAGCAGCGTGAAGTTGCGGTCCAGGAACCATTCGAGCAGCGCGCGGGTCTCCGGATCGGGCGTCTGCGCCGCATCGTCGCGCATCGCCTGCTGCATCGGCTGCCAATCGGCGACTGCGGCGCGGACGTCCGCCAGGTTTCGCTCGATCTCGTCGCTCAGTTCGCGGCGGAGCCGGGCGTCGACGCGGTCCATCTCGATATAGACCATCGATTCGCGCGCGCCGCCGTCGGCGATGTCGACAATGGAGCCGGCTCCGTCGCGCACGACCGGGAGCACGGGGTGGATGATGCGTTCGATGAGAAGATTGTGGCCCGTGATCGCGGCCGCGATCGAATCGACCAGGAAGGGCATGTCGTCGTTGACCACGGCAAGCCGCATGCGGCGGCGCCCGTCGGTGGTGACACTGTCGATGGCGATGGAGGCGGAGCCGGGCGGGCGGGCGCGGGCGGCATCCGCCACCAGCCGTACCGCCGCCTCCCGTTCCTCGGTTCCGAGTCCTTCGAGTTCGCTCGGAAGCGCACCATCGAACAACCTCGCCGCAATTGCCTGCGGCACCTTATCCTCTTCGGTCATGGCAGGGATATGCGCCCCGGCTTCGACCGGCTCAACCCTTGTCGCAGGTGCGAACGGATTGCTGCGCTGCGTCAGTCCCGCCGCAGGCGGCGGATCGCCTCCTGCGTGAGACCGTCGCTGCCGTCGACGGCGCCGACGATCTCGACGCGGCCGTCCAGCGTCGCACGCCCGAGCAGCAGGACGAACTCCTCCGTCCCTGCATCCAGATCGACCGATCCGAGCGCGGGAGCGGCGCGCAGCACGTCGCTCGCGGATCGAAGGTCGGCTACCGGCGCGTCCAGCCCTGCGCTCGGCCCGTCGGCCCAGGCGGGTGCGACGGGGGCGGGGGGCGGCGCATCGGTGCTGCGGGAGTCCGCCATCTCCGCTGCCAGCTGCGCCTGGATGCGCGCGTCGGCGACCTCCTTCCAGTTGATCACGCCATAGATGAAGTTGATCCGGCGCTGGTCGGACGAGAAGGGCATCAGGATGCCGCGATAGAGGGTGGGGTAGCCGCGTTGCGACACGAACTCGGCCTCGAACCCGATCGGCGCGCGGCTGGCCAGGATCTGCGGATATTGCTCGGTGAGGCGCGCCAGCAGTGAGCCCTGCGGTACGTCCGCGATCCTGAGGATGCCGGAGGTGACGCCGCACTCCTCGCGCACGGCATGGCCGATGAAGCGGATGCGCGGCTCGGCATCGTCGTGCGAGAAGTCGAGCAGCACGCCGTGCGGGCCGAAATCGCCGGCTCCTGCGAGATCCAGCTCGTCGATGGTCGGATAGGTGCGGCCCTTGAGCAGCGAAATCCAGTGGTTGTACGCGCGGACATGCATCCGCCGCTCGTCGCCGCCGATCACGCGCTGCGGTTCCGGCCCCTGTCCGACGCCATCGCGGTCGAACTCCTCTCGTTCGGGCTGGTCGTCCGGCCCGCGCGCCCTGTCCATAGTCGATCCTCACGGGCGTCGCTGCCCGGGTGCATTGTGACGGTTCATGGTAAAGGATGAATGAAACAATCCCCGGCGGGCGGCGGCGGCCGGCAATGTGCGAAAACAGCGCAAGCGGCGCTTGCCAGCGCCGCCACCCGCTGGTAAGCGCGCGCTTCCCACGAGGCGCTGTGCGCCCCATGTGCCGCTTTAGCTCAGTTGGTAGAGCATCGCATTCGTAATGCGGGGGTCACAGGTTCGAGTCCTGTAAGCGGCACCATCCTCCTAGAGGGTTTTCCAGCAGGATAGCGACGGCGACTGAGGGCGGTGCCTTGGCGTGAGTGGCCCGTGTGGGTCCCGCCATTGTCCTCTCCGGTGGGGAGGCTGATCCCGCACCATTCCACTTCCCGCAGCGGGCGTTGGGTTTTCTTCGCGAGAACGGTTGGCGGCCATGCGTCGGACCGGCCCAGGTCGAGCGCTTTTCGCGACTGGCGGACTGGCGCTGCGGGTTCCGGCCGGAGCGCTGCTGCCGTGCGATCGAGGGGAGAGGGGCCGGGTCGCGCGGCGGGTGCGCGATCCTGGGCGAGCGCCCCCCGGAAGCCATCTTCCGGGGGGCGGCCGTCGTCTGGGTTACATCCGCACGGAGACACCGGCGACGAGCTGGCGACCGAGCAGGTCGTAGCCCATGATCGTGTTGCCACGCAGCAGGCCGATCCGCGAGCGGCTGTCGGGCACGATCGGCGGATCCTTGTCGAAGATGTTGTTGGCGGCGAGGCGGAGCGTCATCTGCTTGCTGATGTCGAAGCTGAACGCCAGGTCGAACCAGTTGTAGGCGTCGATGCCCGGATACTGGTCGCGACGCGCGCTCGCCGGCTGCTCCGGAATGCCGGTGTCGGCGGGCGCATAGACGTCGAGCGGCATGGCACCGCGATGACGCCAGTTCAGCGAGACGCTGGCGGTGCGATCCGGCGACGTCCAGGTGGTGCGGAACTGGTGCGCCCACTTCGGCATGCTCTCGCCGCACAGATTGCCCCAATAGCCGGTGCAATCGCGCGGTTCGACGGTCGGCGACGACTGCGAGCCGACGAGCGTCATCAGCGTGCCGTTGAAGCTCAGGTCCAGCCGCCCGGCATTCCCCAGGCTCAGGTCATACTGCCCCTGGAAATCCCAGCCATGCGACTGCGACCGGTAGCCGTTCGCCGCACCGCGCGCGACCCAGCCGGTCGACGGGCTGGTGGCCGGCGAGCTCGACAGCGTGCCGTCCGGATTGCGCACGACGCCGCGGCAGAAATAGTCGTTGCCGGTGGTGAGGCACTCGGCGAGCAGGTTCTGCGGCTGCAGGAAATCGAGCTGATCCTTGAGGTCAATCAGCCAGCGATCGATCGACACCGTGAGGCCCGGCAGGAAGCGCGGGCGCAGCACCACACCAAAGGTCGTGGTGTAGGCGGTCTCCGGCGTCAGATTGAAGCCACCCTCCCGCACGGTGCAGCGATCGTCCGGGCAGATCAGCGTCGCGCTGCCGTAGAGATTGTCGGCAAGACCGGTGTTGCGGCACTGCTCGATCGTCGCGGACGGTGCCAGACGCGGGCCGTTCGGGTTCGCCGGATTGACGCGCGGCGCGCACGGATCCGCGTAGAAGCCCTGGTTCCAGAAGACGTTGGCCGCACCCGCTGCCGCGCCCACGCCCGGCGCTGCCTGCGACTTGTTGTAGGACGCGCGCAGCGTGATGTCGCTGATCGGCGACCAGATGCCTTCGACCTTCCAGGTGCCGAAGCTGCCGTCGAGGCGGTTGTACTTCGACTGGCGATAGCCGGCGTTGAGCTGGAGCAGCTCGGTCCAGGACTGGTGCTCGACCAGCGGCGCCTGAATTTCGACGTTGCCCTCCAGGATGTTCTGGGTGACGCGCTGGTTCTCGCCGTAGCCGTTGTTCTGCTGGAAGATCTCGTTGACGGTCGTGCGTTCCATCTCCTCGCGGTATTCGGCGCCGATCGCGATCGCGATGCCCTGTTCGGCAAACGGCGAGGTGACGCCGTACTTGCCGAGGTCGCCGGTGACGGTGCCGACGAACTGCAGGAGGCGCGGGACGCGCGTCAGGATGCCGCCGGTCGCGCCGCCGAAGAGATACTCGTTGGTCGCCATGTCGGTGTTGAACGGCGCGAACGCGTTGAAGGGGACGCAGCTGGGATCGCTGCCGTCGACCACCGAGCGGCAGGTCGGGGTGCCGTTCACGTTCACGACGTCGAGCGAGCGATTGATGTTCGCATATTGCGCGAAGGGTACGTCGATCGTCTTGAGCTTCGCGCGCGAGATCATGCCGGCCACGTCATAGGACCAGACGTCGTCAAACACGCGCCCGCGCAGGCCCGCGACGATGCGATAGCCTTCGTTGGTGAACTCCTGCTCCACCAGCGGCAGCCCGTCGAAGCGGTAGCGCACGTCGATGGGCGCATACTGGCCCGCGACGCCAGCGTTCTCGCCGCACAGCACCTGTGCCTGCGAGCCCGACAGGAAGGGATTGTCGCAGTTCACCCGGAACGGATCGGTGCCATAGGCACCGAAGTTGAAGGTGCGGTTGAGCTGCGTGTTGTACGACTTGTCCCGATAGTAGAGCACGGTGCTGTAGAGCTCGACGTGGTCGGTGATCTGCGCCGTGAGGAAGCCGCCGGCATTGATGCGGTCAAATGGACGCTGAAAGGCCCAGTCGTCATAGGGGTTGGCCGAGCTGCCGGCCGGACCGCTGTTGATCGGGATGAAGGTGCCGTTGCCGTTCGGGTTGTTGACCAGGATCTGGCCGGCGTTCGGGCCCGCCTGCGGGATGATCGTACCGGCCGGCGTGAAGCTGGCGCGCGAGCAGGAGAGCTGCGCGTCGTTGGTCGGCATCACCACTTCGCACTGGCTGAACGAGCGGTCGCGCAGCCGTACCAGTTCCGACTGGCGATAGTCGACGAAGCCGGTGATGTTGACGCGGTTGTCGAACAGGTTGGCGCCGGCCGAAAGGTTGATCTCTGCGCGGCCGCCGTCGTTGGTCATGCCGGTCACGCCGTTGAAGCCGGCGCGCTCGGCCGCGTCCGTCACGGCATTGGCGCGGTTGTGGTGGTTGAAGAAGCTGTAGTTGGCGTCGAGGCGGACGCCTTCGAAGTTCTTCTTGAGGATGAAGTTGACGACGCCCGACACCGCATCCGAGCCGTAGACCGACGAGGCGCCGCCGGTGAGCACGTCGATGCGCTCGACCAGCGCGGTCGGGATGATGCCGACGTCGATCGTGTTGGCGAGGCCGACACGCATGCCGTCGATCAGGGTCAGGGTGCGCTCATAGCCGAGGCTGCGCAGCTTGATGCGCTGGCGCCCTTCGGAGTCGCTGAAGTTCTGCTCGGAGTTCACCTGCACCTGCGGCAGGCGGTTGAGCACTTCCTCGATCGTGGTCGCACCCTGGGCTGCGATCTCGGCCGCAGTGGTGGTGACGATCGGGGCTGCCGAGTGGTTGTTCGGGCGCTGGATGCGCGTGCCGGTGACGATCACGTTGCCGCTCTCGTCACTGCTGGCAGTGTCGTCGCGGGCACTGTCCGCGGCCAGCTTGGCGGAGGCGACCGGATCGCCGATCGAGACCGGCGCGTCCTGCGTCGCGGCGTCGGTGGTGTCGGCAAGGACCTGCGCGGAAGCAGGCATGGAAACCAGCGCGGCCACGCAGCAACTTGTGGCCAGCAATCCCTTGAACAGCATTGTCTTCCCCCGTTTCAGTCCTGGTCGTCGGCCGCACGTGCATGCCGCACGTGCGATCAGTTCCCCGGCACGCGTTCTGCGCGCCGCGTCCTGCCGGCTGTGAATCGTGCCCCCGAGCACCAGTGTTACGATGCTGTCACAAAGGTTTCATCTAGACAATACCGATCGTGACGATTGGTATTATTGTACTAGGCAGTTCTTTTACGGGCCCGGTGCTTGAGAAACGGGAGGGCTCCTCCTGCTGGGGCAGAAAGGGATGGCGGGAGGGCGCCGACGTTGGTTGCTTGCGGACGCAACTAATCGAAGCGGTCCTACATGTACCGAGCAAGTTTTCCGGTGAAATGAGAGCGGCGGTGAGACCAAAGGGGGCTGGTTCTGAAGCTGTGGTCCGACTTTGCGGCAGACGGAGCGCCGCGCTGTAATACCAGCGGCATGAACTTCCACGGCGAAGCCGCGCGCCATCTGCCGAAAACGAGATGGCGACGCTTCGAAGCCAAGAACAGGCGTCGATGGGACTGGGGCTGGCTGTCAGCAGGCGTCGGCGCGGCGGACGGAAGTCGGCCTTTCGCCAGACGCGGAAGCTTAGTCCTCTTCGGCTTCCTGGTCGACCGCGTCCATGAAGTCGCGTGCGGCTTCGCGGTCCGCCTCATCCTCGAAGGCGTCGAGGTCGGGCGCGATTCCCAGCATGTACATCAGGCACCACAGCGCGAAGCGGCGACCGCTGTCCTTTTCCAGACCGAATTCGAGCCGCAGCCGATCGGCGCCGTCGGCGATCTGACCCGGCGAGAGGGCGGCGATGTCGGCCGAGCCGAAGAAGCGGATGAGGAGCTGGTCGAAGTCCATGGTTGAGCCTTAGCCGAAGCTTCGCTCCGCCCCAAGCCACAGCAGGCCACACGGGGGAGCGCGAGCGGCTTCTCTTCGAACAAGGGCCATGATAGCGATACCAAATGCGGATGCGACGCCGGTGAGAAGGTCGCGCCGTGGCTTGAGGGAGAGATGCTGTGGTGCGTGCAGGGATGGTGACTCGGCGAAACCTGATGGGCGGCGCCGCCTGCGTCGGGGCCCTGGCATTGGGCTCGCTGCCCGGAGCGGAGCAGGCCGAGGCGCAGAGCGCCCCCGCGGGGAGGGGGGCGTTTCCGCTGATCGCGGGCGGGGTGCCGGCCGCGGTGGTGATCGATGCCCAGGCGGACTCCGCCGTCGGCCACGCCGCCAAAAGCTTCGCTGCCGACCTGGAGCGGGTGAGCGGCAATCGCGCGCGGCTGATCGAAGGCGACATGGCTGGCCTGCGCGGCCCGGCGGTGCTGATCGGGGTGCTCGGCCAGAGCCCGATGCTCGACGCGCTTGCGGCCGCGGGCAAGATCGACGCGGCGGACCTGCGCGGTGAGTGGGAGGCGTTTCGCCAGATCGTGGTCGACGATCCGCTGCCGGGTGTGCCGCGCGCGCTGGTCGTCATCGGCTCCGACCGGCGGGGGGCGGCGTTCGGGACCTATGACCTGTGCGAGCGGATCGGCGTGTCGCCCTGGCACTGGTTCGCCGACGTGCCGGTGCAGCGGCGGCGCGAGGTTTCGATCCCGGCAGGCTCGCGGCGCGACCAGCCCAAGGTGCGCTATCGCGGCTTCTTCATCAACGACGAGGCACCGGCACTCAGCGGCTGGGCGGCCAAGAAGTTCGGCGGCGTCAATTCGAAGATGTACGCGCACGTCTTCGAGTTGCTGCTGCGCATGAAGGGCAATTACCTGTGGCCCGCCATGTGGGCGCCGCGGGCGTTTGCGGCCGATGATCCCCAGAACATGGTGCTGGCCGATGCGATGGGCGTGGTGATGGGCAATTCCCACCACGAGCCGATGCTGCGCGCGCATGACGAATGGCACCGCAACAAGGAGCAGGGCGTCACCGGCGGCGCCTGGGATTACACCAAGAACACCGAGAACCTGCGTCGCTTCTGGCGGGGCGGCATCGAGCGGATGATGTCGAAGGGCGACGGCCGCGGCTATGAATCGGTCGTGACGGTCGGCATGCGCGGCGACGGCGACGAGGCGATGGGCGAGGGGACTGCCATCCCGCTGCTGGAGCGGGTCGTGACGGACCAGCGTGCGATCATCGCCGAGGTGACGGGCAAGCCCGCCAGCGAGACGCCGCAAGTGTGGGCGCTCTACAAGGAGGTGCAGGACTATTACGACCACGGCATGAAGGTGCCGGACGACGTCACCCTGCTGTTCTCCGACGACAATTGGGGACAGATCCGCAGGCTTCCCGATGCGGGCGCAGCGCCGCGGCGCGGCGGCTACGGCATCTATTACCATTATGACTATGTAGGCGGTCCGCGGAACTACAAGTGGATCAACACCAGCCAGATCGAAAAGGTCTGGCAGCAGATGGATCTCGCCTATCGGCGCGACGTGCGGACGATGTGGATCGTCAACGTCGGCGACATCAAGCCGATGGAATATCCGCTGAGCTTCTTCCTGGACATGGCGTGGGACCCGGAGGCGATGACGCCCGCGGCCCTCGCTGCCTATCCGGAGGACTGGGCGACCGCGACGTTCGGCGTGACGCATGGGCCGGCGATCGGCGACATGCTCACCCGCTACAGCAAATATGCCGCGCGTCGGAAGCCCGAGCTGATCGATCCAGACAGCTTCCCGCTGGGAGGCATCACCCCGCAAGGGCTGGACGGCGGCGAGTTCGGCACGATCGTCGCCGAGTGGGATGCGCTGGAAGCGCGCATGCTCGACACGCGATCGCGACTGGGCGCGGAGCAACTGGACGCCTATTACCAGATCGTCGAGTTCCCGATCGCGGCGATGGCGAACCTCTATCGCCTCTATTATGCCGCGGCGTGGAACAAGCTGCTGGCGTCCAAGAACGACGCGCGGGCAAACTACTTCGCCGACCAGGTCGAGGCGAGCTTCCGCCGCGACGGTGCGCTCACCCAGCGCTACCACAGCATCAATGGCGGCAAGTGGGACGGCATGATGGCCCAGATCCACATGAGCTATGTGATCTGGAACGATCCCACGCAGCAGACCATGCCGAGCATCACGCGGGTCGCTGCCGACACGCCCAACGACCGGCGCCGGCCGCAGCCGCGCTTCGTGGCACCGAAGGGAGCGCCCGAAGGCGTGATCGCGATCGAGGCGCCGGCGTTCAGCCGTGCGCGTGACGGGAAGGCGATGCGGTGGACGGTGATCCCGAACCTGGGCCGTACGGCGGGTGCCGTGATCGCGCTTCCCCAGGGTCTGCCAGCGACCACGCCTGGGGATGGCATCAGCCTGGAATATGACGTGACGGTGGAGAAGGGCGGGCCGGCGCAGGTGACGCTCTTCCTTGCGCCTACGCTCGACACGAGCGGCGGCAGTGGTGTCCGCATCGGCGTGTCGCTGGACGGCGGGGCCGTGCAGGTGCTGCAGGCGCGGCTGGAGGCGACTGGCGGTCCCGAGGATACGCCGGGCAAGGAGCGCTGGGCGCAGGCGGTGCGCGACAATGCGGTCCGGCTGTCCGCGGACCTCGGGACGATCGCTCCGGGCCGGCACGTCGTGCGGGTCTGGCGGATCGACGACAATGTCGTGCTCCAGAAGCTGGTGCTGAGCACCGTGCCGGTGCCACCGAGCTATCTGGGACCTGTGCCGGTGCGGGCGCATGGCGGTGGCGGAAACGACAGCCTGCCGGCACCCGGCGCGTCGGGAAGAAGGCGGCGGCGCCGGGCGTAGGCGCGGGTGGGGCGGGCGGTGGGGAGCCGCCCGCCGTCAGGCGATCTCCCGCAGGGTCGCGAGCGCGTGGGCGGTGGCGTCGTCCAGCGTCTCGCACACCGCGACGCCGGGAAGGTCGCCGGTCCATAGCTCGGCGAAGCCGCGGACCTTGCCATAGCTGTTGTCGAGCACGGCGTGGGGGATGCCCATCAGCACGCTGAGGATATGGCCGTGCAGCCGATCGGTGACGACCGCGTCGCCCGAGCCGAGCAGGGCGCGGCCGCGCTCCAGCTCCGAGCGCGCGCGGGCGCGGAAGCGGCGATAGTCGGGCTCGCCACCGGCAAGCATCCGTGCGGTGCGGCCGAGCCGCGCGACGGCGCGATCCCAGCGGCTGGGCGCGCGCGTGCCGTGGATCCAGTCGGCGAGCAGGCTGTCGCGCGGCAGTTCCGGGACGCCGCGCCCGGCGCTGCGCTCCTGGTCGGTACGCAAGAGGTAGACGATGTCGTGGACCGGAAGCACCGGGCGCGAAAGGCTGCCGAGGCAAAAGGCCATGTCCGGGCAGAGCGCCGCCGGGCAGCCGAGTTCGGCCTCCGCAAAGGCAAGGCTGGCGCGATCGCGTACCAGGAGGGTGAAGTTGCCGTGGGCGGCGATCGCCTCCCGCGTCAGGCGTACCTGTTCGGGATCGGCGAAGTGGATCGTCTGGGGCAGCTGGACGATGGGCCGGCCGGGCAGGGCCGCCAGAAGCATGCGGCGGAACTGCTGAAAACGGGGCCAGAGGTCCCCGAAGTTGCCGCCCCCGCTCAGGAACACCGGCCCGTCCGGAACCCGGCGGAGCAGGGCGCCGAGATCGAAGCCGTGGATGGTGCTCACATAGCCGGGCGGCTGCGCGGCCGCGCGATCGAAGAAGGCGAGTTCCCCCAGCCAGATCAGGCTGTCGCCCACGTTGGAATAATCCGGAAAGTCCAGCAGCGCATAGCCACCCGACAGGTCGGCGAGCGGGGTGACGGTGTGCCGCACCCGCTCTGCCAATTCCTCCACCCGCTCGAACATCGCATCCATGGGTACAGGTGGTCGCAGGCTGGCCGGAACAGGCAAGATGGCCGCACCGTTATGGTTCGGTCCCTGCGCGGGCCCTCTGTGAGGACACGCGGAATGCTTCCATCCCGGAGGCGCTTGCCTCGCCCATCGCTCCCGTGGATAGGCGGAGCGGCCGCGCCGGCGCCCTCAAGAAGACGCTGCCCATCATGCCCGACCTGCCCCAGCCGATCCCCGCCGCGACGCTGATCGTGATGCGCGACGCGCCGGGCGCGCCCGAGCTGCTGATGGTGGAGCGGGCGGCGCAGATGGCGTTCGCTGGCGGTGCGCTGGTCTTCCCCGGTGGCCGCATCGACCCGGGCGACGTCGCGCTGGCGAGCGAGCTTGGGGATGCCGCGCTGGCGCCCAAGGCGGCAGCGATCCGCGAGACGATCGAGGAGGTCGGGCTGGCGGTGGGGCTGGCGCCGCAGCCGGGCGCGGGCGATCTCCAGGCGATGCGGGCGCGGCTGCATGCGGGCGAGCCGCTGTCGGCGGTGCTGGGGCGCCACCGCATCGCGCCGGAGCGGCTGGTGCCCTTTGCGCGCTGGCAGCCGGAGCGGCTGGTCGCGCGGCTGTTTGACACGCACTTCTTCCTGGCAGCGGCGCCCGAGGATGCGCCGACACCGGTGGAAGACGGGACCGAGACGGCGCGCGCCTTCTGGGCGAGCGCCGCGCAGGTGCTGGCAGATGCGGAGGCTGGCCGCGCGCACCTGATCTTCCCCACGCGGCGGGTGCTCGAGCGGCTGGCGACGCTTGGGAGCTTCGCGGCGGCGGCGGCGCATGCGGCGGCCTATCCGGTGCGCTCCATTACCCCCTGGATCGAGCGGCGCGACGGCGTCGACCAGCTCTGCATCCCCGACGATCTCGGCTATCCGGTCACTGCCGAGCCGCTGGACAAAGCGCAGCGCCGATGAACCGCATGCGGCAGGTGACTCGGGCGGTCCTGTGGGGGCTGGTGCTGCTCGCGATCGGCTTTGCGCTCTATGCGCTGGTCCGCAATCGGCCGCAGGACCTGCCGTGGCGGCCGCTCGACCTGAGCGAGCCGGTGGGGATGTTCACCGGGCGCAAGCTGGCCGGGCTTGCAGACGATTTCCCCAAGTGCCGGCAGCTGCTGGAGCAGGCGGGCGTGCACTATCTGCCGCTCGCGCCGCTGGTGTCAGGGCAGTGCGGCTATGCCGATGGCGTGCGGCTGACCGCGGGAGGCGCGCGCGCGATCCGCTTTGCGCCCCGCGACGTGGGCACGTCCTGCCCGGTCGCGGCGGCGCTTGCGATGTGGGAGTGGCAGGTGGTCCAGCCCGCCGCGCGTCGCCACTTCGACAGCTCGGTCGTGCGCATCGAGCATTTCGGAAGCTACAACTGCCGGCGCATGTACGGCCGATCGAGCGGGGACTGGAGCGAGCATGCCGCCGCCAATGCGCTGGACGTCGCCGGCTTCGTGCTCGCGAACGGCAAGCGGGTTACGGTGATCGGCGACTGGAAGGGCGAGGGGGAGCGCGCCGCCTTTCTGCGCGAGGTGCGGGACGGCGCCTGCGACCTGTTCTCGACCGTGCTGTCGCCCGACTATAACGCCGCGCACCGCGATCACCTTCACCTCGACCAGGCACGGCGGGGGGCGATGGGGTGGCGGGCGTGCCGGTGAAGCCTAGTCCCCTGACGAAGGCGGGAGGCCGGTTCTGACCGTGGAGCTCTCGGTCGCAGAAGCCCGGCGGATCGCGCTCACCGCGCAGGGGTTCAACGCGCGCGAACGGGACGGCGACGTCGGCTCGGCACGGGTGCGCCGGACGATCGCGAAGCTCGGGTTGCTTCAGATCGACAGCGTCAACGTCCTGGCCCGCGCGCACTATCTGCCCCTGTTCTCGCGCCTGGGCGGCTACGATCGGGCGCTGCTCGACGGGATCATGGCGGAGCGCCCCAAGCGCTTCTTCGAATATTGGGGACACGAGGCGTCGCTGCTGCCGATCGACTGCCAGCCGCTGCTGCGCTGGCGGATGGCGCGGGCGCGTGCCGGCAGGGGGATCTGGCGCCAGCTGGAGCCGTTCGCGGGCGCTCGGCGGGCCGAAGCCGAGGCGCTGCTCGCCCGCATCGCCAGCGAAGGACCGCTCGCGGCCTCCGACCTGGCCGGCAAGGCGCGGGCCAAGGGCATGTGGGTGTGGAGCGACGGCAAGCATGCTCTTGAATGGCTGTTCTGGGCGGGCCTGGTCGCGGCGACGCATCGGCGCGGCAATTTCGAGCGCGTCTACGACCTGCCGGAGCGCGTGCTGCCACGTGCCACCCTCGACCAGCCGACGCCGCCCGGTGCGGAGGCCCGGCGCGAACTGCTGGCGCGATCGGCACGAGCGCTCGGTATCGTGACCGCAGGGGATCTGCGCGACTACTACCGAATCCCCGCTGCGGACGCCCCGCAGCCGATCGCCGATCTCGTCGAGGAGGGGACGATCGTACCGGTGCGGGTGCGTGGATGGCGCCAGCAGGCCTATCTCCATCGCGACGCGCGGGCGGGCCGGCGGGCGAATGGGCCGGCGCTGCTGTCTCCGTTCGATCCGCTCGTATGGAACCGCGACCGGACCGAGCGCCTGTTCGACTTCCGCTATCGCCTTGAGATCTACACGCCTGCGCACAAGCGCGAGCATGGCTATTACGTCCTGCCGTTCCTGCTCGACGGTGCGCTGGTCGCGCGCGTCGACCTGAAGGCGGATCGCAGGAGCGGGACGCTGATCGTGCAGCAGGCGAGCGTCGAGCCGAACGCACCGGCCGTTACGCCCGCGGCGCTGCGCGCCGAGCTGCAGCGGCTGGCCGAATGGCTGGGCCTCAGGGTCTCCGACCTTCCCGCGGTGTGAGCGGGCTGCTCAGTTCGGCAGGGAGCGCTGATCGACCTTTTCCACCCAGGCCGGAAAGAAGGCCGGCTGACGCAGCGACCAGCCCGAGGCGGTGGCGGCGGCTTCGCTGATCGACTGGAGCAGCTTGCGTCGCAGCTCGGGGTGAAGGTGTGGAAGTGCGGCCGACGCGCAGAAGGCGGACGGGAGCCATGGCCGCGTCTCTGCACCCAGCAGGCGCTCGTAGAGGAAGCGATAGGCGGAGAAGGAGGTGAGGCGGCCCTGGCCGAGATCGAACGCGGTCACGACCAGGAGCGGGGCCATGAAGGGTTCGACGGCCTCAAGGCCGCTGTCGTCCGGAACGAGCGCGCGGATCTCGGGCAGGCGATCGTAGAGCCGGGCCTGGGCGCGGATGCTGGCCGCCTCGACGACGTCGCGCGACCAGCGCTCCATCGCATCCTGGCGATCGAGGCCGATATCGAGCGAGCGGCGGATGTAGCGCTGGGTCGCCGCGCTGAAGCCTGCGAACTCTTTCATCTCGGCCAGGGTCATCGCGCCTTCGGCCGGCTTCATCCTTGCGCCCATCGATCTCGCTCCCGAACGTGCTCCATCATCCGTCATTCTGCCGGGCGGCGGTTAACAGCATGCTGAACCGATCCGGCGCGCGCCAACGAACGGACCATGAAATCTGTTGCAGTGCAACAAAGGTTGCGACGAACCGAGCGGAGGGGCTTAGCGGGCGCGGGCCCGGATGGCGGCGGCAGGAACCCAGCCGGAGAGGCACGCACCTTCGTAGGGGCGGCGACCGGCCACGGGGGTGGTGACGCCGCACCCTTCCTCGGGTGCCGCGGCCGGCGGCACCACCACGCCCAGCCAGCGCTGGTCGATCGAGCGGGTGCAGACGAAGAGCGTGCGTCCTTTCTCGATCGCGTCGGTGGTCGCTGCCTCCTCGAACGGCGCCGCGCGGACGGGGATGGACGGCGCGATCACTTCGCCGCCGATGCCGCAGGCGGCGAAGCTCGGCCCTTGTTCGCCGATCCGGACTGGCCTGGTGCCGGGCGAGAGTGGTGCGGTCGTCTGCTCAGCCGCGGGGCGGAAATCCTCCTCGGGAAGGGGGCTGTTGTTGCAGCCGGCAAGCAGCAGCGCGGCGAAGAACCAGGGTCGCATCGGCCTCTTCTAGACGGGATGGCGCGGGCGGGAACGGCGGCGATTCGCCGCATCGAACGAACCGGCATCGACAACTTCGATGTGGCAGGTACGCGGAAAAAGGCCGTGAAATCAGGCGTCGCGCAGGAGAGACGGCGCCGCGGCACAGCTTCTGCCGGGCAACCACCGACGGCTAAACACGCTTCGTCGGAAAAGGTTCCATCGACGAGGTGCATGATCTTTCGCGCGCGAAGAATTCCTGCTTCACACGCTGACACGAGCTTCAACGACCTTTGGGGGGTCCATGAATTTCCGGGCTTTTGCAGCGCGTTGCGCGCTGGCGGTATCGTTTTGCCTGCTGACCACGGTTCCGGCACAGGCACGCTTCTGGCAGTGCGCACCCTATGCCCGCGAGATTTCCGGCATCGAGATCCACGGCAACGCCAACACCTGGTGGAACCAGGCAGCCGGCAAGTATGCGCGTGGCAACACCCCCAAGGAAGGCGCTGTCCTGTCGTTTGAAGCCAGCCGCCGCATGCGGATGGGTCATGTCGCGATGGTGTCCCGGGTGGTGAACGACCGCGAGGTCCTGCTGACCCACGCCAACTGGTCGCGCCGCGGCGGCATCGAGCGCGACGTGCGCGCCGTGGACGTGTCGGCCGCCGGCGACTGGAGCGAAGTGCGCGTGTGGTTCGGCCCCGTCGGTGGCCTGGGCACCTCGTCCTATTCGACCAACGGCTTCATCTATTCGGGCCGCGCTCCGCAGACCGAAACGCTGGGCACCGTCGAGATCGCCAGCGGCGGCAACAACCTCGGCAAGGGCATCACTGCACTGGTCGACTGATCGCCTGCAAAAACCCCAAACAGAAGCGGCCCGT